>CAZTJD010000003.1:0-121408 GCA_964613985.1 uncultured Anaerolineales bacterium
ATACACCCTTACTTATCCTCGATGACTTAGGTACCCAAAACATGACCCCCTGGACGAGAGAGAAATTGTACCAGCTATTTAATTATCGCTACAATGCCGAACTTCCCACTGTTATAACCACCCCAGAACTCAGGGACGAGATGGATGAACGCCTGCGTAGCCGAATGATGGACCGGCGTTTAAGTGTGATCTGTGCTATTTCCGCACCTAGCTATCGTGGAAAAGAGCGAAAAAAAAGAAGGACTTCCAGATAGGATATTTACCTTCTCTTATACCAATTAATATTCCTCGAACACAACAACTCCTGGGATTTTCTATTTCGACGAATTCCATCCAAGCTCATTAATATAACGGTTATGATGGAAATCATCCATGGAACCAAAAATATTGAGGTGGATATGTCCTACTACAAGATTTCAATTCCACAAAAGAAACATATTGCATTGGTAGCCCATGACAATATGAAAGATGACCTACTGGAATGGGCACATTACAACCGGGGAACCCTGTCTCAGCACGACCTTTATGCTACTGGTACGACCGGGAATGTTATCGAAGAAAAACTCAACCTGCCTATTAAAAAATTGTTAAGCGGTCCCATCGGAGGTGACCAGCAGCTCGGCGCATTGATCGCTGAAGGAGAAGTGAATGTGTTAATCTTCTTCTGGGATCCACTAGAACCGCAACCCCACGACCCCGACGTCAAAGCTCTGCTGCGAGTTGCCCAGGTATGGAATATTCCCATTGCAACCAACCGATCATCAGCTGATTTCATCGTCTCCTCACCGCTGATGAGAGAAGAATATGAACGGAAAGTACAGGAATACAAGCGAAATACCACACCGCCCTACTCGGATCCCAGGCCAAGGTACGTGCCTTAACCGCCTAAATATAACAGCCTGAAAGGGAAGGATGACTGTTTCCAATATTGGTACTCTTAACGAAAAATCGCTTCATGCTGCACTGAAAATATACCTGGCTCAACCGGGTGATTGTTTTGAGGTTGAAGTCGATGGCTATATTATAGACATCGTTCGCGAAGATATCCTGATCGAGATCCAAACCGGGAATTTCGCATCGATAAAACCAAAAATAATCGACCTTATTTCTCGGCATCCATTACAACTAGTCTACCCCATCGCCAGTGAAAAATGGATCGTCAAACTCCCCTCAGGCTCATTAACACAACCAACCAGGCGGAAGTCACCTAAAAAAAGTCAACTGACAGAAATCTTTAATGAACTGGTGACATTTCCGGAGATCTTTCACCAACCAAATTTCTCCCTTGAGTTGCTAATGATCCAGGAAGAAGAAGTGCGTCGCTATGTAGGTAAACGGAGATGGCGGAACCGGGGTTGGACAACCGAAGAAAGATTTTTATTGCAGGTGCTAGAACGACACCATTTTCATGGACCAGATTCTCTCCTGCGCTTGGTCCCAGATGATCTCCCCAAACAATTCACTACGCTAGAATTCGCCGAGGCGATGGGGGAACCGCGCCGCTTAGCCCAAAGGGCAGCCTACTGTTTGCGCGCGCTGGGAATCATCGAACAGGTAGGGAAAAGGGGACACTCAAATTTATATATCCATCGCCAGTATTTAGAATCCGTCAGCATGGATACGTTATGAGTATAAAAAACGTCGAATCGATCAAAAAAATAATTGGAAGCACGACTAATAATGCGAAATCATCCAGTTGTATAGTGGTATTCGTCCTAGTGTTTCATGATGCTTGATTCCCATATCAGGAAGTCTCGACGGCATATAGGCGTTGCCCCGTAAAGCCACTTCCTTAGAAATATAATCCAGAAAAACTATTATTGACGGATTATAGATTTTGTGACATACTTTAAACACCTTAACATGGGTAGAAATAACCTTATGTTGCCATCCTAAATGAAAGGAGGCGATGTCGTATGAGTAATATAAGTCACCAACTCAGCGCTGCGACATCGCTCCTGTAGTTTTTAATAATCGATGTCGCAGCGCGCCGGGCAGCCATTTAAATAATGGCTGCCTGTGTTTTAAAGGGGAGTTATTTCTCTCCTGTTCATATGATATTTCCCTTTTGGATATTTCTTGATGAATGATGAATAAACAAATAACGAGGCTATCTCCTCATGAAGATAGCCTCGTTTTGTTTTAAAAGGGTCGGTTTCGACTACTCGTAACGTAAGGCTTCAACTGGTTCCAGGCTGGCAGCTCTGTTGGCCGGATATAAACCAAAGAAGAGACCGACAGCCGCTGAGAAAATGGTAGCCAAAAGGACATCGTTTAGGCGTATTACCGGTACAATAAACGCATTACTCGCCGCTGCGATCTGGCTGACAATCATAGAAATCGACCAACCAAGGATAATACCCAGCACCCCACCCAGGAGACTAAGAAGAGATGACTCAGTCAAAAATTGGGTAAGGATATCGATTCTACGCGCTCCTAGAGCTTTTCTCAAACCAATTTCACGCGTCCGTTCAATTACCGATACCAGCATGATGTTCATTATGCCAATGCCCCCTACCAGCAGGGAAATCGCTGCCACACCACCTAAAAAGATGGTGAGAATACCCGTAATAGATTCGGCAAGGTCAAGGAAATCCTGCTGGCTGAATAAAGTAAAGTCATCTTCTCCTAATTCATTCCGGTGCCTGGTTCTCAAGATTTGACCCACCTCATCCATTGCCTGGGGAACATCTTCAGCGCTGATCGCCTGCACTAAAATGATATCGACAACATCTGGGGAACGTCTTTTTAAAAGGCGGGTTTGAGCTGTAGTCAATGGTACTAAGACCATGTCATCTTGACTGCCGAAAGAGCCTCCACCTTTCTTTTCCAACACCCCAATAACTCTAAATGGTTGACCTTCAATCCTCACTGTTTCGCCGATCAGTCCAGCAACACGCCCAAAAAGCGCCTCGGCGACATCCACCCCAAGTATAACCACGGCAGAATATCCCAACATATGAGCTTCATTGATGAATTCGCCTTCCTGAACGTTATAATTCCGCACACTTTGATACGCAGGTGTCACCCCAAAAACAGTGGTGACCTTACTGACACCAGCGAAACTGACTTCGGTGCTACCTTGCATGGCAGGTGAAACGCCAACAATCGAAGGAGCCGCAAATGGATCAGATAATGCTTCTGCATCACCTAGAGTCAAATATGCTGGATTGCGAATTTCTTCCGAACCACCTCGGAAAATAAAGATCAGGTTTGAACCGATCCCCTGGATTTCGCCAGTTATGGAGTTTTCTGCGCCGGTACCGATCGCAAGCATGGCAATAACTGCGCCGACACCAATTACGATTCCCAGAATCGTCAAGATGGAACGCAACTTGTTGGAAGCAAGGCTTTCTACAGCCTCAATAAATGATTGGAACAGATTCATATCCGATTACTCCATATCTGCAATTACGCCATCACGAATGAAGACCATCCGCTTTGTGTAAGCTGCAATCTCTGGGTCATGAGTAACGACAATTAAGGTTGTACCGCGTTCACGGTTTAATCTGAGTAAAACTTCCATTAATTCGTCACCCGATTTGGTATCAAGGTTGCCAGTGGGTTCGTCAGCCATGATGATCGATGGTTCATTGACTAGAGCTCGAGCAATTGCTACCCTTTGCTGTTGTCCTCCAGAAAGTTCACTGGGGCGATGGTTGATCCGATCCCCTAGTCCTACCGCCTCCAAAGCTTCCATCGCCTTTTGACGTCGATTTTGTCCATCTTCTGCATATCGCAAAGGCAATTCCACATTTGAAAGTGCCGATGCACGCGGTAAAAGGTTGAAACTCTGAAAGACAAAGCCTACTTTCTGGTTTCGGATTCGGGCCAATTGATCATCATTCAAGCTAGCAACACTCTCACCATCCAGAAAGTATTCCCCGGAAGTCGGACGGTCTAGACATCCTAAGATATTCATGAGAGTAGATTTTCCAGATCCCGATGGTCCCATGATGGCAATGATCTCCCCTTTACCGATCTTAATTGACAGACCGCGCAAGGCATATACCTGAACATCGCCCATTTCGTATACTTTGGTAATATTTTTTGCTTCAACTACCCATTCTGTCATTCCACACTCCCGGTCATGGCATCATCCCGCCGCCACGAGAAAATAACCCTTGTCCTGTTCCTAATCCCATATCTTCCAAGACGGAAGATGGTGGATTAAGTACGATCAGGTCTCCAACTTCAATGTCCCCAGCAGCCACTTCACTGTATACATCAGAAGATGCTCCAAGGGTGATTTCTACCTGCTCTAATTGACCATTATCCAGTAAGATATACACAACGCGAGCATTATTCACAACACGCACAGCCCGATTCGCTACTAACAAGACATCATCAAGCTCCCCAACAACGATATTAACAACAGAGGTCATTCCTGGTCGTACCTGTTCATCCGCATCGGTGAGCTCAATCGTTACGCCAAAGTTGACGATTCCTTCCGTTTGGGTACCGACCAGGGAAACCTCCCTGATTTTTCCGGTGTATTCCCTGCCTTGAATAGCATCGAAGGTCATATTGACGCTTTGTCCCATCGAAGTTCGATTGACATCAATTTCAGAGACATCCAAATCAACCAATAAGTGTGACAAGTCATCGATACGAAAGGCTGGTGTTCCAGGAGAAACCTGATCACCATATTTACATTCAACCAATGTCACCACGCCATTAAAAGGCGCCGTAATTTGCTTTTGGTTTAGGGTAGCTTTTGCTGCATCTACTCGGGCTTGGGCAACGGCGATATCTTTAGGGTCAGGACCATCTTTTATCCGTTCCCATTCTCGTTGTGCATCCTTTAGTCTTGCTTCAAGCAAAGCTACGTCAGCAGCATTGGGACCATCCTTAATTCGCTCATATTGACGTTCGGCATCCAGCAGTTGCGCTTTGGCTGTAGCCAAGTTTGCCTCCGCAATGGCAATATCTGTATCAGAAGCTGAGGCGATCAATCCATTGTAATTACGTACAGCCATATCATATTTCTGTTGAGCTTGAGCAACCTGACTCAATAAATTTGCTCGGGTCAGGTTTGTTTCAGGCTTATCGGCATATGGGGCATAACGGTCCTGTGCTGATTCAAGCTCAGCCCGAGCTATTTCTGCTTGAGCTTCTGCTGCATCTATGTCTGTTTGGCTAGCTGAACCTTTTACATTCAGGTAAGCTGTATTAGCAAGATTAACCGCTTTCTGTGCATCTGCAATCGCCTGGAGGGCGAGGGCTTGTTGTAAGTCTGGATTGTTGATGTCATCTAGTGCTTTTTGCGCCTCATCAACTGCTTGTAATGCAATTGCTTGCTGGAGCTCAGAATTCAACAAGTTTTCTAAGTCTTGTTCGGCTGTAACCAGGTCTGCCTGTGCCAGGATAACACTTTGAGGTAAAGATGTCTGCTCTAAGTTCGCAATGACCTGACCAGCTATTACCTGTTCGCCCTCTCTCACAAACACCTGGTCAACTGTTCCTGAAGTTTGCCAATTCAAGGTGGCAGTTTGGTTAGACCGAACAACCCCCGTTGCGCCAATGGTAGAGATTAGAGAACCGCGTTCAGCGGCAACGGTTTGCAATCCCGACAGCAATTCTTCCTGGCTCTTTTGAGCGTTAACTTGTCGCCATATGAGAATTGCTCCTAAAATAACGGCAACGACAACGACAATTATGATCACTCTTTTCATATTTCTTCTCCAATTAGGTTTAGCAAAATGTGCAAATTTTATTCTTGATCTAGAGGGTTCAAGATGATAACATCTCCAGGTAGTACATCTCCAGCAAGAATCTCACTATAGGCGCCTGAGGTTGTACCCAGGGTAATCGTGACTGGCTGAATCTCGTACCTGATTGTCTCGTGCATTCCAAGAAAAGAACGATTTTCGGGGTTACTTTCTTCTCCCAAACCAAGAGACGGCAGTTGGTATCTGCCCTTTTCAATCAGCTTATATAATACCAGTTGGTCATTTAAACTACGAATTGCTCTTCCTGGAATCTTTATCACATCATCCAACTCATCAACGACAATTTGGGCCGATGCGGTCATCCCTGATTTGATTCGATCATCCGGGTCTACAATTTCAACTTTGATGCGGAAATTGGTCGTACCTAAATACCTGGTGCCAACAGAAGGAATCTCACTCACTTTTCCTAAATACTCATAGGCAGGAATGGCCTCAAACGATAAAATCACATCATCTCCAATATATATACGGTTTACATCCACTTCAGAAATCGATGCGATTATTGAAAGTATGGAAATGTCGTCTAACTGGATTGCAATCGTGCCTAAATTCACGATATCGTGATCTTGGGTAAAGACGCGGGTAATTGTACCATCGAACGGGGCAACAATATTCTGTTGAGCAATGGCTGCCTTTGCTGCCGTAATTCGAGCTTCGAGTTCAGTGATGTCGTCGGGATCGGGGCCATCCTTGACTCGCTCGTATTCCCTAATGGCATCATTGAGTTCAGCCTCCAAAACAGCAATTTCAGCCGAGCTGTAACCATCCTTAACGCGTTCCCACTGGCGTTGGGCATCATCCAGGTTTGCGGTAGCAAAAGCAAGTTCTGACTCAGCTTCCGCAATATCAACTGGATCGGTTGGGAGAAGTAAATTGTTGTAAGTTTCCAAGGATTTTTGATAAGCTACCCTATTTTGGATTAAAAGAAACTCCAGCTTTTTGAGTATTTCCTTAATGTCACTTCTCATATTTTCGATATCTGCTTCTTCCAAGACACCTGAATTGGCAACCGCCCTAAGATCCTTGTTGTTCGCATCTTCAATGGCTGCTTCTGTTTTAGCGATTTTATCCTCAGCTAATAACAGGTTTGAATATGCCGCGTTGATCTCGGCTTGTGTAGTAGGCGCTGTTACCACTTGATAATTATGTTCTGCTAATTTAAGCGCTTCTTGTGCTTTGGCAAGGTTCACCAAAGTTTCGGCTTGGATTATTTCAGGATGAAGCGCATCATCCAACGCGAGTTGGGCATCATTTACCGCCTTTAATGCCTCGGCCTGGTATCTAGTAGATATAAGCAAATCATCCAGTGCCCTTTCCGCAGATATCTGTTCAGCTTGTGCTGCAACAATATATGCTGGTAGTGAGTCGGATTTTAGTCTTGCCAGGATATCTCCCTCTGTCACACGGTCACCTGTTTTAACCAACACCTCTGCGACCTCCCCCGGGATTTTCCAAAATAGAATGGCACTCTGGTTAGATTGAACAATACCATCAGCTTCTACAACGGTGGTTAAGGTACCCCTCTCGATTAGTTCTGTCTCATAGCTGCTGTATTCGTTGGCTTGTCCCTCAACCAGGACAAGACCAATCAAAGCAGATAGGATAAAAACCAGCAAGATTATACCTAAGATAATAAATGCTTTTCTCATACGCATGTTCTCATTCTATTGATCTAGATAAAAACTCCATTTGTTCGCTTTTACATTATTCAGAGCATATCCAGTAAAATTCCAGAAAGTTTGCAGTATTTCTTCAGACTTTCTCTCGAGCGTTATATACCACATTTATTGAATAACGAACACATTATTCTTAGAATTATCGATCATTGTTCATTTCCAATAAATTCATCGATCGATTCTAAGGCATTTTCTAATATATCCAATAAAAGGTCCTGTTCGCCTTGGTCCAAAGCAGACAAAAACACCTTGGACACCTTTTTTTGATGTGCTCGTAAACGGTCCATCAATAAGCACCCTTTTGGGGTTAGAAAAATTAGCAACGAACGACCGTCGTTATGGTCTCTACGACGCTCTAACCAACCATCTTTGACAAGGCGGCGGATGCCAACACTAATGGTTGGAGCGGATAATCCTAATCCACTAGCAATACCGACCACACCAGATCCTGGAAAAGTATCAACCCAAGAAATCAACGTGATTGCTGGTCTAGTCAGATTAATTTCCTCTGGTAGGTGAAAAAGTGGTAATGCACTAAGACGCTTTAGTACATCTAGAAATCTTGCTTCGGCTGTTATTTTCATATAATCGGCATAAATCGTTAGTTATTCTAACTAAGAAGGTGAATTATATGCCAGATCATACCACTGTCAAGGAGAATTATTTTCTGTTTTCTCGTATTCAGATGATAGCTTATTATTTTATATTTTAACAGCTATACATTAGATTCGGATTAATACCTGCTAACGGGCGCTAAATTATCCAAGAAATATTTAGAGATTGTGACAATAATCACCCATAAGTGTGACATCTGGAACAGCATAATAGAACGATCAACTTTATTGAACTGGGCTATAATTGAATACCAGTAAAATTCTTTTCGGCCTTGAATAATGCTTAGAAAAGATCTTTTTTACTTTTATAACTTATTAATGGAAGACCTGGGTAACGTTTACATATCATTTTTAAATTGGAACAGCGGTGTTGCTTCAATATAAAAATGAAAAAGGCAATATTTCATATCCGGAAAAGTTAGAAAGAAATTTTAATTTACGTGGAGGTTATCATGCCCCAAGCTGTTCCAAGTGAGACATTAGAAATCGATCGGAAAGGACGAGCGATTAAAATATGTGAAAAGATAGAATTACGCCCTCCTGAAGAAAGAGTAACCGATTTTGATGATATCACCATACCTATCGGTGTCGAATGTATCCAGGTACAGGCATCAAAGTGTATTCACTGTCCTGACCCCGCGGCATGTGTTGTTGCTTGTCCTCTACACAATGATATTCCCTCAGCAATGTGGTTAATCGAGCAAGGGGACTTTTTCGGTGCGGCAGCTCTATACCGTAAGACAAGTTCTTTACCAGAAATATGTGGCCGGGTTTGCCCTCATAACCAGGTCTGCGAAGGATCCTGTGTGCTGATAAAGGAAAATGAAGAACCTGTTCTCTGTGGCGCATTGGAAGCCTTTGTAGCAGATTATCAACGCAATTACGGAGACTCTTCCATCCCAGTCGGCGAACCGACCGGGAAAAAAGTTGCCATTATCGGCTCGGGTCCCGCTGGTCTATCTTGCGCAGATGTATTAACCCAAAAGGGTCACACAGTAACAATCTTTGAAGCCAAACCCGCTGCAGGTGGTTTATTAACCTATGGCATTCCTAACTTTAAACTTCCCAAGGATATTGTCTTCAGCCGAATAGAAGACTATCAAAAAGCCGGCATAAATTTTGTATTCAATACTTATATTGGCAAGGATAAAACCATAGATGATCTCTTCGAAGAAGGTTTTAGCGCAGTTTTTGTTGGAGCCGGTACTGGTGTGGACGCGCGGATGGAGATACCTGGTGAAGATTTAGCAGGTGTTTATGAAGCCACAGATTTCTTAATTCGAGCCAATGTACAGGAGAATTATCTTCCCGAAGGTGTGGATTCAAAACCGGATCTGGGCAATAATGTGGTCATCATTGGCGGTGGCGATACAGCCTCCGACGCATTAAGGTCATCCCTTCGTCTGGGAGCTGAAACGGTTACCTGTGTCTATCGACGCACTGAAACTGAAATGCCCGGAAGCTATAAAGATAGAGAACTTGCTCGTGAAGAAGGGGCAACTTATAAATTCCTTACCCAGCCGGTTCGTTTCATCGAAGGAGAGTGCGGTCGCGTTAGCGGGGTAGAGTGTATCCAGATGGAACTTGGTGAGCCCGATCAGTCTGGAAGACGGCGACCAGTACCCATCGAAGGCTCTGAATTTATCATTGAAGCAGATACCGTGGTAAAAGGAATTGGATATTGGCCTGATCCAACGATAGGAAAGACCACACCGGGTCTTGAGACCCATAAGTGGGGCTTGATTTCAATAGACCAGGATACTGGCGCTACTTCCCGACCTGGTGTTTATGCGGGTGGCGATGCGACGAAAGGACCTGATTTGGTAGTTACTGCCTGTGTTGCTGGACGTAAAGCTGCCATTGGTATTGACAAATATTTGAGGGGAGAAGCCTAAATTATCTTCTCCATAAGTTTGGATTTAAGCCTGGTGGATTTCAAATTGCCTTATCTGGGTGGTTCGCTTCTCTACCAAAACAATCCCGGATTTGCATGAAACTAAAAATTTAATAGGATTAATCAAAAATTTCAAAGCAAGCCCCTTTACACCCCTAATTTTCTATTTTTGTGAGCGACCTGTAATAAGGTCGCTCACATTCGTTTAAGGGAAAGGGTGTATAATTATTGACGTGTCCGCACTTCAGCGAACACATTTTTTAACGCTTGGATAGAAAAACGAAGGAATTGTTTTATGGAGATTGGTAGCGTTCAATCCGTTGATATTGATGATCAAATGCGTTCGGCTTATCTCGATTACGCGATGAGTACTATCGTGGCTCGCGCTCTCCCAGATGCACGGGATGGCCTTAAACCCGTCCACCGGCGTATTCTCTTTGCAATGTATGATATGGGTATTCGAGCCACTGGATCTTATAAAAAATCGGCTCGTATTGTGGGTGAAGTTTTAGGGAAATACCATCCCCATGGCGATTCTGCTGTATACGAAGCCATGGCTAGAATGGCACAAGATTTTTCTCTAAGATACCCTATGGTAGATGGTCAGGGCAACTTTGGCTCTATTGATGGCGACTCCCCGGCAGCCATGCGATACACAGAGGCTCGCCTGGGTCGTTTGGCTGAAGAGATGCTCACGGATATCGATAAGAACACTGTAGACTTTTTTGAAAATTTCGATGGTTCACTCCAGGAACCATCTGTCTTGCCTTCCCGACTCCCAAGCATGTTATTGAATGGTTCTCAAGGAATCGCAGTGGGAATGGCTACCAATATACCGCCTCACAATATCAGAGAGCTATCAACTGCCTTAATCTACCTGATCGACCATTATGACAACCTCGATGATGTGACTATCGAAGACTTGCTAGGGTTTATACCTGGTCCTGATTTTCCTACTGGCGGCATTATCATTGGTAATGAAGGGATCCGTCAGGCTTACAGCACAGGACGTGGGCGAATCATCATGCGAGGGCTTGCCCATATTGAAGAGTCATCCCGGGGGCGTTTCCGTATTGCCATCACAGAAATTCCCTATCAACTCAACAAGACGACTCTGATCGAGCGAATAGCAGACCTCGCTCGCAGCGGAAAAATAGACGCGATCTCAGATTTGAGGGATGAATCAGATCGTCGTGGTATGAGTATCATCATCGAATTAAAAAAAGGGGTCCAACCGAAAAAGGTATTAAATCAACTATATAAGTACACACCTCTACAATCTACCTTTGGAACCCAATTACTTGCCCTGGTGGATGGAGAACCCAGAGTCCTGTCTTTAAAAAGAGCCTTACATATTTATATCGAGCATCGCCTTGATGTCCTGACACGGAGAACTCAATTTGAACTCGATAAAGCTAAGTCACGGGCTCATATCATAGAGGGGCTACTCATCGCCTTGGCAAATTTGGACGAGGTTATAGATACTATTCGTCAGTCGCCCGATGCTGATGTGGCAAAAGAACGTCTGATGAGCCGCTTCGATCTCAGTGATTTGCAAGCCCAGGCAATTCTGGATATGCAGTTGCGACGATTGGCAGCTCTCGAGCAACAGAAGATTGAAGAAGAGCACCGCGATTTATTGATGTTAATTGATCATCTTGAAGACCTGCTTGCGAATCCTAAAAAATTATTAAACCTGATTAAAGAAGATCTCCAAGACGTATCTGAAAAATATGGTGATGATCGCCGGACTCGAATCGCGGCTGAAGCAAGTGGAGACCTCAGTGATGAAGACCTGGTAGCCGATGAGGCTATCCTGATTAGCATCACCCAACGTGGTTACATCAAACGAGTTTCCGCTAAGACCTATCGTGCTCAACGCCGCGGCGGTCGCGGCGTTATCGGTCATACAACTCGGGACGAGGATGAAGTACTGATCATGCTTCCAGCACGTACTCTCGACACAATCTTGTTCTTTTCGGACAAAGGCAAGGTATATTCAGAAAGAGCTTTCCAAATTCCCGATGTCGACCGAACCTCTCGCGGCTATCCGATCGTGAATATCCTTTCTCTTGAACACGGAGAAACAATTACTGCCGCTGTCCCCGTTCCAGATTTCGATGCCGCAGAATATTGTACGATGGTCACCCAAAAAGGCAGAATCAAACGTGTTGAGCTTTCAGAATTTTCTTCGGTAAGACCCTCCGGATTAATTGCCATGAGTTTGGCCGAAGATGACGAACTGGGCTGGGTTCGGCCTACGGGTGGAGATAGTGAAGTCACTATCATCACAAAACAAGGTCAGGCGCTTCGATTCTCAGAAGATGAAGTGCGACCAATGGGCAGACCAGCCACAGGTGTTCAAGGGATTAGACTTCGCAAAGACGATCAGGTTGTAGGTATGGAAGTCATCGAACCAGGAGGGGACCTATTAGTTGTTACCATAAAAGGCTATGGCAAACGAACACCGCTTGACGAGTACCCAGCAAAAGGACGAGCAACTATGGGCGTACTTACCGTGGATAAAAATGCAATCCCCCAAATCGGTGAGATCGCCGCAGCACGTGTCGTTCAAGCGGAAGAAGATTATATTACGCTAATCTCTAGCAACGGGATAGTTATGCGAACTGAGGCTCGGGCTATCGCCCAATTTGGGAGAGCGACTCGAGGGGTGCGAATTATGGATCTTGATCAAGGGGATACTGTCGCTGCATTGGCAAGGATTTCTACCGCAGAATTACTTCGAGCTGGAGCTACGGAAGACGAAAAAGATGAATAAAAATAAGATGAAAAACCAGCTTAAACAAACGGAAAAAAAACTTTTTCCGTAACGAAGAGCAGAAATGATCCCATTACACAAGCCATCAACAAGATCATCACAGCTATCACCAACCGCTGTATCGGTGTCATCCCCATAAACAATTGGGAATTCGATGATGACTTGGTCTCGTATCCGAAATTAAAATCTTCATCGACCTCATCAAAGAACTTTTTATCACCAGTTTTTTCACGAAGATCATCAAGCATATTTCTACTCCCGTTTCATACGTCCTTGAGTGTTCATCGGATATCTTTGCAGGTATCGTGCCAATTTACCTGAAAGGATACTGTAGATTTGTCCTTCCGGGAATCGTAGATTCAGAACGAAGGAGTCAACCATGACTAAGACCGGTAATGAGAAAAGGTACGCAGGATGAAATGCTGAGAAAAGATCCCGGACGGTATATTTATATTATACCTCGTTCGAGTGTTTGTATTTTTTTTATTTCTACTCAGCCCATAAAAACGAAAAATTAAGAAACCAATCACAATCGATCCATGATTTCCCCATAATGCATCACCAAATTCTCACCCTCTAAAGTTCTTAGCTTCAACGCGCCATCCTTGTCCAAACCGGAGATTTTACCGATTGCGCATAAACCATTGGATTTTTTCGCCCCATTCGTAATAACAACCTTAACCTGTTTTCCAAGAAAAGCCAGATTAGATTCCCACGCCTTAAGGAAAAATTCCTCCTTTAAGTACATTCGCCATTTGAGGATTTCACTAAGGAGATAAGACAAGAAATCCACTCGATCTACCGGAGCAGCTAACGCCAGCTCAACACTTGTTGCCATCATCCGTATTCCCTCAACAACCGGAATGGCATCACGGGAAATATTGATCCCGATTCCAAGGATCAGACCTAAAAGTTGGTCCCCAGACCACTGAGCCTCCACCAAAATGCCACAACATTTGCGATTATTGATCAAAACATCATTAGGCCATTTAATCTGAGCAGGAAGGGCAAATTGATTTTTAAGCACCTGGCATACAGCCAATGCTCCCAAACCCGTATAACGGGGGATGAGGGAGAGATCCTTCTTCCCCTGATTCCTGTCAGGTCGTAAGATCAAGCTAAGAGCCAGTCCCGATTGAGGAAGGGTGAACCATCTCCGGCTACAACGCCCTCGTCCATTGGTCTGAGTATCCGCGATAATCAAAGTGAAATCATCTGCTCCCATCTCTGACCAGCGAAGGGCAACATCATTTGTGGAACTAACGGATGGGTAATAGTGAATACCTCCCATGGGAAGGCTTGCTAACTTTTCTTCAAGCGTTTTTTGATTCATAGGTCATGCAGAGGATAAATCCTTCTGAAACGTAAAACTTTCATAATTTGAAAACAATATCACAACCTATTTGGGGATATTCATCTGCTATTCAATCGATCGTCTACTCAGTGTCCTCATCACCGATACCAAGCGGGATCCATTTATTCCCTTCTCTTAGACGGTGTCGGAGCCCACCCCGCTCATGGAGTTGGTCAAAACCTTCAGGTTTAATAAACATTTGTTCGCCATCGAGCAAAGCCGTCAGCCCCTCTTGGCCGGGTTCAAGGCGTCTCTCCTTAAACTTGGCTGAATCTTCGGGCTGATAATCGGTGGGTTCTTCATAAGTCGTGACATAACCTTCAAAGTTCCGCAGTACCACTTTATGATCGGACATTGACAAGACATAATTCGGTGAGACCGGGATCTTACCACCACCGCCGGGTGCATCGATAATATATTGGTGAACAGCAAAACCAGAAGTGTGTCCGCGTAAGCCTTCCATAATTTCAATGCCCTTGGCAACTGGCGTTCGAAAATGTCCGGCTCCTTCTACGAGGTCACATTGGTAAAGGTAATAAGGCCTTACCCGTATTCGAACCAAGTCTTGAACCAGTCTTCGTTGTAAGTGAACATTATCATTGATCCCTCTAAGCAGCACCGTCTGATTCCCCAAGGGAATTCCAGCACGAGCCAACTTGTCGCAAGCCTGGGCTAATTCAGCACTTATCTCATTCGGTGTATTGACATGGATGTTAAGCCAGAGTGGATGGTATTTCAGGAGCATATCGCAGAGTTCATCAGTAACGCGCATTGGTAGAAAAACAGGCACTCGCGAGCCAATTCGAACTATCTCAATATGGGGAATTTCACGTAATGAACTGAGAATACGTTCAAGGATCTTTGGCGCCAGGACCAATGGATCACCGCCCGATAAAAGCACATCCCGAACCTGAGGCGTTCTCCGCAGGTATTCAAGTTGCATCTCAAATTCAACACCAGAGAATGTTTGGGCTGGGTCACCAACAATGCGGGAACGAGTGCAATAACGGCAGTACGAAGCGCATTGGGTGGTAACCAGCATCAAGACACGATCCGGATACCGGTGTACCAATCCAGGGACAGGAGAATGACGATCTTCCGCCAGGGAGTCTTCCATCATTGCTGTAAACGGAACTAATTCTTTGGCTGTAGGAATTATTTGCTTGCGAATAGGGTCATCTGGATCATCTGGATTAATTAACGAGATGAAATAGGGGGTGACATCCACACGAAACAGCTCGGGTGCAGACAAAGCTTCCCGCTCGCTATCACTGAGTGGAAACACTTTTTCAAAATCCTGGACCGTGTTGAGTCTTTTACTCAGCTGCCATCTCCAGTTGTTCCATTGATCATCCGGAATATCGGCGTAGATGGGAGCTCTTTTCGAAATAAAGGGTGTATTTGCCATAAGGTTATCCTATACTTAAATAAATGAGAAGAACAGCGGTGAATAAATCAAACAAATAAAAAGAGAAAATTTAAATTAACACTCAAAAATAATTATCAAACATATAGTTAGGTTGTGTTGAGGGAAATAAAAATCGTCTGAATATATCCGATTCCGTTAGGAGGTTATAACTAAATTGTATATGAATACAGGTTGGTTTACCACTACCCCAAACAATTATCATTAAATTTTTTCCTGTCCTCATTGATAAAATACTTACATGTGAGGCTTGTGCTGATCATCGAATGCTAAGGACTCAGCAAGACCTCTAGGCTGGTTAATTGCAGAGGTGTCGAATTTCCATTCTTCCGTTCAGTTACAGTTACTCTTACCCATGTTGGTGCATCAACAGAAAACGTTAATTCCGTGGCAAACAAACGATAATCTCCAGCTCTCCCGGGTACGATTCCGGCGAGGCGGCTGCCAATCACTTTCCCCTCAGTTGTGACCAGTTCTACCAATAATGGTTGATCAGAATTGGTTCGTATCAAACCGGAAACCATTAGTTTTCCTCCCTGAACCAACACTTTGGCGACGGGTTCTTGGATCACAATTGGCGCAAGGTGATCTCCTGCTGGATTGATGTCAGAATCACCCATAGCAAGCAAGATTATTGTGCACGATGCTGCTGATTTCATCCGCCCATATGAATCATCCGTTCTTACAACTAGAGTAGCAGTTTCAGCAACTCCCTCTATCTCGAAATCGATTTCTGTTCTCAGGTTAGCTTGTTCTCCTGGAGGACTGCTGAAGACAAACAACTTGCGGTACATCAACCTGCCATCTTCACCAAATAATTCAATCGTCGCCCGCCCAGAGTCGCCAGGTAACAAGAAAGCATGCAATTGTATTGGTGAAGTGACTTTCGATAGATCTCCCGGACTGAGAAATTGGATATCAGCATAAGGGATCCTAGTGGATGATATTGGCGTAACTGTCATCAGAGGCTGGTTGGTGGCAGTAACAATTCTAAATCCTTCTATAAGCGGTGTGGGCGTAAAGGTAGGAGCGACTTCCCTGGTAAAAGTTGGAGATGGTTTTGCAGTTTTTTGGACAGGTCCTTCATCTTCCTCCGTTGCTTTAGAAACCATCTCCTCAACAGTCATCGCTATGACTGTTGGCAGTTGTTCTGTTGGAATCAAGCCCGTATGTAGTGAATCGGGACGGAAACTTGAACAGCTAAATAAACCAAATATCAATATACACCAAACGATAGTAATGCAGAAAAGTTTCAGGGGTATTTCCTGAAATATTTTTTGTTTGTTTAGATAGCCCTGATAGATACCTTTATTACAAATATTCAATATGTTTATTCCCTGGAAATCATCTTGCTTTTCCCAAAAAAATATCTTCTCATGAAACATATAAAGAACATTATCTCAAACGTCTCTCAACATACCGAATACTTCAACTGGTTAATAACCACAAGTGATATTCGTTACCCTTCCCCTGACAAATTACCCCGTTCACCTAAGATTTCTTCAATCTGTTTCGGATCAATAGGTTTACATATCGTGTAATCTGCACCATATGAAAGCGCTTTTTCTGTAAAAAACCTTGGATTTGCCGAGGTCATCACCACAGGTATATCACAGGTTGAAGGGTTTGATTTCAATGTTTCTAATATTTCTAAACCATCGTCCTGAGCCAATATCATATCAATGACAATGAGATCAATTTTTTGATTGCTCACCATCTCCAAAGCAACTTTACCTGTATCTGCACGAAGGACTTCATGACCGGATAGAGAGAAGATTTTTTCATACGCTTCCAGGGTTAGAAAGTCATCATCTACGAATAATATACAAGACATTTTGAGGGTTTAGTAAACTGTCATTTTGCCAGATTTTACCACTGCTCTAACAATTTAGAAGAAACGTTTTTTATACAAACATCCGCATTTGATGAGAATATATGGCGGTGAATTACTCAAAGAAATCAAAATGACCCCCTCCATTTGAAACGAAGAGGAAAAAACTACTGGTCGTATCCTCACCCGGATTTGACCAGTAGTTCCAATTACACTTGGTAAATATTACCGAATTTTTTGTTTAAATAATGTAGATAAGGTGCCGAATTTATTTTTGAACCGGTTACCCTCTGGACCAATTCCTGCGGTTCAAATTTCTTACCATGACTGTGAATATTTACACAAAGCCAATCGAGCAAGTCGGCAAATTTTCCCTGTCGAATTTGATCATCCAGATTGGGGAGTGACTCATTGATTTTCTCCCAAAGCTGAACAGAAACCAAATTGCCTAAGGCATAGGTTGGAAAGTAGCCGATCATCCCCCCCGCCCAGTGTATATCCTGGAGTACACCCAAGGCATCATTCGGGGGAATCACTCCCAGGTAATCTTCCATCTTTGAATTCCAGGCTTCAGGAAGATCCTTAACAGCCAAGGTCTGATCCATCAAGGCAATTTCGATTTCGAAACGTAACATAATATGAAGGTTATAAGTCGCTTCATCCGCTTCAACTCTGATTAAGGAAGGTGCCACTTTATTAATGCCCTTATAGAAGGTTCGAAGATCTACATTTGAGAGTTGTTCGGGAAAGAGATCCTGCAACCTTGGATAGAAAAACTCCCAGAAAGACAAGGAACGACCAACCAGGTTTTCATACATCCTGGACTGGCTCTCGTGCAGACCAAGTGACGCTCCTCCACCCAGTGCGTTTCGTTCGAAATCTTTGGTAATACCCATTTCGTAAAGGGCATGACCGCACTCGTGCATGGTTCCAAAGAGAGCCGTGTTCAGAAAATTTCCATCCACCCGGGTCGTTATGCGTACATCATTCACTCCAAAATTCGTCGTGAAAGGATGAGGGGCCTTATCTTGACGACCTCGTTTCCAATCATATCCAAACTTGGTGATCACTTCTCCCCCAAAATCCCACTGTTTCTGCTCATCAAAATGTTGGTGTAGAAAGGAATCATCTACCTGAGGGGCTTCGGAAATCGCCCGAATTAATTCCACCTGCTGCGGCCGCAAAGCATCAAAAATCTGCTTGACCTCAATCATTTTCATCCCTGGCTCAAAGCGATCCAACAAGGGATCATAAACATGATCATAAGGAACGAAATATTCAGCATATTGCTGATTCATTTCAACAATCTTTTCCAGGTATGGCTGGAATTTTGAAAAATCGTCCTCTTGCCGGGCTTCTTGCCAGGCATTAAAAGCCATTGAAGTTACCCTGGCGAATTCAGCAGTGAATTCTGGTGGCACTTTTATTGCCTGTTCATACAAGCGACGGCTTACTTTAATTAACCGAACCTCATCTGAATCAGGATCGAGATCCTTTGCGGATTTTGTTAAATCCTCAAGCAAGTCATGAAGTTCTGAGGTTGTCGACTTGACGTGGATAAGGTGTTGCATGGTCGCTAACTGATTACCACGGGCTTCTGCCCCCAGCGGTGGCATATTCACCTGTTGATCCCATCCTAATACAGAGGCAGCATAAGACAGGTCTGCCAGTTCTGCACTGATTTCCTTCAATCGAGTAAGATTCGCTTCCATGTGATCTCCCTTTAATAAATCAAATTTTGTGTTTTCAAGCCATACTAAAAGTATATCAGCAATTCTTATACAATTTTCCATCGCAAAGGTTCACCTCTTAAAGCTGCCATGACTTCAGAAGCAATATCCTGTGCCGCACGTACTTGCGCTTCCTCGGTTTGCGCACCGATATGGGGCGTAGCAATAACCTTTGGATGGGCAACCAACGCTGTTAAACCCGGAGGTTCCTCCATAAATACATCCAGTGCTGCTCCAGCCACCTGGCCTGATTCCAAGCCTACCAGAAGTGCAGTCTCATCAATTATGCCCCCACGAGCCGTGCAAATGATTCGAACACCTGGTTTCATATACCCTATTGCCTGCCCATTGATCAAATTTCTGGTCGAAGGATTGAGGGGAAGATGCAAAGAGATAATATCAGACCGTGTAAAGATGTCAGTGATCGAAACTGGCTCCGCACCTCGTCGCAAGATTTCATCATCACCCAAAAAAGGATCATATCCTAAAATCAACATCCCGAAGCCCTTTGCCCTTACAGCGACGGCGGTACCAATTCTTCCCATACCAATAATTGCTAAAGTCTTACCATTGATCTCGATCCCAGCAAGCTGCTTTTTTATCCATTGTCCAGATTTCATCGCAGTATCTGCCCTGGGCACATCACGGATCAAGGCAAGCATCAAAGCCATTGTATGTTCTGCGACAGCGATTGTGGTCGCCATAGGGGAATTTACGACGGTAACCCGATTTGATTGGGCTGCAGCTAGATCGATGTTATCTACCCCTACACCAGCCCTACCTATTACTTTCAGACGTGAAGCTAGTTCGATCATTTCTGCGGTTACCTTGGTGCGACCACGCACAATTATGGCATCAAATTGGTTCACAATACCTTGGAGTTCTACCATGGATATTCCACTTCGATCTTCAACCTTAGTATCTCTGTATAATATTTGCCTTCCTTCATCTTTTAATCCGTCCGTAAGAATAACACGCCACTTTGACATGAAGAGCCTCCCGATTCGAAATTTACTGAATTTTTACTCCAGGTAACCATGTCCTTGATAAGCATTCAAGGGTACCGGAAACTATGTCAATGCGTTCTGGTGACCTTATGCAGCCCTCTTGGATTATCTATGTCCAGTTTTTTGATCTCGGTCAGGCGCATTGCAAAAAGCTGACCGGCGATAATTGATGTGATTGGGGACAGCCATTCTGGGACATGATAGGGAAGCCTCAACCGTGCATCACCCCCCTGCAACGTTTCCTTATCATCTGATATTATCAGGGTATCAGCTCCAGCATGGTGCAGGTTCTCAAGCAATTGATTAATATTAGGGAGCATCGCCCCATGGGGAGCAATGACTAGAACAGGGAAATCACGTTCAACAATGGCAAAAGGACCATGTAAAAGGTCGGCAGGGGAATATGGCTCAGCGACTATATAAGTCAATTCCTTGAGTTTCAAAGCGATTTCAAAAGCAGAAGCATAGTTATATCCTCTGCCAATTACCACGCAGCGGTCAGAGAAACGCCATCGAGTTGCAGCCTCAATCGCCATCCTATCTACCTTAAGGGTCTTTGAGACGGCTTCTGGGATTCTTTCCAGGTCAAGCCACATACCCTTTGAACCACTTAATGAAACGGATAACATGGCGATAGCCAACAAGCTGGTCGTGTAGGTCTTGGTGGCAGCGACACTCTTTTCTGCTCTGGCATGCGTGTAGATTGTATGGTCCACCGTTTCGGCCAGGGGTGAATCGGGGTCATTGGTGATCCCAACCGTAAGGGTTCCCTGACGCTTCGCTTCAGCCAGAACAGCAATGATGTCAGGACTTTGACCGCTTTGGCTTATACCCAACACCAAAGCCTTTCTAAAACAGGGCGGGGTCTTATAGATCGTATACAAACTTGGTGTAGCTAATCCAACATTTAGACCATTTACAGCACCAAGTAGATACTTGGCATATCGACCAACATTATCGCTGGTTCCTCGAGCAGCAATGACGACATGGCTGGGTTCATTTTCACGAATAATGCTGGCTAGATCTTCGATATGCTTCCGTTCTTTTTGAAGCAGTTCCGTCAAAACATAGGGCTGCTCATGTATTTCCTGGAAGAGATGTGTGTTTTTAATCACGATTATGTCCTGTTTCAGTGGTATTCCGATTCTCGATCCCTCTGCATAAGGCCTCAATCCGTTGTGTATCTTTTTCAACCAGTGCGTGTTTCAGCAAATCTGACCATACGAAGACTACCACCCCATCTAGGTTAGCCTGTTCGACTCTATTGATCGCCTCCGCAAATTCAGCTGGATCGATTGAAGTCGATCTTTTCTCAACCGCATGGATCCCTTGTACATATAGTGGTTCCACCTGCAACGTGCAAACTGTCTTCTTCCCGGTTCTTTTTTTGACCTCTTTCCCAATTTCAACGATCCAATCTGTGGGACGTTTAAGGATCTGGTGGTAGGTCATCACCTCGAAGGTATCCACCACCTCCGCCAGGGATTCAAGGTTTTGCCCAAAAGTATGGTCCCGGGCATTATCATAATCCCCTGCACGAAAAGGTAAAGTATTGATCATCACCTGGATATCGGGCTTTATTTCTGCTGCTGCTGTGCGCAATTTATGTACAACCCCGGTGATGACTTCACATTTCCAATTTGTCCAGGTCTGTCGGGCATGAGTATTGATCCACTTCGATACGCCAAGAATATCTTTATTAGGCAGCTCAATCCCAGTTTCTTGCTGAAAACGGTCTAAGCTATGAAAGTCAAAGCTGTATTCTGGAAAATCTAGCCGTAAGTGGTAAGGCATCCAGAGTTCCCAGAAACCAGGCCAACGAATGAAAGAAAGAAAAATGCCATCTGGTGATAATTTTTCAACAGCCTTGGAAAGGGCTTCAGCTTGACGCTCTACGTAGTCTTCGCGTGAAGGAATAATCCCAACATACCAATCGATCATGGGCATGGGATTACCACTGCCATCGATCGGACGTAACGTTGGATCATCCTCCAGGTAAGAAGGATTGAAAAAGGTACATAAAGTCGGCCAGTAACCAATCCCTTCCCGATCCAAAGCCTCGCGAAATTTGAGATCGTCATAAGTTGCATAATGAGCTTGATGTTCTGGGGTGATTTCGCTGATGACAGCACTGTCCGTCATTGGCAGGAAGCTACTCTGGGTCAGGATAAACGAGATTCCCCATTCGCGAAGCAATCTTGCAGCATCTTTGTAGGATAAACCATATTTGAGATACCAGTCTGTATCATAGTTTTTTGTTCCAACCATAAAAGAAGTCATAGAATTATTCCAAACTGGTCGCTCTGAAACTGGAATCACATAACACTACAGTATTGCACGAATCGTCGATCCAACCTAAACCCAAACTTGCGGTAAAAATGGCTTGTTGGTTTCCAAAATATCTTCCAGAACATCTTCGACCTTGTCTGCTGCTGGTCCTAAGGGATGTGCCAATAATGCTTGGTAAGCTGCTTCTCGATCACCATGGACAGCCGCCTCAACCGTCAGCAATTCGTACGACTTCACCGCCGCAATAAGACCAAAACAAACCGGTGGTAGTGGTTCCGTTGGGAGTGGGTGAATACCCTCTGCATCCACTTTACAGGGCATCTCCAGCACCCAGTCTTCAGGCCAGCCTAGAACAGCCCCGCGATGGGGTGTGTTGACAATGTGTATTTCCCCCAGGTCATTATAGTGTGCGGTCAGGATCTGGGTGGCGAGGGTTGAATAATAGGCACCACCGCGTTTCATTAGATCCTCTGGTGGTTCCTTAAGGTTTGGATCTGCATACTGGGTTAAAAGCCCCTTTTCAATCTCCATGACTTCTTCCGCTCGCGAAGGGGGCCATTTCTGTTGGGCAACCAGCTTCTTTTCAGTCTGATAGAAATAACCCAGGTAATAATTAGGAATCATTCTAAGTGATTCCACCGTACGAGGCGGCCACTCTGGTTCAGGATCTTCTTTAAGTCGCTGCAGGTAACCTTGCAGGAGTTGAGGCCAGACATCCTCTCCTTCCATCGTAAAGCCGCGGTGCCAGGAGAGATGGTTCAATCCCAGAGTATCTAATTGCGTACTCTGGGGATCAATCTTCCGTCCATAGAGCACTTCCAATTCTTCGATGATAGCCATTTGAGTGGTGATGGGCACATTACAGACACCGATCGAAGAGACATCTGGAGCATAACGAGCAAGGGCTTCTGTTACCAATCCCGATGGGTTGGTGAAGTTTGCCAGCAGCGCACCGGGAGCAACATCCGCGATGTCCTTGGCAATCCCCAAGATAACGGGTATCGTGCGTAAAGCCTTAGCCATCCCACCTACGCCGGTCGTCTCCTGACCGATCAAGCCATGGCGACGTCCTAAGTATTCATCAGAACGCCTAGCTTCCATCATTCCAACTCTCAACTGGGTGATGACGTAGCTACTCCCTTCCACGGCTTGACGCTGGTTCGCGGAGAGCACCACTTTAAACGGATCCCCTGCGTTATCCACAATACGCTGGGCAAAACCACCAACGATATCTAACCGCTCAGGATTATTATCCATCAACCACAGTTCATCGACTGGAAATGTCGCAACCCGGCTTAAAAAACCACTGATTAATTCTGGTGTATATGTCGATCCACCGCCAATCACAGTCACTTTCATCTTTTTGTCCTTTCCATGTTTTCTCACTCTAATCTTTCAAAATATATAACGCTACCCTGGTTATAGATGTCATAAAATTCCGCCCTTCCCAACCGTTTACGCGGAACAAAATGCCAGTAAGTACACTCCTTCCCAAATCGAAGTGAATAATAGTACACATTTTAGATTATAATGACGAATATCAGCAAATGCAATGAAAACTTCACCCTGGATTGATCTTTCGGACCAACATGTCAGGTTCTATCAACCATCCCTGGCATGATAATCCTGAAACCAAGCTGCTTTAGAATGGAGTTTAGCCATGAAAGATTTGGACGGTAAATTCTACCTTGGACGGATATATAACCTTCAAAAAGGTGAAATCAGCGATGAGAATCTTTACTATGATTCCGAAGACCTGACCACCCATGCTGTAGTCGTAGGGATGACTGGGTCTGGAAAGACTGGCTTATGCATCGACATGCTGGAGGAAGCTGCTTTATCGGGTATTCCTGCCCTGATGATTGACCCAAAAGGGGATATCACCAATGCGCTACTCCATTTTCCAAACCTTTTACCCAGCGACTTCCAACCTTGGGTGAATCCAGATGATGCCAGGCGGGAAGGAAAAACTATTACACGAGCCGCGGAGGACGCTGCCCAATTATGGCAAAATGGCTTGGAAAAGTGGAACATAGGTCACGAGCGAATCCAAGCCCTTAAAGATTCGGCTCATTTTGCCATCTATACCCCCGGATCAAATGCCGGGATACCAGTTAGCATCCTGGCGTCTTTAAAGGCACCTGGGATTCCGTGGGAAGAGAATATTGAGGTTATTCGCGAAAGAATTACCGGGACTGTAACAGCCCTACTCGGATTGATCGGGTTCACAGATATTGATCCAGTTCGCTCCCAGGAACATATATTGCTTAGTAACATTTTCGAGAATTCGTGGAGCCAGTCTCGTGATTTAGAGCTGGGTGAGCTCATCTTGCAAATCCAAAACCCACCCTTCGAAAAACTAGGCGTATTCGACATTGACAGCTATTTCCCCGAAAAAGACCGCTTTGAACTTTCTATGCGTCTAAATAATATCCTGGCTGCCCCCGCCTTCCAATCATGGATCAGTGGCCAGCCCCTGGATATTCAAAGCCTTCTTTTCGGCAAAGACGGACGCCCCAAGCACAGCATCTTCTACATCGCCCATCTTTCTGATTCCGAGCGTATGTTCTTCGTCACCCTGCTTTATTCTTCTGTAGAGACCTGGATGCGTACTCAGAAAGGTACCACATCATTACGGGCGATTCTTTACTTTGACGAAATCTTTGGTTATCTACCTCCTATAGCCAATCCGCCTTCCAAGATGCCCATGTTGCGCATACTCAAACAAGCCCGTGCTTTTGGTGTTGGTCAGGTGCTTGTCACCCAGAATCCAGTCGATTTGGATTACAAGGGGTTATCCAATACCGGCACCTGGTTTATTGGAAAACTGCAGACAGAACGCGATAAGGAACGCTTGTTGGACGGCTTAGAGGGGGCTGCTCCTGGTCTTGACCGTAAAACATACGACCGGCAGATCTCCGCCATTGATAAACGCGTCTTCTTGCTGCACAATGTACATGAAAAAGAACCTGTTTTATTTCACACCCGTTGGGCAATGAACTACCTGGCCGGACCACTGACCCGCACCCAAATCCCCGCCTTGAACGAGATGGCTGGTGCCGCCATCGACACCGCACCTTCATCCATTTCTCCTGGAACAACGGAACCGAAATCGTCTTCAAAACAGAAAGATGCTGCCATGTCTGAAGAGGGCGATTCCCTTACAGCCCATGGTTCATTAACCAGCCCGAACATCCCTGGCAAGATTGGGGAATACTTCTTGCCAAATAACCTCACCCTCAGCGAAGCCATCAAAGAGAACCGCTACGAGCTGCCTGCCAGAACAGAAACTCTTGGCGTGTTCTACCGACCTGCTTTACTTGCTCAGGCTAATGTTCGCTTCCTAAAGCCGAACTATAACCTGGATTATGAAGACCAACCTACTGCACTGGTCCGAGAGACAACCCGAACGGGAGAAATCCGTTGGGAAGAATGGGTTGTAGATGATTTTAACCCGGATACTTTGGATCGAAGACCACTCCCCGAAGCCCGTTTTGCTCCTCTGGAAGGGGTATTTGGGAATAGCAGCGCTTTACGAACGTTGGAAGATGATTTTATCGACTGGATTTATTATAAAGATAAAGTAAACATCCTCACTAATGAAACCTTGAAAATCTATGCTGGTCCACAAATATCAGAGGCTGTGTTCAAAGAACAATGTCGAACTGCCGCCAAAGAAAAATATGACGATGAGCTTGAAAAAATCAAAGCATCCTATGAAAAGAAAATTAAAACCATCGAAGAACGCCTACATCGTGAAGAACGAGAATTAAAAGAAGACGAAACAGAATTCTCCCAAAGGAAGTTGGAGGAAATCGGTACCCATGCCGAAAACATTCTCAGCCTGTTTTCCGGACGTCGGAGAAAAGTAAGCACCTCCCTTACCAAGCGTCGTATGACCTCCCAAGCAAAAGCTGATGTGAAAGAATCCCTGGAAACCATCGAGGATTATAAAAAAAAGATCGAGGAACTGGAAGCAGATCGCCAGCAGGAGATACAGAAGCTCCAGGAGAATTGGGAGAAGGCCGCACAAGAAGTGACGAATATTCCTGTCACCCCATACAAAAAAGATATCCTTGTTAAGTTATTTGGTATCGCCTGGTTCCCTTATTACCTGGTCGATAGCGATGGACACAACGTAGAACTCCCGGCCTATGGGGGTTGATACTAAATAAGATTCGCTTTTTGGGTTTCTACTGATCTTTGGGGAGGATGCGCGTTAATGCATTGGTCACTTTCTGAAGGTCGCCCGTGTGTTCTTTGAGCTTGGAAATGTCCCCTGTCTTCAGTCCTATTTGCACTTCGACAATTGTTTTGGTCGTGTTTTCATTATTGTCGATTATTTTCTGGGTCCACTCCTCCATCTGAATTAAAAGGTTCTCTATCTTGTCAGGGATCAGGGGTGCCTTCTTGATGATCGGCAGCAAGATGTCCAGGATTTCATTGGCTCTTCCTGCATATTTCACAGTCAAGGTGTTTAAAGTTCCGATTGTTGATGTCAATTCCAGCGCTATTTCTTGAATAGCATCAATCATACTCTTGTGTTCATTGATCATCCGGGTGATGTCAGTGAGGGAATCCGTCAACTTATCTGAAAATTTTACGTAACTTTCTTTTTTTAAAGGCATTATAACCTCCGGGTTGACTAAGTTTTTCTCTGCAAAAATGATACCATCAATATGTTTCCGATGAAGGGGAAATTATGGAAAAGATTAATCACTTCGAATTATTTTCCATGGAGATCAAACGCAGAACAAAAGTGTTAGGTGTTTTTCCAGATCAACCTGCTGTCTTGCGATTGATGGGCACCTTGCCCATCGAAATTGATGATGATTGGATAACAATTCAACGACGGTATTTTACTACGGAGAGTAATCAGATGTTGATCGATTATAAAAGACTCCATAAAAAAGAAACCTCTGACTTCTTAGTTGAACTCACTGCCACTGTATGTTCGGAAGCATAAACCAATTTGCACAATTGACAAAGACACCAACTTTTGCACTTATGAGTTGAATCTAAGTGTGTTATAATCATTAAAGTTCGTGTAAACTGTTTTCAAATAATATTTCAATGGGAGGGCTTAATGGCAATAAAATCAAATTTCACAAGTGAAGAATGGCAATTTATTAAAGATGGTCCTGAGTGGATCTTTGCTGCTTTAGCTGCCGCTGATGGCAATGTCGCTATTTTAACGAAGACAAAGGAGTCAAAAGCTTTTAAGAAAGTACTGAAAGAGTATTCCACCGCAAGCCCATTGGTTAATGAAGTCCTAGGAGATAAAAGCAAAACATCTAAGGATGTAAATAACGCAACCCTGTCTGATGCAGAACAAGCCTTAGAAAAGATCAATAAATTCCTGGACGCAAAATTGGATCGATCAGAAGCTGACCAGTATCGTACTTTTCTCAATAGCGTCGCCACCTCTGTTGCGGATGCTGCTGGTGAAGGTGTCTTTGGTATTGGCAAGAATATCAGCAAAAAAGAGGAAAAAGCGCTAGCAAAAATAAAGGATGCACTAAAGTCCACCAAAGCAGCGAAAGTCGAAGCCAAACCGGTTGCGAGACCAACGGAAAAACCAACTGCCAAGCCCACGGCAAAGCCAGCCCTGGTTCAACAAGCCAGACCGGCGGTAAAACCTGCAGCGAAACCCAAATCTGCAACCCCAAAACCGACAGCAGCCGCGCACCCACACCCGATCGCTTCTACGCCACACATCCCGTCTCAAGCGCCGATTATAAAAGAGGAGAACCTGGCTGAACACACTGTCGCTAGTGGTGAGACCCTAAGTCACATTTCCTTGAAATATTACGGCTCAGCTATCAAGGACAAATACATGATCATCTACGAAGCTAACAAGGAGGTCATTGGAGATAACCCCAACATGATTAAACCCGGGATGGTTTTAAAAATTCCTAAAATTGAAAAATAATCAATGTTTAACGCAACCCTAAAATCCTTTTAGGGTTGTAATTATTAAATTATTCCTTTTGGAGGACACTATGAATCTTTCTGCACCAAAAAATACCACCTTTTATATTGCAGCCGTTCTGGGAATCTTGGGGCTCATATTCTTATTAATACCAATGGGCTTTCTAACCGATCTGGCATTCTGGTTCGTCTTTGTCGGCTTCCTACTTTTAGGCGCTGGCGTTCTCCTACCGAACCTATAAGTCCAAATTAAGAAGACTTGCTTATCTTTAGGAAAAAACTTTCTGACGTTAATTTCATTGATTAACAGGTCCACATATAGCCAAGAGAAACGCCCAACCACAAATTGTTGGGCGTTTTTTCGATTAAGCTGAGCAGGTTGGATTAGAAAGTTTATACGTAGTCCAACCCCGATTTCTTATCCCTACCCAACACGTTTACCCCCTTTTAGTTCCCCCTGGAGTTTTGCCAGCGCATCCCAATCACCATTAGCTGCTAATTTAGCCTGTTCAGACCAGGTATCGGCATTGATCATCTGCAAGCCAGCCTCATTCAGAATCGTCTCAAGCTTCTCGGCACCAGTATCTACCATTTGCTGAAAGGTAGTGATTCCAGCCTGGTTAAGAATCCCAGCGACCTTGGGACCGATTCCTTCAATCTTTTTCAGGTCATCTGGTTCTGCAGGTGCTGTTGCCTCAACCAGTATTTGGGATTCTTCACCCAAACGCGTCGCTTCCTTCCCATCCTCATCTTCCTCGCGCCCAAACCAGAACCACAACAATACCAGCAGGATGATGATAAGGATCACCCAGACCCACCAGGGAATCCTACTAGAACTATTTCCTGCTGCTAACAAGATGTACATTTGATCGAACATAACAAGCCTCCTCATAAATAAATTATCTAATTCATCCTCAGTATAAATCACCTCCTGGGCGAAATCAAGCCTTCCGCAATAGTCTTAAAGACCAGAACTCCATCCAGACCGTTGTGGGGAGTGTTCAATTCAACCGGCACACTCTGAGCAAGGCCTATTCATCTGCCAGACGGGGTTGTTCTATAGGTCTGTTCTTGTACACCCGAATACACCACCCAATAAACAATCTCGCGTACAGCCAGAACATCATACCAGCCAAATTCCTGACTAAATCCACCTCTTCCTATCAGTGTGATCAGAAAAATGTTGGTTAACAGAAATCCTCAGCAACATTTGCCAGTTTCATTTCTCAGCCAGGACGGACTCGATCGCGTCTAATTCTGCTTCGTTAAAAAACAGTTTATTCAAAGCTGCGACATTATCCTCAATTTGGCTGACCTTGCTGGCACCCACCAGAGCAGAGGTGATCTGCGGCTGTCGCAGCACCCAAGCGACCGCCATTTGCGCTAGCGATTGATCACGCTCCCTGGCAATGGCGTTCAACCGCTGCGCTTTCCACAGGTAGGCATCATCGATATCTTCCCTTTTTAGGAATATTGCCGGCTTGGCAGCGCGCGAGTCTTCTGGGATCCCCTGTAGGTAGCGACCAGTCAGCAGCCCCTGAGCTAATGGTGAAAACACAATACACCCGATGCCTTCTGCATGCAGAACCTCAAGCAGCCCATCTTCGATCCAACGGTCAAACATATTGTAGGAAGGCTGGTGGATCAGGCATGGGGTGCCCAAGGATTTCAGGATCTCCGCAGCCTGCTGGGTGCGCGCAGGATCATAAGAAGAAATCCCTACATATAATGCCCTGCCACTACGGACGATGAAATCTAGAGCAGTCATGGTCTCTTCCAGTGGTGTGTCCAGATCAGGCCGGTGATGATAAAAAATATCGACATAGTCCAGACCCATCCGTCGCAGACTCTGGTCCAGGCTGGCGACCAGATACTTGCGCGAACCGAGATCACCATAAGATCCTGGCCACATCCCCCAACCCGCTTTGGAAGACAGGATCAATTCATCGCGATAGGGTTTAAAATCCTGGGCAAATATCCTTCCAAATGTCTCCTCAGCAGAGCCTGGAGGTGGTCCATAATTGTTCGCCAAGTCGAAATGCGTGATCCCCAGGTCGAAAGCCCGGCGTAACATGCTCCTGGCGTTTTCTAGGGTGTCAACGCCACCGAAATTGTGCCACAAGCCCAGTGAGATCGCAGGAAGCTTGAGCCCACTGCGACCGCAGCGCCTGTATATCATGGTCTTATAACGCGAATCCTCTGCCTGGTAAGGTTGGAAGGGGTTGTGCATGGATGATCCTTTCTTCGTGGTTTGTTTGAATACAAGAGAGGTGGACAGGTCAATTGTAACATTAGACCCCCTCAGGATGGAAATTTAAAATTGGTCATTTGAACTAAGACGGTTAATGTTAAGCTACTGGACCTATCACAACCGACGGGAATACCTTTATCATTGATGGTTTACCGAGTCGATCTCCCCTAATACAGCGCTGGTTTCTAAATTTCCTTTTCAATCATCACAAAAAAGGTTCGCCTACTCTCCATATGGCGGAATCGCCCCACCGTTTGGAAACCGGCTTTCCGCCATACCCGTTGGGCGCGTTTATTGAAAACCGCAATCGTCACCCGGAGACGAGGCGGCTCAAACCTCTCCCTGGCAAAATCAAGTATGCTATTCACAAAATCTATACCAAAGCCTCGTCCGGTCAGGTCTGGCCGGATGCCCATCCCTATATCCAATGCATCGACGCTGTAATCTCCTCCAGGGACTTGCCCATCCTGCCCAAAGGAACAAAAACCCACTAAATCTCCCTTATCATCCTTCATGGCATAGAAGTTGTTCTGTGGGTTGAAGGCATATGCGATTGACTCCTCGCTATTCGCCAGATTGTAAATATCATATGGCGGTAGGTAGCACCAACCGGAGACTTCGCGCGCCTCACGCTCATCAAGTGGGGAAAATGTAATCTTTATCCTGCCCTCCATATTTTTGAATAGAAAGGGACATCCTAACGGCAAACCCGGGTTCCAAAGTTTCTTGATAATTTTTGGCTTTGGGATCAATTCCGGATCTCCAAAATCTCTTCAACAAGACACCAACCAATTTTAATCAGACTGTCTCTGCTTCATCAAAAGATCATATTCTTGAGTAATCCACTTAAGCTGCAATCAAAGGTTTGTGTGATGAGGCGTTAAAACTTCAGCGATTAAAAGAGGCATATCATCATACTGCTCATTCATCCCCCGGCATTCAGCCAAAGTGTTAAAGATTTCATGACCCAGAACTTCCACCGAAAGGTCAGGGAAGTTTTCCAATAATTCAACCAATCCTTCCAGTTCGAACCGCCGCCTGTCGAGTGAGGTGACATCCATAAGCCCGTCGATATAGAGCACTAGTCGATCCCCTGACTTCAATTCAAACGATTCCTCGCTCAAGCACAACTGCTTCGAACCGAGATAACCTAGCAAAGCTCCTTCCCAGGATAACATTCTTACTTTGCCATTACGAATTAGCATTGGGTAGTCACGTCCAGCAAGAGAATAATTCAGCCTCCTTGAGGCAACCTCCACCACTCCGTAAAAGAAGGTAACGAACATACCCGCAAGTTCCAGTTCTCGCTATATGCGCTCCTTCTGGGCTAACCCTTTTTGGGCTCTTTCCAGTTGGGTGGTTTTTTCTTGCAGACTATCGATCAAACCTGCTCGTTGGATGGCAATCGCTAACTGGTTTGAAAAGGTCTGCAACAAGGCTACAGCGCCTGGTGGAAAATGCGGCTTAGTGGTTGAGTGGACAATTAATGCCCCAACTGGATTCCCCTGCACCACCAGTGGGATACTTAAACCAACGGTCAGCTTTCCTTCCCCGTTGCCTGGTTTTACCCCGGGAGGCAAACCCTTATCATGCCCGGGCAACACTCCTTCATCAGGATTACAAACAGCCTGCTCTGGCTTAAGTTGGTGCAGGGTTGGTTCAAACAGGGAAAGGTGAAAGAAATCTCTTAAGCTAAGCATGAATTTTTTGGGTTCAGATTGAGCAACTTATATAATTTTATCATCAATTTAAATACAGAAAATAGAACGTTTGTCCACATTTATCCCCAATTTAGGATTACCTATCCACATAAAGTTGCTCTAGACCTCATATCACGGATCGAAAATTTTGGTTGGACCTTACAATGAGGGCAGTATTACATTGGGTTACATACCTTGGTCTTAACCACAACATTTTCAAAAAAACAACAAGTGACTTTTATGCTAATCATGTGTTTTTGTTAATAACCAATATTAGAGATCTTTCCATAACCGAAATACCCGAGATTTTCTTGTTTAGATTACTCTTGGTATAAAAAATGTATCTTACAACTCTTTCAGCACATCGTGATTATAAAAGACCACTCTCACCTATAAACTAGACTCGGAGGTGTTTATCATGAGGAAATCAGATCTTATCATAATCGCTTCGACCATTACCTTTCTCTTCTTCATCCAGATGGCGGGAACTCTGGTCGAGTCGATATACATCCTCAACCTGCTGAATACAGCCCTGGATGAAAAAGTATTGGGCTTATTGTTCTTTTTTTCGCCCATCTTGCTGGTTTTTTCCCATCGGAAAACTCCCCGGCGGTTGATCGCCTGGGCGTCTTTTCTGCTACTTTTCCTCTCTCGCGGTATCACCCCTTACCTCAACACAAATGGAAGATTATTGGCTTCAGGTATTGGTACAGCCGCCGCGCTGATCCTTTTTCCCACGTTGCTTATGTCAACACCCAAAAACCGAGAGACCCTAACTTCAGCATTTGGAGTATCAGCTGGTTTAGCTCTTGGTGTGGGACTCTCAGTCATGCTACGTACAGTTTATTTTTCGATTGACTATTCCATGACTGCAATAGGTAGTTGGGTTGGTTGGGTTCTCGGCTTTCTCCTTGGCATCGCTCTAAGCCAGCTTGGTTGGAAAAGGGAAAATCCGAGTGGAGATCAACCAAAAAACCGGGTGACCCTCGCTGTACTTGGCCTCTTCTTGGTCTTGACCTTAATTTACTTCGTTTTCTCAGCCCCAGCTGTCCTCAGCCGGTGGACGGGATGGAATTATCCCCTGATTATCTCCATCACCAGCCTGATGACCCTCGGCTGGATTTCTATGTTCCTAAGACGTCTAGAATGGATAAACAAAATCTCACCTCGCTTCCTTCTTGCCTGGAATGGTTTGTTCACACTCTCCCTGCTGGCCACGATCCTGGTTCATCGCGTATCCTTTCCAGCAACACCTGAGTCAATCCCGGTTGTGATCGGACCACCAACCATGATTCAACAGATTCCAACCCTTCTTACCCTACTGCTGTACCCTGTGATCTTCATGGATTTCCGCATCTTTATAACCACCATCCAGCAAGCCGAACCTACACCACGGGAATTAATCCCCGGTATGATGTATGGAAACCTTTGCTTCATTCTCCTAGTATTCATGATGATCTTCACTAATGTCTGGGGATATGTGGAACCGATCAGTCCTTTTTTCAGAAATAAGTTTTGGCTGCCTTTCGCGTTGACTACAATCCCACTCACCCTCCTTGGCATTATATTTGCTCACAATAATGTGCTATCCTCTCCCCAGGACGGCAAAAGGTACCAAACAATTTGGATGTTTATTCTTGGTGGCATTTTCCTGTTGACCATCGGTTTCGCCTTGACAACGACTCGAGTCACTTCAGATGAACCAAATGCCGATTCTCTTCTGGTTATGACCTACAATATCCAGGCTGCCAACGATCGAAAAGGAGAGAAGTCCTATGAACAGCAACTCAAATTGATCCGGCAGGTATCACCAGACATTCTGGCATTACAGGAGAGCGATACAGCTCGTATTTCCCTCAATAATAATGACTATGTGCGTTATTTTGCTGGAAAACTAGGCTACTACAGTTACTACGGTCCGACAACGGTGACGGGAACCTTTGGGACAGCCATTTTATCCCGCTTTCCATTGCAAAATAACCATACAATCTTCAGCTATAGCGATCAGGACGAGATTGGTACCACTGTTGCTATGATTGGGGCTGGCGGTCACAACTTCACAATCTACAATGTCCACCCGGATGGTTCTGATACTGCCATGCTTGCCTTTGCCAGGATGCTACTGTCATATACCGAAGGAAAAGATGGGGTCGTCGCTCTCGGGGATTACAACTTACGAGAAAATGAAAAAGCCTATCAAATGATAGACGCAGTATTCATCAATGCGTGGATTAGCGTTTATCCCACCGGCGTCAGCGAAGACGGGGTGGATATGTCTGGAACGGGGCGTATCGACCATATTTTCCTCTCCCCCGACCTGCGAGCTGGAAGCCCCATTTATTTACTTGAGCCGGAGTCTCATACTGATCACCCTGCCCACTGGACGGAGGTATTTTGGCTGGAATGATGTTTATCCATGTAGATTGAAGATCAGCTTTTTCCCCTTGTGGTTTTTTATTGCGACCATCCTCGTTTATAGAGTTTTAGTAAAATCGTAGGATAGATATCTCTACCTGGTATATTTCTCCAATGGTTATATTATCCTAAACTTGCTACTTGTTAATTATTAAAAATCTTCGTAGGTGAACAACTTTTTGTATGGAAAAATCCAGCAAGCACTGTAAACTACTTCTGCTTCCTGTGAATTCGTCCAAACCTCAGCCATCCGATCGATCCATCTTCCAGACGGATAATTTCCGCCTTGCTGGACTTTTCCCCCCCATCCAGAACGATCAGACGATCTTCTTCACACAGTCCAAGTGTGAACGGTGGTGGAGGCGGAGGGGGTGGTGAATCCTTATCAGGAAAGCCCATCTTATAAATCACCTGACCAACCAACCTACCTCCCAACAACCCAAGATAGATATCCGAAAAAGGTCTCGTGTAGGTGCCAATATATTCAGCCAAGATCTCCTCGTCAACTTCCATTGGTTTAGGATCTGTGATCTCGATCCCCAGGTAGTCCTTCAATGCGCGATGGGTGACTTCCAAGGTAACTCTCCCCCCTTCATCCGCATTGGTGAATATAACCACAGCAAAATTCTCCTCTGGCACCAGGATCAGCAGGGAAATCTGGCCCATCGTACCACCACCATGGGAAACCAATCTGGTCTTATAGGTGTCGTTAACTGACCAGCTCAAACCCCATTGCTCTTTCTTCCAAACCGTCACCTGGGGTGTCTGCATTAACGCCAGTGACTCCTTCTTCAACAATTGTTTTCCATCAGCCGTCAAACCCTCGCCCAGGTGAAATTGTGAATAGGTCAATAGGTCGTGAACACTACAGGTGATCCCCCCAGCAGGATAAACTGACCATGGTAAAGGCCAAGGCTTGGCGACTTGCCCTTCATGATGACCAACAGCAAAACGATAGGTGATCAGGTCACCAGGATCAAAGAAGGTGTTCTTTAAGCCCAAGGGCTCTAATAGCATCTCCCGCAAGACTTCTCGGTATGTTTTATTAACAACCACCTCGATAATCCGTCCCAACAGAGAGAAACCAGCATTGTTGTAAGACCAGACTTTTCCGATCGGTGCAAGCTGCTCTAAGTCGGCCATTGCGGTGACATATCTGGCAATTGCACCGTCACCTGGACCGGTATCAAGGAAGAAATCTCCCAACCAACCGCTGGTATGGGTCAGTAAATGACGCACGGTCACCTTTTTTGTTGCTTCTTCATCCACCACTTTAAAATCTGGTAGGTAGCTACAGACAGTGGCATCCAGGTTTATTTTTCCTGCTTCCACCAGCTTCATGATTAGGGTGCCTGTAAAAGTCTTGGTGATCGATCCAATCTGGAAAAGGGTATCATCCGTCACATCCAGGGGATGATCGCGATTGGTCACCCCAAATCCTCTTGTTTTGATTTCTCCCTGGTGTAGAAGGCCAAGGACTGCCCCAGGAACCTTGTAACTCGACAGGGTGGAATCAGTAAAGGCACATAGCGCTTCCCAGGTCGACTGGTCTTTTGATGTCATCAATATCTCCTTCGTTTCCTAAAATCAAGCTAATTAATAGGGTGCGGCTGTTCCTCAGTATCCTTTTTAGATCAGTGGATATTTCACTTACGTCTAACTAATTCTAATTATAGTCAGAAAGCAATTAACTGCGGAGCGAGATTATCAATGGATAACTTATAACTGATATTCAGATCCCTCTCAATTTTATCGATTCTATGTCGAATTATCTCCCATTACCAATTCCTCAGCAAAGCAAGATTCTATTATATTGAACATGTTCAACCATATTTCTTTCCTCCAATCCAAAATTCATTCGCGAACGTTCACTGTCTTCAGGAATGAACTGGATTTAATTTTATTAACCAATCGAATTGGACATTTACTACCAGGACACGACCAGAGTCATATATCGCACCATCAAACCCGTGCGAATCAATCTGTCAGAAGTGGATATTCAGGGGGTATCCATTTCCAGTGTGGGACATCCCTGCTGCCGAATCCATCACCAACAGGAGCATTGAACTCAAACCAACCGGAGCCAGCAATTTTAACACCGAAGACCTGCAAGCCAGCAAGATGTGCATCAATTGCTGTGGTTGTTGAAACAACACAGTTTGAGTTGAATGACAGTTGGAGGTAAACCTCAGTGGGAGCAGTTCCCTATCTTATGATGGACAGACTAAAAATCGTCTATCAAAACGCCTCCAACAATAACGGCTAAGACCCGCTGGGTACGAAATAGCATTTGAGACCAAAAATCTTAAAAACATATCGCATGTTCGTCGAACAGTTCAGGTTTTTCCAAAGGTTCTTAAGCCAAGAAAACGGAAGACTTGCTGCCTGCCCATTTTCTTTGATATACTACTTGTTGGCAATATCACCATATAAACGGCGAAGATTGAAAGTACAAAGTCAATCTGTCTTTTTTTATCGAGATAGCAATCACAATCTCACTCATAAGCATGTTCCCGGACAACCCTTACCTATTGAATCGATCCTTACCGAGAATGTTAACCTGCACCCAAGCAAACATAAATTAAGTCAGTAAAAAATAATTTCATACCCGCACTGGAAAAAGACTCTACCTTAATTCACATCCAAAGTCGAAGGAAAAAACTGTGTTCCCCCCAGAAAAGATCGATGAATGGATCCTGGAAGCCCGTCAAAGGCCCTCTTCCACCCCCATCATCATCCAATACATTGCAAATCGCCTGCGCGACCTAAGCGAATGGAACGAAAAACTCCGTGTCGAGAACATTGAACTCCGCAGTGGTCAGCGAGTTGAGGAATACGAACGAACCATTTCTCATCTCGAATATCAGCTTGAGTTGCTCAAACGCCAGATAGGTGGAGAGATAAACCTGGATACGTTTACCGATATAACCGCTGCAGTAGAAACCCATTCTTACAACCTTCTGGTCTACAGTCCAGGGGGTCGCGTCGCTCGTTTGGAGCTCGATCCAACATTTTTTGACGGGGAAGGAATAATATGCCGTTTTAACGGGATGCAAGAACAGGGAGGTGAACAACCTCGAATTCTGGTCGTTCCTCAAACTGATGAACTGATGTTTATTTTTAATTCCGGGCGAATTATTTCCTTTCCAGTCGCTGCCCTTCCTCCTAGCCAGGTATCCCCAGGAGAGATCGCCTGGTCAGAAGCCTATGTCCCCGAAGAGCCCAATCTTGGCGAGACTCTAGCTTGCGTTGTGCCAGTATCCCGCATAGCCTTGGCTGATTTCTTCCTACAAGTTAGCCGTCGTGGCTTTACCAAAAAAATCCGAACCGCTCTAGCCCCTACTATTATGGACAACAAGTTTATCGGCACCGGCGTCAAACTTCCTGCTGATCAGACAATGACCCTGATGATAAGCAGCACGGATGACACATTCGTCCTGGTCAGTTATGAGGGTTATCTACAGTTCATCCCCGAAGGTATGTTGCCCTTTGCTATCGTTGAAGCGATGCGTCTTGGTAAGACCGACCACCTGGTTGCCGCCTTTCCCACTCATCAACAACAGTCAATCCTGATCATGACCCAAATCGGTAAGGTCATCCACCGTACAGTGGACAGCCTGGATACTGCCCCTGACCTGGCGCGAAAAGGTACCATGCTATATACCACTACCCGGAGAGAAGCCGGGGTGCGCGTTATTGGCGCCTCGGCAGTCAATCTAGGGGACTGGTCCATAGCTCTCCACAGTGGTGGTCAGGTTACACTGCACCCCATCAAGGATTTGATCGGCAAAGGTGCCATCAATGTTTATGGTAAGTTGCTGGATTTTTCTACCTTTCATCATCCAAAATTTAATTCAAGCGTGAAGGAATAGAGGACAATGAGTATAAGCATTGGCCTTGACTTCGGCACCTCAAACTCCGGTGTGGGCATCCTGAATGGGGATACAATAACATTACTACCCCTCGATCCGAAGAATGTGCTCCCTGAGGTGATGAAAAGCATCCTCTATGTAACTCGTGAGCACCAGCATTTCATTGGTCAGGAAGCCATCGAACTTTACTACCAGCATAATGTCAACCGCGTCCGCCGCTTCGAGAAACGTTGGGCAGGAGCGATCCGCATCCTCGCCTCTGAGGTTGATTACATGCACGATGTCTTCGTCGAAGTCGATGTGCTCAAACCCGGACGCCTGCTGCAATACCTCAAGACCATCCTGCGTAAAGGGAGCGGTGCAGCCGATATCCACGGTACCCAGATGTTTGATCGCTACTATAGCGTTACCGACCTGGTACGCGTCTATTTACAGGCTTTGAAAAGACGTGCTGAGGATTTGCTCAAGGAGGAAATTGATACCGTTACCCTTGGTCGACCAGTGAAGTTCTCCGATGACGACATCCTGGACCGGCAAGCCCAGGAGAACCTGCGAGATGCTGCTTTAGGAGCAGGTTTTCTGCAGGTTGAATTTGAGTTAGAACCAGTAGCAGCAGCCTTTTTTTATGAACGAACTATGACCAGTCCCCAGAATGTCCTGGTCTTCGATTTCGGTGGGGGTACATTAGATATCGCCATTATCCGTCTGGGTGATCCACATGACCGTCAGATTTTCGCAAGCGGAGGAATCGACATTGCAGGCACCGACTTCGACCGTGCCATCATCGAGAGACGTCTGCTACCTCACTTCGGTCAAGGCAGCATCCATCACCTTCCAGAAATCCAGGATCTGATCGAAACCGTCCCCGATTGGATCGCGCTACCCGAGTTAAGCACACCCATCATTAAGAACACACTAGATAAAGCTATCCAAAACGGAATCGCACCAGTCCGCTTACAAACCCTGCGCTCCTTAATCTTCGATGACCTGGCGTTCTCCTTTTATAACCAGGTGGAAGCAGCCAAGATCGCCCTTTCGGAACAAGGTGCCACCCTGATCCAAATCCAAACCGGGACTCTTGACTTATGGGAGTTATACACACGCGCCCAGTTCGAGGCAGATATTGCCGATTACAAAGAGAAAATAGAGGTCGTCCTGTTGGATACAGTCGTCAAGTCCGGGTTAAAACCAGAGCAGATCGATGCCGTTGTCAGGACTGGGGGTTCGTCCAACATTCCCTTATTTGTTAAGATGTTGGAGAAGATCTTCGGCAGAGGTAAAGTTATCGCGTCCAACACCTTCAGCAGTGTTACCGCAGGGCTGGCTATTAAGGCTGCAAACCTTCCCTAAATCTCCAAAAGAAGGTGGACCAGGATCCAGTTACATGGGATTATCACCGTTTTTCTCATTTTTCCTTTGTTTTGTTTTCACATATGACAAACGAGTGATAATGTCACAGGAATCACAGCAATGGTACCCGATTGGACATCTGTAATAATTGGGATAGGTTTAGCGATGGATGCTTTTACTGTCTCCCTGGGTATAGGTACAACAGGTCAGGCAAATTCTCATAGAGCAAAATTTCGATTGATCTTCCATTTCGGTCTTTTTCAGGCAGGGATGACCATTATTGGCTGGTTTACAGGCAGCACTTTGGCGCAATACATACAGGCCTTCGATCACTGGATTGCTCTGGTGCTTCTAACCTACGTTGGAGGCAATATGATCCGCTCAGGCCTGAAACCAGAGACCGAAAATTACCTGGTCGATCCCTCCAAAGGTGCTCTCCTGATCATCCTCAGCATTGCGACCAGCATTGATGCCATGGCGGTTGGTTTAAGCATGGCAATACTCAATGAACCCTGGCTGATCCCTTCACTCATCATCGGGATTGTCACCTGGATTTTTTCCAGCGTGGGAAACTTCGCCGGGGATAAACTTGGTCGGAAATTTGGGAAAAAAATGGAAATATTAGGCGGATTGATCCTGGTGGGGATTGGAATCCGGGTCGTTGTCACCCATATATATTGAAAAACATTCACTCAAACACATTAGCTTCTCAGGCCAATCACTTCCAGGGACTGGTGTTGCTTGAATGTTTGGATCCAACAAGGTTTGGTCAATCATCTATGCGCTATTTTTTTTACAGGCCTGGTTGTTCAATCAGGAACCAGCAGGGGGCTTAGAAATCAAATTTTGGGGATATAAAGCCGTTTAAAATACTGTGAGTGAAACATACTTTTCCCTAATTGGGAGAACCAGGATCGAAAACCCGATTCCCTGGATTTTATTGCATCCATGTCAATCTTATTCTTGACATGGATTAATGCTAAAGAAAACATATAACGGATAGAAGTTAACCAGATGGATGAGTAGGAGAATACCAGCAATCAATAATAGGATGATTCCACAGTACTTTGTCCTTTCATCCTTCCTCATGATAGAATTCCAGCGGTTGATTCTTACGATCCCGGATTGGTATCAACCTATTTCCCGGCAGTGTAAACACCGCCCTTTGGGTAGAAATGAACAGGAAATGATCCATGAGCCATCCATTTGATATTCTTTTCGAGCCGGTGCTCATTGGCCCAGTGGTTGCACCAAACCGCTTCTTCCAGGTTCCTCACTGCAACGGTATGGGGCATCGCCTGCCTCGCTCTCTTGCTGCTATGCGCGGAATCAAAGCCGAAGGTGGTTGGGGCGTGGTTTGCACCGAGGAGACTGAGATTCATCACAGCAGTGATCTATCGCCCAACATCGAAGGTCGCATCTGGGACGATGGCGATATCCCTGCTTTGCGGCTGGTCACCGAGGCCATCCACCAGCATGGTGCCTTAGCTGGTATCGAACTGACTTATAGCGGTTACCATGCCTGGAATCTATTCTCCCGCACCCCGGGCCTAGGTCCTCGTTCCCTCCGCCGAGATTACAACCCAGGGCAGACTCGTCGCATGGACAAAGACGATATTCGGGAGGTCCGCCGTTGGCATACGAAGGCTGCCTTACGTGCTAAACAGGCAGGCTTCGACTTGATCTACTGCTATGCCGGTCACAACCTTTCCCTAGCAATGCACTTCTTACTCTCGCGCTACAATGATCGCATGGATGAATACGGTGGGAGCCTCCAGAACCGTGTGCGCTTCCTACGGGAGCTAGTGGAAGATACGCGTGACGCCGTTGGCGATACTTGCGCCATAGCCCTGCGATTGGCGGTGGAAGAACTTTTGGGGGAGGACGGCATCAGCGCTCAGGGTGAAGGGTATGACATCCTGGCCATGCTCGCTGAATTTCCCGACCTTTGGGACGTAAATATCAGCGATTGGATCAACGATTCCGGTTCATCACGCTTCGATAAAGAGGGTTTCCAGGAGAAATACATCACCTTTGTCAAGTCTCTAACCAGCAAACCCATCGTCGGTGTGGGCCGTTACACAACCCCTGAAGCGATGGCATCGGCTGTACGGCGCGGTCTGGTGGACCTGGTCGGGGCAGCCCGTCCTTCCATCGCTGATCCATTCCTACCGCAGAAGGTCCGTCAAGAACGGGGGGAAGAACTCCAGATGGTTTATTCGAGTATCCGTGAATGCATCGGCTGTAACATCTGCGTCAGTGCTGACCAATTGTTCGTCCCCATCCGCTGCACCCAGAACCCGACCATGGGCGAGGAGTGGCGCCGCGGCTGGCACCCGGAGATTATCCCACCAAAGAATAGCGAGAAGACCGTCCTGGTGGTCGGTGGGGGTCCTGCTGGATTGGAATGCGCCCGTGCCTTGGGGCAACGGGGATACAACGTCCTTCTTACTGAAGCACGCCGAGAGATGGGCGGTCGGGTTACCCTGGAATCAAAGCTACCGGGCTTCAGCGAATGGCGACGGGTGGTGGACTGGCGCTTAACTGAGATCGAGAAAATGCCCAATGTCACCCTTTACCCTGGCAGCCCGATGAAAGTGGAAGACATTCAAGACTCTGGGGTGCGCAACGTGTTCTTAGCGACCGGTGCAACCTGGCGCCGTGATGGTATTGGTGCTACTCTCTGGCAGCCCGTCTTGGGGCATGACCAACCAAAGGTCTTCACACCCGATGACTTGATGGCAGAACAATACCCCACTGGGCAGGTGATCATTTTTGACGATGATCACTATTATATGGGCGCTGCCCTGGCTGAACGCCTGGTGGAAGTGGGATGCCGGGTTTCTTTGGTCACCCCGGCACCTCAGGTCTCTTGTTGGTCCACCTACACCCTGGAGCAGGAGCGAACACAGAAGCGCCTGATCAGGTTAGGGGTGGAACTATGTACCACGCACAGACTGGATGCCATTTATCCAGGCGCTGTAATCGCGACAAGTACAGTTACAGGGAACAATCGCCAGCTTACCTGTGATGCTGTCGTCCTGGTGACCGACCGTGAACCTAACGATAAGCTTTACCATACCCTAAAATCTGCCTTAACAGCAGGGGAAATAGACTCGCTATGCCGGATTGGTGATGCCGATGCTCCCAACCTTATCGCCCAAGCTGTCTATTCTGGTCATCTCGCCGCTCGCGAGTTTGACGAATCCCACACTGACAGTCCCCCCTTTCGACGTGAGTTCCCTTCTTTGTCCTAGTGCCCCCTAAAACCTCTCTACATGTTAGAATCGAACCATGGATCTCTTTAATCATGCCTTGACTGAACGATTGCACACAGAGGCGCCTCTTGCTGCCCGAATGCGACCGCGAACCATTGAAGAGTATGTCGGTCAGCTGCACATTATCGGACCTGGCAAACTCTTACGACGGGCAATCGAGGCGGATCGCCTGTTCTCTTCCATCATTCTGTGGGGACCGCCCGGTACCGGGAAGACCACTTTAGCAATGGTCATCGCTAACCAAACCCAATCCCACTTCGAAACCCTCTCTGCTGTCCTGGACGGAAAGCCTCGCCTACGAGAGGTGATCGACCAGACAATTGAGAGACGCCGACTCTATAATAAACGTACTATCCTGTTCATCGACGAGGTCCACCGCTGGAATAAAGCCCAGCAGGATGCCCTACTGCCCCATGTTGAGAACGGCACCATCACCCTGATCGGTGCCACCACGGAGAATCCATATTTTGAGGTGATTGGTGCTCTGGTCAGTCGTTCGCGTGTTTTCCAGCTGCGCGCCCTACAGGATGAGGATGTACGCATCCTACTGGCTCGTGCTATCACAGATGAAGCACGGGGCTATGGCAAGAAGGATATTGTACTGACACCTGATGCCGAACAACATCTAGTGAATGTTTCCGGCGGTGATGCCCGTAACGCTCTCAATGCCTTAGAGTTAGCGGTAGAATCAACCCCCCCCGGTAAGGACGGTGTGATCCTTATTGCCCTGGAGGTTGCCCAGGAGTCGATCCAGCGTCGGGCGGTGCTTTATGACAAGGATGGCGACTCTCACTATGATACCATCTCGGCCTTTATCAAATCAGTGCGCGGCTCAGATCCCGATGCCGCTCTTTACTGGTTGGCGAAAATGCTCTATGCTGGGGAAGATCCCCGATTCATCTTGCGCCGTCTGGTTATCCTGGCTGGAGAGGACATCGGCCTGGCAGACCCGATGGGCTTGGTCGTCACCAGTTCTGCCATCCAGGCATTCGAGTTCATCGGCCTGCCAGAAGGCATCTACCCCATCGTGGAAGCTACCCTCTACCTTTCTACTGCCCCGAAATCCAACACTGCCACTCATTATTTCAAAGCTTTCCAGCTGATCGAGGACGAAGGAGTAGTGGAGGTTCCCAATCACCTCAAAGACAGCAACCGCGACGCTGTTGCCCTTGGTCACGGTAAGGGCTACCAATACCCTCATGAGTACCAGGAACATTTTACCCCGCAACAATACCTGCCCCGGGATATCCTGGGCACATATTTTTACAATCCTTCCGACCAGGGCTACGAAGCTGTCATTCGGGATCGCCTGGATCGCTGGCGCATCGCCCAACGAAAAGCCCTAGGCATCAGCCGGGCTGAGACCCTGCCGGATTTGTCAGAAGATCAAATTGATGAAGTTAAGCATAAACATAAATCAACCAGGTGACCAGCAGATCACATTATGAGTAGATCAAAGACTGATGAATGGTCATAAGGGATTTGTTACTTGTGGTAGGTTAAAAGTTGCTGAACCTCTAGTTTAATAAACTTCTCCTATAACTCGTCACGGATAACATGTAGCAGGATCCCATTGGTTAGTCCAACATACCCAAACATATATCTATCACATTATGCCCACAATTTTCCTCATCCGTCACGCCGAAAACGAATATGTCACCAAGGGACGCCTGGCAGGCCGTCTACCTGCTATCCATCTCAACGAATTCGGTAGAGAACAGTCAGCAGCCCTGTCAGATAAACTATCAAAGGTACCCCTCAAGGCTATCTACTCCAGCCCCCTGGAGCGATGTCTGGAAACCGCCCAACCACTCGCTGATGCCTTAAAGCTAGAAATCATTCCCCGAGAAGGGTTGATTGAGATAGATTTTGGCGAATGGCAGGGCTGCACCCTAAAGCAACTTTGCCGTCGCAAGTTGTGGAAGAGTGTCCAAGACAACCCCTCCCGGATGCATTTTCCTGGAGGCGAGACTTTTATCAGCGCCCAGCTACGTGTCGTGACTGAACTAGAAGCGATCAGTAAAATCCACAAACCCAAGGACCTAGTCGCCTGCTTCACCCATGCCGATATCATTCGCCTGGCACTTGCTTACTACATCGGAACCCCACTTGATCTTTTCCAGCGGGTCGCAGTCTCCCCTGCTTCTATCAGCACATTACATTTGAGTGAGAGCGAGACAAGAGTTCTGAATGTGAATAATTCGGTGATATTTGGTTTTGAGAGGCATGGAAAGTGAAAAGTTGTCTCTGATAAAATAGGGATAAATAATCTTGTCCTCAATTGTCGTTTCCCTCTATCGCTATGATTGTTCAGGTTATTTAGCCATCTTTTCAGGGAACCAAACGATCTTTCAGAATCGGTATAATTTACAATTCTGATAGGAAACAGAGCATGAATCTAGAGGGAAATGAACTTGGTTGTGTATATAATAACCATATAGTGAGTTAGGATGTGTAGAGGATCTCTCACGCGTAATACGATGGTAGCCGGAAAATAAAAGAAGCTCAATGGATACTTCGAAAACGAGGCTTAAGAGATCATCAATCGTAATCAGACTGCCGGTAACTGGACGATGTTGACCCTGGCTCAAGTCTTTTTTAGCCATTCTGACTACACATTATAAGTTTTACCATATCTTTTTGCAGCCAATCACTTTAAGTGCACGAACGAACGAAAAGCTCTTGAAGATATGAACATTCTGATCACCTTATGGCTGAAGGAACGATTTTTTACAGGACAGAAAAATGCCCTATCCAGGCATCGTGAGGGTAGAAAGCGCTGAGAATGTGGAAACAACATTGATAATATTAAGCAGAATCTGAAAGGATCAGGGGAGATGCGATCCTTTACAAGGAAAGATTATGATGAAAATTGGAATTACAGCAGATGTGCACCTGACAACCATGAATCAAAATCCAGAACGGTTCAATGCATTCACGAATATAGTAGACCAATGTTCTGTACTAGGCATAAAGAATCTTATCATTGCTGGGGACTTATTTGATCAAACCCGGCAAAACTTTAGCGAGTTCGAAACGCTATGCAATAATCCGGAGTACCGGGGCATAATATTCCACATTATCCCAGGTAATCATGATCAGGATATTTGTCAAGAACACTTCGGTTATCCAAATATCATTGTGTACAGTGAACCTGCCTGGGTGGATTTCGGTTTGGGTTGGGATTTTCTTTTTATTCCTTATGAAACAGAGAAATCAATGGGGGAAGTTATTGAGAACTGCGTCAGACAAAAACCAGTCGAAAAATGGTCTCTCATTGGTCATGGTGATTGGTCTGCTGGATTGGCATCTCCAAATCCATACGAACCAGGGATATACATGCCCATCACTAGCAAAGATATATCGATATATAAGCCATCCCAGGTATTCCTTGGACACATCCATCGACCTTTGGACTCGAGCAACCTCCATTATCCAGGATCACCCTGCGGACTCGACATCACCGAAACTGGATACAGACGATTTCTTGTTTTTGACCTAGATTCAAATATTCTTGAATCGCGAAGAATTAAAACCGATATCATCTACTTTATGGAGGAGTTCATCATTTTACCTTCAGAAGATGAACCCTCTTTTGTGCGTAACGCTATTCAAGAATCCATCCAGTTATGGGGATTGGATGAGAGCGATGAAGAGAATGTATCCCTGCGTATCAAGTGTAGGGGTTATTCATCGAATAAGGCAAGGTTACTTGAGATACTTAAAGATGGCTTTAAAGCTTTCCGACTCGAAAGTGAGCCAGACGTGTCAGAGGTATCTGTCGCCAGTGACCCTAAAAGGGATTACCTGCTGGAAAAAGTAAAAGAAAGCCTAACAGCATTGGAGTGGCGACCCATAGGATACGAGCCTGAGAAAGACAAGATCCTCTTAGAAGCGATGCATTTGATCTATGGGGAGGTGTGAGAATGCCTATTGTTATTGAAAAGATAACTGCGAAAGGCTTAGGGCCCCTGGATGAGTTTTCTGGTATCCTTGGGAGATTTAACTTATTTTACGGCAGAAATGAACAGGGGAAAACATTCCTGGTTGAATTTATTTTAAAATCGCTCTTTAAGAATATCAACATGTTCAATCTGCGTGAGATTACTTCTTCAGGTCAAGTACTTGTTTCTGGACTGGTACCAGGGCTTAGCCAGTTCTCACCCACATCTCGAAGGAAAATTGAACATTACTGGGAAGATAGTGTCCAGGGAATGCCATCAAACATCGCCCAGCTTTTGGTAGTAAAAGGCGCAGAATTGGATTTTATTGATACCGCACCAGGAGGGATCAGTAAGAAAATCGTCAAGTCTTTCCTGTCCAGTGAAGGAATTTTGGATAAGATTCAAGATAAGGTCCAAGTCACTGTGCAGGAAGCCAGGATAGAGAATGGGGAAATCATCGGCGTAAATCGGGGTGATTTGAAAAATCGTGAGAATATATTAGCGCAACTATCACAGATTGAAGAAATCATTGATGAAGTAAATCAAGATTATTCGGGTGGTAAACTGACATCGTTACTTTCACAAAAAAAAGAGCTCCTCGATAGGCAAAAAGATCAAGAAAAAGCAAAACGATTTTTCGCATATCACCTTGCTAACACTATTCAAGCATACCACGAAAAAAATTTGTCGATGGTTGAGAGAGGATTACCAAAATTAATTGAACAACATGAAACCTTAAAACAGAAATTAAATGATCGTCAAAAACTAAAAGAAAGGCTGGAAGAAGCTAAAGAGAAAAGCAAGGAATACGATTGGATCAACTCTGCACTCATCGAATACGAAAAATTCCTCAACCGCGGTGGTCAAATCCCCCAAAGGACAAATCTTTATCTGGCTGCAACTTTAATATTGGGAGCTGCGAGTCTAGCATTAATTGGTTTTCTATTCAACCAATTAGAACTAGGTGACTATGGGCCTATCATATATTGTGGAATCGGAATCGTTGCTTTTTTAGGATTGCTATTTGGTTTTCTATACTTCCAACAACAACAAAAAGGGATCCAAAACATCGCCCAAAGACTTGAGTTAAAACGAATTGAAAATGCTTACAAAGATATATTCGATAAAAAACTCACTGACATCGTCACTTTAAAGAATCATCATCAGCATATTCAGGAAGCTTACCATAAGACAAAATCTTTGGCAGAAAATGTGGATGAGTTAGAATCAACGATCAGCTCGATCAAAGAACATATATCAAGAGGTTTAGATCGTTTCGACTTGAAAACAGAGGGTGAATCTTTTTGGGAAGAATCAATTCGTCAGCTTGATCATATTAATAAGAGCAATCAGGAATTCATCCGAAAAAAAGAAATTGAATTAGCAAACCTGGATGTAGAACCTGACCAATATTTAAAATCGAATCTTGGAATTCGTTATCAAAAGGACGAATTAACCAAATTGACTAACGAAATGGCAGATCTTCAAAGGATGATCCAGGAAGAAGAGAATAAACTCGAATTGTTAAAGGTGAAAATCCGTACTGCCATTTCTGACCAGACCACCACTAGTTGGGAAAAACTGCTAGGAAAATTGGGGAAGAGGAAAATTCAACTAGTCGATTCATACAAGGATATAACAAGCAAAATTTGCGCTGGTATCCTGGTATCACAAGTAATAAACGATGTGCGTCATCAGGAGGATGAGAAACTCAGGGAATCCTTGTGTATGCCGATCGTTCAAAAACCAATCTATGAGATCACAAAAAGATATAAAGAGGTCACTCTGGACGGTGAGAACCTTCTTGTATCTGATGGCTATGATGAATTTGATATCGCGGAACTCAGCACAGCAACAAGAGAACAGGTGTTGTTAGCCCTGAGGCTGGGTTTTGCAGCCAAGATAATGAACGATGAAACCGCTTTTCTAATCTTGGATGATGCCTTTCAGCACTCTGATTGGCTGCGGAGAACATTCCTGATGGACACGGTTGCCTCTCTCGCTCTAAATGGTTGGCAAATCCTCTATTTCACAATGGATGATCATATCAGGGGTCTGTTTGATGAAATCGGCAGAGAATCTTTTAAAACAGATTACCAATATTTCGAATTGAACGTTTAGCGACCTTTCTCTTTTTGATTACAATATTGTATCAATATAAATCTTCGTTTAATCTTCAAATATAACTGTTGCCAAAATATCAGAATTGAACTTAGCAATCATTATCTCATAAACAGGAGAGGAAGTCCTCCCCTAAATAAATCTCAAAGAAGGATTTTGGTTATTTATCTAGAGTGGGAAATACCAGCAAGTTATAGCTGCATTGTTGCCTTAGGGGTGAATAGCAATTGAACAAATACCAATCACTCTTCAATCTTTAATCTTCTTTGATTATCCTTCCTTCCCGCACTCTGGTATACTTTTCACCATATCTTGAGACTCCTTGGAGTGAATCATGCCTCGTATTGAAAAAGAACTTAACCCCATCATTCGCATCACCACCGATGCCATTGGGCCTCCAGGAAAGCGCGTTTTCTACTTGCAAGGGGAGACTCGGTCCGAGGTCATCACGGTTATTGCGGAGAAGTTCCAGATACAATCCCTCTCAGTAGGGATCGAGCAGTTCCTGGCGGAAATATCTGAACGCTACCCCGAACTACCGGATGCCTCCCCAGAGTATGACCCGGATATTATGACGATTTTACCCCCGGTAGACCCGCTCTTTCGGTTGGCTGACATCGGGCTGGGTTACAACGTAGAAGATGACCTGGTCATCCTGATCGTGCACGAATTGCTCCCTGAAGGAACAGAGGAAGAGCCCGGGGTGGTGCGCTTCTGGTGTACCAGATCTCAACTGCGTGCCTTGAGTTTCTGGGGTATTGAGGTCGCCAACCGTGGTCGCCCAATATGTCCGCAATGCGGTGAACCAATTGACCCAGAAGGGCATTTCTGCGTTAAGAAAAATGGCGGGCATCGGCGGAATTAATGGTCGAACGTACCTTTGAGCTAGTACTGGACTCCCTGGCCAGAGACGAGATTAAGTTGGAGGGTGAATTCCTGCTCGGTTCCAACTACACTTTCCTGGTTAGGGTATACCCAAAAGCAGATGAATCCTTCCTGGCAGTGTACAAACCTCAAGAAGGAGAGCGCATCTTATGGGACTTTCCCGACAACACACTCGGTCACCGCGAAGCTGCTGCCTACCTCGTCAGCCAGGCGCTAGGTTGGAACCTGGTACCACCAACAGTCTACCGCAATGATGGCCCTTTCGGTCCCGGATCTGTGCAACTTTTCATCGACCATGATCCCAATTACCACTATTTCAACCTTTCAGACCAAGATTTTCAACGACTGAAGCCAGTGGCCCTTTTTGATTTACTTGCTAACAACGCTGACCGAAAGGGTGGGCATGTCCTTTTTGATCAAAACGGAAATCTTTGGTCGATCGATCATGGTTTATGTTTCAATGTGGAGGAGAAGCTACGCACCGTGATATGGGATTTCGCTGGCGAACCCATTCCTGCAGAGCTAAGACAGGACCTGATCTCATTCCGACAACAACTCGAACCGCCCTCATCCGTACTCGACCAGCTCAAGCATCACCTGATTTCGGAAGAGATCTCTGTCCTAGCATCCCGAGCAGACCACCTGGTCATTATGGCTCGTTTTCCCTATCCGCCAGACAATCGCCGTGCCTATCCCTATCCACCGGTTTAGTGGGATATCAAATATGAATCTTAAGTCTGGTATTTTAAAAAAGTGCCCTTGGCTTCGCCAAGGCTTATGCGCCTGCAGAATCCCTGGTGCCAAGGTAGAGATGCTTCATTCCGGTTTGTTTCATTAAGCCTGACAACCTAAAGAATGATGTTTTACAGAACACCAGTCTGCAATATGATACAAAAGGATTTTTGATGATGCAGGTAAAAAATAAAATGAGACACTATAAACTCGCATTTCTGGGATTTGGCAATGTGAACCGGGCGTTGGCCTCTTTACTGCTTGAGAAGAGGGCAGATATCGCTACTGCGGAAGGACTCACATATTCCATCACAGGAATTGCAACCGCCAGTCACGGCTTCGTGGTAGATCCCACTGGAATTGACCTTGAAAAGGCGCTGACATTGATGGAGTCGGGTGATAATCTAGATTCCCTTTCTGCCGGGATGAGTCCAGTGGTCGACACGAATGAATTCATCCACGCCTGTGGTGCTAAAGCAATGTTCGAAGCCACCCCGGTCAGCTACACCGATGGTCAACCTGCCGTGGATTACATCCGTTCAGCTCTGCAGACTGGGATGCACGTACTTTCAGCCAATAAAGGTCCTGTGGTTTACGCTTACCGGGAATTGACTGAGCTGGCAGAGTCAAAAGGGGTTAAGTATTACTTCGAATCAGCAGTTCTGGATGGTACACCCGTTTTTGGCATGTTCCGGGACATCCTTCCAGCGGTTAAAGTCTGGGCTTTTCGCGGTGTTCTCAATTCCACCACCAACTTGATCCTCAGCCAGATGGAGCGCGGTGCTAGCTTCGATGAAGCAGTACGTTACGCCCAATCACTGGGTGTGGCTGAAACTGATCCTTCGGGGGATATTGATGGTTGGGACGCAGCGGTAAAGATCAGTGCGCTGGCAACAGTTTTGATGGGAGTCCCCACCACCCCCCGGGAGGTCGACCGAATCGGGATCGGTGGTCTCACCGGGCAAGATGTGCGGTATGCCAAATCAGAGGGGAAACGTTGGAAATTAATTTGCGAGGCAGTCTGGCAGGGTAAAGTGCTACGGTGCCGGGTTTTCCCTCAAAAAGTCGGGCGCGAATCACCTATGTATGAAGTTGAAGGAACCAGCTCTATTCTTCAGATCGAGACTGACATGCTAGGGTTGCTTACCCTAATCGAAGATAACTCTGGGGTACGTAACACTGCCTACGGTTTGTTAGCAGATTTCCTAAACGCAGTAAGGTGACATGTCCTCCCTAGCTCTTTTTTCTTCTCCTTATGGAAAATAGGCTTTTCCTGTCCTGCTCCCATTGTTATACCATCCCCTGTTCTTTATACCAGGTGAAGGTATCCTGCAAAGCAATCCGGACAGGGAGAAAATTGGTCAAGCCTAGTTCGTGCTGAGCTTTACGATTATCATAAAACATGTTTTGATTAGAGAAGCGCAGTAAATCGCCATTAAATGGCATGGGAACGAAGCGGCATAGCATATCTAGGGGCTTAGCTAGAGGTCTCAATACCCAGCTGGGGATGATATATTTTGGTGGTTTCTTGCCTACGACCTCTGCCGTCATCTGGATGAACTCCAAAAAGGTCTTGTTCTCCGCACCAAGGATATATCTCTCGCCACAGCGACCTCGCTCTAACGCCAACATGTGCCCACGGACAGCGTCCTTGACATGGATAGCATTCATCCCCCCCGGTATGCCGAAACGCACAATTCCTCGTGCTACCTGGATAACGATCTCTCCAGAGATGCGGTGTCTGTCACCTGGCCCGAGGACCATGGCTGGATTAACAATAACAACGTCCAGCCCATGGGCTACAGCCTTCTGCACTTCCATCTCCGCCAGGTGCTTGGCATGCCCATAGCGAAACCATTCCGGACGGTAATTCCAGGCGTGGGTTTCGTTCATTAACAAAGGTAGATGATCCCTGGGCAGGGTGTTATCGGGGACCCCCAGGGAAGCTACAGAACTGGTATAGACAACCCTGTTAACACCTGCCTTCAGAGCAGCTTCTAACACATTGCGCGTCCCATCTACAGTGGATTTATAAATGCCATCAGACCCTCGCCAGTAGTCCACCTTCGATGCAGTATGGAATACCGCATCCACACCTTCCATAGCTGCAACAAGCGTATCCGGAATATTCAGATCGCCTACAGCATGCTCAAGCTGAAGACCTTCGATCAGTTTTTTAGAACTCGTTTCCCGATGGAAGGCGCGTACCTGGTAACCTGACTCAATCAGGTTGCAACACAGGTTCGAACCAATGAAGCCGGTAGCGCCAGTAACAAGGATTTTTTTTGTCATTGTTCAGCTGGACTCAATCAGACTTCGGATGTCTTTTTAACATCCGAAGTCCACAAATTAATGCCAAGAATTGTAACACCACTCAGGTCCTTGAGTTATGAAATCTACATGATCTTTTCCCACGGCTCGGAAACATCGTATTGAGGTCCCATGACTGAAAAATACAATGCATTTGCTGCCGGAGAATACCCACCCACGAAAGCCACCTGGCAACCCATCCTTTGAAGACGGTGTAAGCCAGCTAGGATCACTGCCTTACCAAGACCCTTTCTTTGATGGTTGGGGACTGTGGCTACCGGCTCAATATAGGCTGTTCGGGTAACATCATCAAACCAAAAGGTACTAAAAGAGGCTATCGAACCATCCGATGCAATTGCAATCAAGTCCAAATCACGGCGGTAAAGTGGTGCAGTTTGAATGTGGTTGTACCATTCGGGGTGGTCGCGGTTGTCGCGCGCAGTGTTAACATCATCCTCATGGAATCCCAATCCGGAAGCATAACAGCGCTCTAGTAATTCCAGTCCATCTCTCAAGGGTCGGATTCTGTATCCGGGGGTTGCGGGGATTTCAGGCAGAGTTTCCTCCAGAAAACGTCGGTGTTGAAATTCCCGAACTTCAGGCTGCTCCACTCGTTGGAAGCCTCGTCGGTGCAGAATTTCCAGCTGTATTTTATCCTGGGAATCAGTATAAACCCGTACCTTTTTTATGCCATCTTTTCCGATCGTCCACAGCCGTTCTTCTGCCAACGCGATCATCTCTTCGATCAGATCAGCCGTGGCAAAATCTGGGTGAACATGTAGGAAAGCCTGACCACGACCTTCCGGGTTGAGCACTGAGGTAAGTTTGCCTTTTTCCGTTTCCCAGAAGAAAATGCTCTCTGTAGGATCGATATTTTCTAGATCGGCATTGATGAACCACCACCAGTAATCCAAACGGGCGACGTGCCAGCTGAACTCGCGAAGGCCGTTCAACAACATCACTTGGCGTAAAAATACTCGGAATCGCCAGTAATCTGCTTCATTTTGGTACGGTCGTATATTCAATTTCACCATAATTTGCCTCCTTGAGGATTCCATATCTTGACCCAGGGTTGCACCGCCATGTAAGTCTGCATCGTCGCACGATAAAGAGCATCGATATCTTCTTCATCCGCAATCGCAAAGACGCGGTTGCAGCCTAGGGATTTGAGCCGCCGCAATCCTTCTATCGTTATGGCTTTCTCCAAACCCAGCTGCCGGTGCTCTGCAGCGGTACCCTCCAAAACAATCACTGCACTGCGGGTGTAATCGTCATAAGCAATCGTGCAGAAGGCTCCAATTTCCCCAGATGGGGTAGCTGCGACAATGTCCAGGTCACGACGGTAAAGCGGGGCAGACTGCATGTTGCGGTACCACGAATAATCACCGTCATAATTCTCTTCTGGCTCTTGGGCATGAAATGCACGCCAGGAGGCCCAACTACGGGCAGGTAGTTCATCCTCCGACCCCATGGAGCGGATTTTATACTCTGAGGGTGGTGACACATCCGGGAGAGGTGCTTCCAAATCCCGCTGCCAGTGGTGGATCAAGCGCGGTCGATGTCTGAAGCCCCGTTGAACCAGGATTTCCCGGCGTAAGCTGTCATTGGGATAAATCGGCACATAAAGAATGCGCTGCCCGTCTCCTGTCCAATCGGAGTGATGCATCTCGGCATAAGCAATCATCTCATCCTCCAAGGCTGAGGTCCGAAAATGAGGATGGATATGCATGCAAATTTCATCGTGACAGGTAGGGTGAATGACCGCAGCGATATCACCGCTGGTTGTCTCCCAGATAGTGGTGACCTCATCAACCGGACCAGTCTCCTGACAGGTCAATACATAATGCCAGCGCCAGTGATCTAAAAGTGCAACATGGGGATCAAGTTCGAGTCGATCTTTGAATAAAAAGACTTCCCGTAGGAATTTTCGAATCCGCCAGTAATCGTCTTCGTTCTGGAATAGTCTCATGGTAAGTTTCATATTCTCCTCTTTTCATCAAAAGACTTTAAAAGACAATTCGTCACCTGCTTGGCTTCATCATGCTGCGCCCAGTGAGTGGCATTTTCAAAAAATAATAATTTCCCCTCCTCACATAAATCAATGCTGGGCTGAGCCATCTCGTCGCTGAGGGCGACATCCTGTTTCTCCCACAGCATCACATTCACTCACCCACTTACGAAAAAGTTAGGTGGATATGCAAGCGGCTTCTGGTACACCTTAGATCGGATATCTAGATGACCCGGTAGGCTTCTTAAGCAATTGGGGCTGGCGATCCAGCTTGACCTAGGCAGGTGACAGCAAGTTCAATCATGGTCGATGGCCCTTTCCTGTAATCCCTATCGATATGCCTGACTTGCCCCATAACTGGTATGTAACTGCCCACAAGGAAAAATCAACATGATCCAACCTCACGAACCCAAATGGGAGTTTTAGACATTCTCTCACGCTCCGATCCATTCCACGATAGTCGCCTCCCCCTGACCTACCCCAACGCAAAGAGTCGCCAGCCCGTAGTAAGGTCGCTTCTCCGAGGGAGCTCGGCGCTTCATCTCATGCAGCAGGGTGGTCAGGATGCGCGCCCCCGAACAGCCCAGAGGGTGCCCCAGGGCGACTGCACCACCGTTAACATTGACGATCTCGGGATCCATCCCCAGCTGCTTCATCACTGCCAGGGACTGCACCGCAAAGGCTTCGTTGAGTTCGATCAAGCCGATGTCCGCCAGACTGAGGCCGGCTCGTGAGAGGACTTTTTTCGTTGCTGGAACGGGGCCTAAACCCATAGTGCGGGGTGCCACTCCAGCAGCAGCTGAAGCCATCACTCGCACCATCGGCTTCAAGCCTAAGGCAGCTGCCTGCGCATCGCTCGTGATCAAGACCGCTGCTGCGCCATCATTTAATCCCGATGAGTTCCCTGCCGTGACTGTGCCGCCTTCCCGGAAGGCGGGTTTCAGCCTGCCCAAAGCCTCCATGGAGGTATCCCGCCGCGGTCGCTCATCTTTGTCCACAATCAGCGGATCACCTCGACGTTGAGGCACCCTCACAGCCACGATCTCTTCAGCAAATCGACCGTCATCCATCGCCGCAACCGCCCGTTGGTGGCTGCGTAGGGCGAAAGAATCCTGCATCTGGCGAGTGATCTGCGGCATCAGTTCGTAGATATTTTCAGCGGTTTCACCCATTGCTTCTGTGCCGTAGGTTGTTTCCATTTCGGGGTGGGGATAACGCCAGCCGAAGGCAGTGTCCCACATGGTCAGATTCCCCCAGGGATAACCCATCTCTGCTTTAGGTACGGAGTAGGGTCCGCGGGTCATACTCTCTACCCCGCCGGCGATATAGACATCTCCTTCACCGACTTTAATCGCCCGGTAAGCCATGTTGACAGCGTTCAAGCCGGAGGCGCACAGTCGGTTGAAGGTTACCGCGGCTACTTCCACAGGAAACCTAGCCAACAGAGACGCCATACGGGCGACATTGCGATTATCTTCACCAGCCTGGTTGGCGCAGCCCAGGTAGACCTCCTCCACCATTGCCGGATCAATTCCCGTGCGATCGACAATGGCCTTGAGCACGATTGCTGCCAGGTCATCAGGACGGATAGAAGACAAACCACCCCGAAAATTGCCTACTGGGGTACGTACAGCATCAATGATTACTGCCTCAGGCATAGGACCTCCAAATATCTATATTCTAGTGCGAAAATTAATTTTCCTCTTGTCGATTTTACCACTTTCTTAAAATCCCCTCTCGGTTCGTGAGAAAGGGAAGGGCGAAGGATATTCCCATTGAAAAAAGAGGCTTCGGGTTATTACTCGATATTGCCTTTCTCCATCGACAACAACCAGGCTTTCGTCTTCAAGCCCTCCCCTGCGCTATAACCTTGCAGTTTTCCATGAGCAGCGATCACGCGGTGACAGGGAATCACCAGGGGCATCGGATTGGTCGCATTCGCCTGACCCACTGCACGCGCTGCCCCTGGCTTCCCTATAAGTGCTGCAACCTGACCATATGTTCGGGTTTTCCCATATGGGATAGTGTTAACTGTTTGTAGTACTGCTGTCTGAAAAGAAGACATTACTGACCAATCTATCCGCAGTTCAAACTGCTTTCGCCTCCCCTGCAGGTACTCAATTATCTCTAACACTGCCTCCTGTGCCTGAATCTTATGATCACCAACAACAATCTGGTTACCCTTGACCAAACCCTGGATGAAGCCTGTCTCATTTCCTCCGATTTGAACGACCACAACCCCGGCACTTGATACGGCTACCCAGACTCCTCCAATCGCCGCTTCTTCTGATCCAGCTACACTTACTGGTTTAACCCTATCAACTTTTACCATCCATTAACCTCCATTCGACGATTTGACAAACCACCACCCTCCACCCAACTTCAACCCTTCCTTCATTAACCCCATCAATCGTCACCTAATAATTCGTAACCATATCGATCATCCCCCGTTCTTTAGCGCGATTTTCGCACCAGTAGAACACCAGGGCCGAAAGCACAGCGAAGACAGCTGTCATTCCCAATAAGATTCCGAGTAATTCCAGGTTGCTGAATCCTGCCAGGGTTGGATATGACGCAGCGATCGAACCCACCATCGCCCTTCGAAGCAGCTCCAACCAGTAAGAAATCGGCATCAGGTATCCCAGTGGACGCAGGAACGAGGGCAGCACCTCCAAGGGGAAAATAGCACCGCTGAACAGGTACAAGGCACCCGCTACGGCATCGCCGATAAACCAGACATGGTTTACCAGCATCAGGGTTACCCCAGCCAGAATCAAACCCATCATTGCCAGCATTAAGACCCCGATGAACAGACTGAGAGCGAACAGCCCCCAGTCTACTGCCAGGAAATCGATCTCAACATGTAGAAACAGCTTCCCAGCCAGAATGGTGATCAGGACGGAAATCGAGGCGACGATGAAACGTGCCACCCCCCTTCCCAATAGGTAACTGGGGACATGGATGGGGGCAATATAGATGTACCTCAAGGTCCGATAATGCTCGCGATCGTCAATGACTGCCCACGAGATACCTGTCATCATCTGCCCCACATACATATAGAAGGCATTGCCCAGGTACATGTATAAGAATAACGGATCGCTAAAGTTTCCCTGGGTGATGATGCTATACATCACCACCAGGATTGCTGCGCCGGCAAGAGGTTTGACAATGGAATAAATCGCAAATAAGAAAGGATCGGTCCAGTTCGATTCAATCTGCCAACCCAACCAAGCTGCAATCCGGAAAGATTTCCAGAACGTACCCAAGCTGGGGAACAAGTTCTGCCTGTCCGGGAAGATCGATTTATCCTTACTTAATTCCACATTTACACCACAACAGCGATTATTCTTGCCTTAATTTTCATTTTTCTTCACTAATACATAATGAGGGTCATTATCATGTGACGAGAGAAATGTCATGCGTTTATCCAAAAATTTTTGCCATTATTAATTTTCGGTCCTTATCGTCCCAATCATTTAACGGCGGTTTTCTGTTATCCTACCTTCTCTAACTGCCAGCCTTTCCATGTAATCCAACAGAAATTTTGCCGCCACCAGGAAGCCTGCGCAGAGCACCACCAGGATGACGATCTCGATCTTCACACTCAGGAAGCCAAAACTCGCTCCTGAGGCGAAGACCAGCTGCCGCATGGCATCCATCCCCAGTGTAAGCGGGATGAGTGAAGCCCCAGCAGCAATCCAGAAATTGAAGCTCTTAATTGGGAAATAAAACCCTGAGAAAAGGTATACTGGCTCCTGGGCGAGGTTTGAGAGGTGCCAGGCCTCCCGGCTGAGAAGCAGGAAAACCGAGGCGAACATCATTCCCATCCCGTATAGCGCCAACATCGCCAGGGTAAAGACTGCAAATAACTGGCTAAAACTCGCCACTTCGTAGGGAACGCTGAAGATCCAGCTGCCTAACACCGTGATCACCAGAGCTCGGATCGTGGTTGCCAACATCCCACCCAAAGCCATACCTAACAGGATCGCCATCATCGAGTTTGGCGCCATGATATACAACCCCAGGTTGCCTGTCTCTTTCTCCCAATAAAGCTGGCTGGACATCCCCCACAGGATATTCATCCAGAAGGCGGTCATTGCCCCACCCATGACCACAAAACCAATGTATTCATCTGGCGCCCTGATCGCCCGGTAGACAAAGACATAGGCAGAGACAGCTAAAAGGGGAAGGAAGATCTCAAAGAACATCCAGGACTTTTCTCGCTGCTGTCCAATGATTCTGGGATAAGCTCGTGCCAGAACTGTTTGCACAAACAGCCTTACCCCAGAAGATCTCTCAATCACCACTTTCTCGGCTTTTAATTCCATTCTTTATTCTTCGATCGTCAACTATCAATCTTCACTTTTCTCCACTTCATCCATCCGCTGCCCGACCAGCTCAACAAACACATCTTCCAAGGATGGCTCGCGCTTCTGCAGGTTGAGGATATGGATGTTATTGGTTGTCAGTTTATTGACGATTCCCGCCAGGGCGTCGTCTGTCTCCAGGATTATGTCCAGCTCCGAATGACCATCGTGAAGCGTGTGGCTGATTTTTCTCACTCCCGGCAAAGCCTCGAAAGCAGCTGTGAACTCACCATTCAACGGGCTCACCTCCATGTAGAAGATCACCTGTTTCTGCAACGCCCGTTTCAGACGCGAAGGGCGATCACACGCCAGCACCACACCTTCGTTAATGATGGCTACCCGGTCGCACAGCTCGTCAGCTTCCACCATGTAATGGGTGGTCAGCAGCACTGTCCGGTTGGGATTCTCATCCATCCAGGTGCATATAAACTGCCTCACATCCCGGGACGCACCAACATCCAAACCAAGGGTCGGTTCGTCCAGGAACAACACTTCCGGGTCCGTCATAAAACCACGAACGATGTTCATTTTCTGTCGCAATCCGGTCGATAAATCCGATGACTTGGTGTTCATGCGGTCCGCCAATCCAACCACCTGTAACAACTCCTTGATCCGGGTATTAGCTTCCTTGGAAGGCATGCCGTAGAATTGGGAGAACATCCACAGATTTTCCCGCACCGTCAGCAGCCCGTATCCCGAGGTCTCTCCACCCGAGACCATGTTGATCCGTTCTCGTACTTTCACCGGGTCCTGGCTTACATCATAACCTGAGACCCAAGCCTTGCCAGATGATGGCGACAACAAGGTGGTCAAAATCTTGATCAGTGTGGTCTTGCCAGCCCCGTTTGGCCCTAGCAGCCCGAAAAGCTCTCCCGGTTGCACCTCGATATTCACATCTCTCAGTGCTACCAGCTCACGGGGATCTTCTTTCTTCCCACCGCGAATTTTGTAGATCCGACCCAGATTCAATGTTTTTATTGCAAAATCCATGGAAAAAACCGTCTTTTTATCAATTTTGTTGGGATATCGTAGGGTAATCGTAGGTTAAACGTCAAGTAAATCCGACATAGCAGAGGTAATATATGGTTGAAGGGCGATTTCTCTTCTTCTCCTCCTTAGAGAGAGCCGGGATTGGCGAACCCGGCTCTCTACGATTTAAAGGGAGATTACAATTCTAAGGAAACCGGTGGAGGATTCTATCCATCCAAAAACGCTATTATAATCCCGCTTTCGCTTTCATGCTTTGCAACCAGGTTACCACGGGGACCATATCCTGGTATATCTCAAAGCATTGATCAGCAAGTCCAGCCGAAAACAATGCAGGTGGAATTGCTTCTTCCATCGCAAAAGTCAACCCGCTGTAACGCAGCAAATCTGCAAGTGGATGGTCCAGGCTGTATCCTTGCGGAACGCGTTTATAAATTTTCTGACCGATAGCATATCCTCTCCGAATTGCCTGAGTCACATGATCCGAAAGGGCAAGCCCAAGTTCTGGATCAATGACTGCCTCTCGAAAAGCTTTCAGCAGGGTCTTGGTGAAATTATGGATCCCTGCACCAAGCATCAAGGTCTTCGCATCCAGGCTGAAGTAATAGCCCGGGTTCTCAAACTTAGCCCCTGACACCCCTACCGGAAACCACAGCGCCAGGTTGGTCTTATTAAGGAGTCTTATCCTTGCTGAAGCGGATATCGCGGTAAATGCGGAAGATCGACTTGTTCACTCTCGGGTCTGCAACCACATCGGAAGAAAGCGCCTGCAACCTCTCTCCCATCGCTACTACGAAATCTTTCGCTGGTGCCATGACATGGTGACCGTAGTCCTGCCTGTGCTGGTCATACCATGCCTTGTTGTTATTCCCTGAGAGGTCATTAAGAATTTAATCGTTTCCTTTGAGAAACCTTCAAATATGTTAGGTTTCATCTCGAACTCCTTCCATCAATCTCTTGACTCAATTGAGAATTTATTCCCCTCGGGGTCCTCACCATCACAAACAAATACACCCGGTGCTGCTTTGCGCACCTCACCAAGGAGTACGCCTCTTTCCAGCAAGGTCTCCCTTGTCTCCTCCATGTCTGTTACTTGAAAAACAAACCTCGGCGCATCTCGACCAAAATCGCCCTTGCCACCGCCATGCAGCGCAAGGACACATTCCCCGGTCTCAAATGTCACCCACTTTTGGTCATCATAGGAGTCCAGGTCCCGTGGGTAGCTTAATGGTAACTCCAGTGTGTCTCGATAGAAACTCACCTGAGGGTCCATGTCCTGTACATAGAGGATCACTTCGATAATTGGGCCAATTTTCATCATCAACAGTCTCCTTCAAGGAAAATGAACCTGAGCTCTTACCAGGTCAAGACCGAATAGGATTAGAACATTTGTTCCATTCTTGATTCTATCACAAATCGCTGCGATTTTATATCACATTTTCCTCAATCTGCTCAAACTGTTCAGGAATCAATCCCATCAGGTCTTCATGGATCCGGGGATCTATAAACCAGCAAATCAGCAACCGTCATATCGATCGACTGAGAAATGAATAGACGACTTGGCAACTACGTCCTACTGACCGCTGAATTCACTTATAACCGACTCTTAATGGGTAGGAGATAATTTTGGGTACCAGGAACCAAAAGCAGGCCTGCGGTCGAACACCCAAGGACTTCTCCACCGCATCGGCATAGAGCTCCAACTGCATCTGATAACGTTCGGCAATTTTTTCAATTTCACTTTCTGGCGCCCAATCGGTCTTCCAATCCACTAAATGCCATTCCTTGTAGTCATCCTGGTAGAGCAGGTCGATGACCCCTTGCAGTATCCCCTGCGGGGCGTCCAGGGTGAAGGGCAGCTCATGATAGCGCCTGGTTGCCCGATTCACCCGCTCATAAATGGGGTGATTCCTCAGCCGTGACAGAATATCACTCGCTCGCCGCACAGCATCGGGCAGCATTTCCTCGCTGACACCTTCCTGCCGGGCAAGAGTCTCCAAAAGAACCAACAGCTTCCCTTCTTCGTCGGCAAGCAGTGTCCATTGAGCCAGTGCCTTGTGGACGATCTTTCCAACCAATCTCCGGGGTGTTTTTTGCTCCTTTTTAAGAATCTCCAACTGCCAGATTGCGGGTCGCAGTCCATCTTGGGTAATCCCCTCATCACGCAGAGACCTTACCCAGTGGGTAACCGCAATGGGTCTTCGTTCCAGTTCACCCGGCAGGCTTCGAGCAAGAGGCGGGATTTCCCTTATATCGGGGAGTCTTTGCGGTGCAGGTTTTTCTCTCGCCTGAAGGATCTCCGGCGGTGTTTCAGGACGGTATATCATCAATCCGTAATCTTCATAAAGGAGATTTTCCGCGGCGGGTCCATCCGCATTGATCGACCAAGCATCCAGGATTTCCGCTAGCCAAGAATTCCTTTCGCCCAGTTTTCCAACCATAATCAGGAGGTCTGCAGCGCGAGTGCAAGCAACGTACAACAGCCGCTTACTTTCCGCCTCTTCCATGGCTTCGTGCATCCATTTCCCCCAGCTATATCCTGCTGGAGCAACCCAATCACCTGCGGTGTCACGGACCTTGCACACGATCCCAAAAGCAGGATCATGCAGTAAGTACGGCGACCCAAAACCTGTCCGCTTCCCCCGTCCCAAATCCGCCAACACAACAACAGGGAACTCCAATCCTTTGGCGGCATGGATCGACATTAATTGCACCGCCCCGCTTTCCGGTTCGTGGCCTAAAGCCTCCCCTTCCCTGGCTTCGCGAGTCTGTAAATCCCGCAGCTGCCGCAGAAATCCGGCTGGATTTTGCCCGCCCCTTTGCCTGGCCAGGGCGACAAACTTGTTGACATTGGAGAGCTGCCTTCCGTGCTCACCATCCGAGATTGCCATCACGGCTTCATAAGCGGTTAAATCCAGGGAAGTCCGGAGCAGTTGCCATACATCGATGCGGTTAGCCTGTTCCCACAAATGTTCCAGGATTTCCATTGCCCGCCTGACAAGCGCAGGCTGATCGTTTTCTGGCGGTTGGGAGAGCGCCTGCCGGTAGGGCAGTGGTCCTGCTGACCGACCTCCTTCGGTCTTCTGACTATCATGCCATCGAAGGCGATACAGGGTTTCATCGCTCAAAGAAAACAACGGCGACCGCAGCGCAGCTGCCAGGTTCAGGTCGTCTGCTGGGTTCGCCAGGGCAGCCAACAGGGCAATCAGGTCTCGTACTTCTGGTCGGTCATAATAGCCACGTCCACTTACAGTCAGATAGGGTAATCCCAGGTCTTTAAAAGCAGCCTCATAAAGGGGCAACTGCGTGGTGGCTCGAAAGAGCACGGCGGCATCCTTGTACTCAAAAGGACGGTAGACCTCTTCGTCTTTATCCCAAACCAGGAACCTGTCCTCTTTCAACGCCAGCAGCCGCTGTCCAATCCACCCCGCCTCCCAAATACGGGCTTCTTCCATGTTGAGCCTGCCCTCTCCAGCTGGGTCCTCCACCGGCAGCAGCAGCATCTCCACTGGGGTCTGTAATCCTGGAAGAGTACTTCGGCTGGCGATTAGTGGTCCAGGTACTGTTTCAAAATCCGCCCGTTTTTCCCTAGGGGATGCAAAGACGACGTTGAACAGATCATTCATCGCCTGTATTAGGCCGTGATGACTGCGGAAGGAGGTGCTCAGGCGTGTCGCCTCGTGCCCGGTAAATTCCTTCACTTTTTTTGCCGTCTGGTTGAAAATGCTCACTTGCGCCTGTCGGAAGCGGTAAATACTCTGCTTGGCATCTCCCACCACGAAGAGCTTTCCTGACTGCTCCGGTGGCGCCAAGGCATACACGATCCGCTGCTGGATTGGATTAGTGTCCTGGAACTCGTCCACCATCAGGTGGCTGATCTCAGCCAGGAAACCCCTTAGCCGTTCTCCGTGAGGCCTTGTATGAAGCAGCTGCTTGGTGAGAAGCTCCAGGTCATCAAAATCAAGCGCCTGTTTAACCGTCTTAATTTCAGTGTAAACCGAATCCAACAAGTCCCAAAGTGATCGCCACAATTGAAGATGTTGGGCAGCTGCCTGATCCATTTCGTCTATCAGCAGCAACCCACCAGCCTTTTCATAAGCCTGGGCTGCTGCTCGCAGCGTCTTCAAACCATCCCGTAAATCCGCAAATGCCTCTTTCCCACCCCAGTTCGCCTGCTTGCCGCCTCTCAAACCAATCGTGAGCCATGCTTTTACGGCTGTTGACAAATCCTCCTTGAAGTAAGCACGACACCCCTCTTGCGCCAAACGCACCGTACCCGCGAGAACATCTTCCGGATCGTTGATCGGGATCCCCAGCAGCGATTGGATCACCTGCACCAGTTTGGGGTTCTCCCAAAGCTGTGTTTCCCAAACCGCTGTGCGCATCTCCTCAAGGCCTAATTCCCAACGGTTCAGCATTCCTTCGGGATTTGACAGGTCATGAAACAAGTGGTGCAAGGTGCCCCGTTTCTGTAGCATCCCTTCCATTTCATTGCGCAGGTCGTAAACGCGCAGCGAGACCAACAGCGCCAGAGCAGGGTCGTTTTTCTCGTCCAGGGTTTGAATCGTCTTACGGATCGCCTCCTCTTTCAGCAGGTCCGCCTCCTGTTCGTCCAATACCTGAAAGTGTGGGTCGATTCCAACAGCAACCGCGTTCTCCCGCAGGATCCGGGAGCAAAGGCTGTGAATCGTACTTACCCGCATGCGATCCAGATTAAGACGATGTTCCTGCCAGCGGTCCTGTTCCGGCATCTCTCTGGCTTTTCCTTCGATTGCCTGCCGCAGCCGGGTGCGCATTTCACGCGCCGCCTTCTCGGTGAAGGTAATTGCCAGGATACTTTCCAGGGGCCAATCGGGATGAGTTTCCAGCAGGTGTATAAAACGCTGCACCAACACCCAAGTCTTACCAGTTCCGGCGCCAGCTTCCACCACCAACGCCCGTCCCTGGGTTTGAATGGCAAGGGCCTGCTCTGGTGTTGGCTTCATCCCCAACCCCCTCGCCTGGCTTTGGCAATGCTCTGACGGCTGACGCGGCAAATACTGCCATAATCACAGCGGTTAACACACGCTTTGCCCCACTGCACCGGCTTGGCTGGCGCACTTGGAAAAAGACCGCACCGAACCTGTTCCACGCACCAGGCAGCCTGCTGGATGATGTTTTCGACGACTTCGTCCTGCCGTACCCCTACCTCGAAGATAAGGCTGCCACTTGAACTTCGCGTTGGGATCAACCAATAATGACTCTCCACCACCCTTCCCTCGCCCCTCAACCAGTAGCGTTCAGCCACCAGGGCATACAAGGCTGTCTGCGTCGCCAACCCCTTCTGCATGTCGGCTTTAGAATAGGTGGTGCTGCCACTTTTATAATCAATCACCCGCAAGTTGCCCTGCTCATCTCGGTCAACGCGGTCAACCACCCCCCTTAGCCGGAATCGAGCACTCTCAGCCTCCACTTCCAATGCTGGCGTCCCTCCGCGACCGATGCCAAAAATCACTTCCAACAGATAAGGCTTGAACCGTGCATTATCCCCGTTCTCCTCGCACTCCCAGGTCACCAAAGCCTGTAGCAGCCGCTTTAGTTCTTCTTTTTCATATTCCCACAACGCCCCTGGTCGAAAGCCGTAGCGTTGGGGTGCCCGGAGGAAGATCGCATTGCAACGTATCTCCAAAACCTGCAAGATCTTTTCTAAATTCGACCGGATTGGAGCAAGCCCGGTTTCCACCAGCTGTTGGTAGAGATCCTCCAGGATGGCATGCAGCAGGCTGCCTCGCTGCATCACATTCATGCCTTCTTCCGGATCCTGATAGGCTTCCAATTTGAGTACATGCTCGGCGAAAAAGCCGTAGGGACATTGGGCATAACGGTTAAGTCGTGAGGCGCTCCAGGTATGCCGTTCCCCGAAACGTGCCGAGAGCTCCGCTTTTAAATCCGCTGAACGCAGCATCCCTTCGAATTCACCCGGCGGCCGGTAACTTTCGCGCTGTTGTATGACCGCAGCTGCCTGCCTAACATAATCCCATTTCCCCCGCAAGCCCTGCGGAACTATCCCCGCCCCAATCCGGGAGAAAACCACCAGAAGTTCCCCTTCAGTAGCAGCTTCATGCGGTTCCAGGCTCTCAGCGATCGGCAGTTTATCTACCTGCGGTTTCTCCTGACCCTCGCAGACCGCATCCCAATAAGGTGAAGGCTCCCATGGTGCCCCGTTGTCGTCAATAGTTGGTCGCAGTAAAACTAACTGTTTGTAAACTCCTCCAATCACCTGCCACCACAACGAGGCGTCGTTGGCTGGAGAGTAGCGGACCAACGGCAGAGGATGCGTTTCTCGCTCTTTCGGCGCGTAGAGCGGGTCGGGAGGTTGTGGACTGGGGAATTCCCCTTCCGACAGTCCCAATACAAACAGGTACTCCACCACTCGCCCACGTGCCCCTTCCATCGCTTCGAAACGGATGCCAGCCTTTGTTGAATCCCCCGCCAGTATTGAAACTTTGAGAAGCGCCAGGACTTCTTCCCGGTAAATCCCCCAAGTTACTTCCGCATCTCCTGGCACGATCTCAGCCGCTGTCAGTAGCCTCCGCATTACATCCATGACCGCCTGTAACGCCGTCAGATCGCGTCGTGGATGAGGTCCTTCATGACAACGCCCCAACATGTCCAGGGTGGGTCCATCCCGCAGCGAAATGCCTTCCTGCTCAGGTTCCGTGGGAAAATGACCCAGCAGCCTGGTCTGAAGCCACCAGGTATAGTCGCGATAGCTGGCCTTTTCCGGCGGGGTAATCATATCGAAGAAATCCATCAAACCATGCTCGATCTTCACTAATTCTTCTGGTGGTACCGTCGCCACCAGCGGGGATGGACCGAGGTCCTCATCATCCGCTTCTAACACCTCCAGCGCCAAGGGTTGCAGGGCAAAAGCCCATTGTTCCCGCCCAGCTACCACCGGGCGTTCCCGACTCAGGCGGTCGAGGATGTCGATCTGCGAATCACTCAGCGTATCCCGCCGCAGATAGGGCGAGCGCAGGGCGTCAAAGGTCTCCGCCCAGGGGAAATCACCAGGAAGGCGTAACAGGTTCACCAGGGTTGCGACCGCCGGGTTGCTAATTAACGCTTTATCCAGCAAGACCGGCAGGTCATACTCGACTGCAACGGTCTGTACCAGCGGTCGATAGGCTTCTCGATTGGCTGCGAGGACCGCCACATCCAGTGGAGAAATCCCTGCCATCAACAGCCGCTTCGCTTCCCGTAATGTCCAACGGACTTCTGCCTCTCGTAAAGGAGCTTCGACCAAATGAATGCCCTCCCTAACTCCTTCCACGGTATCGGAAATTGCGTGTCCAACCCCTTTCTCCTGTATTTTCCCTTTCAAAGCTCCCTCAAATAGCTCCCGCTGTAACACTTGAAGTGATCCCGGCAGCGACTGCCCCATTTCCCCTTCCGGTAAGACTTCTACCGTCGGCTTGAGCCCCCGTTCCAGGATCTGCCTTGTTTCCCGCAGCCTCCCCAAAGCCAGGCTCTTCTGAGGCCTGTCCTCATCCCATAGCAAATAAAAAGTGCTCTCACGAAACCTGCCGACCAGGGCTTGCAAGATTCGCAGCTGCACCGGGGTGAACTGGTCAAAACCCAAGATATAAAGGGGTTCATCCCGGCGGTAAAGTTCCATCTGCTGTTCTAGCGCTTCCGCCGCCAGCCAAAGCAGCCCATCGGCGTCGGAATACTTATGCTGGTTCATAAAATTCTGGTAGCGGCTGTACAACACCGCCAGCTCGCGATCTTTTCCAGTTCCCGATGTTTCCGCATAAGCGGTGTAAGCCTCCGGTGTGATCCCCTGCCCCTTCATCTCTCGGATCCACGCCAGGATCACGTCCAGGAAACCGGGTTTCCCCCAGACCTTAGCAAAAGCGGATAACACCTCTTCCACCGCCAGCTCCATCAGTATATGCCTGATCAACCGCCGCGCGGCAGTCTCGTTGATCTCCCGGACTGGGCTTCCCGCTGCCTTTAGGACCCTTTGACCCAGGCTGTAGAACTGCAGCAGCTCCACCGCAATGTTGTCCCCCAACCTTCGCGCCACATCATCGATCACCCCTGCGGAAGGCAGTAGGATGGTAACCGGTGCCAACGGGTCCTCCCGCTTTGCATCCCTCAGACGCGACACCATGTGGACATAAGCCTGCTCTATCCGGGTTGTCAAATACAACCTGGCGGTCATCGTCTTATTCCTCTCCCCGCAATTCCTCTCAACGCATCCACTTTTGGCTTAATTCACATGCTTGCTGACGGAAAAAGGCTTTCACCGTCTCCCAGAATACTTCGTGCAACAATGTGAGCGGTTCTTCCTGTACCGCCCACCAAAAATATGGAAAACGTTTGACAACCTGGGTCTGGAAATCTCGCGTTGATAGATATTTCTTTGCAGCCATCTCAAGGAGGTCTTGTAAAGGAATCCGTTGGCAAAGGTCGTACAGATCATGAAAATCTTTGCGGCTGGCACGACCTTGCAGCGCGTCCAGTTTCATCAAGCCAATATCTGCAAGACTGGCCAGCGCTATCCCTTGCTCAACTCTTAACGGTGCGACCAGCGGGTAACCGTAACCATAAAAACCGACCCGAACTTCACCTGCCAGGAAAACCAGGTTCCCCCAAGCGGCATCCGCCAGTAGAGGTTCGAGAGATTCTAATGCCTGAGCAAGCGCGTATCGGATGCTGGGAATTTCTTCACGGGGTGAGAAATAATCCAGATCTAGTGAACGCCGATGTTCCAGTTGCAGTGCCAGCGCGGTACCATCAGCCAGATAAAAATGCTCGCTGACCTTCGTCTGGCTGAAAACTTTCATTACCTGGCTCATCTTTTCAGAAATAGTTTCCAAATAGAGGGAAGTGTTATTCGTCATCATCCAGATCCTTCTCAATCCCCAACACAAGATTCCAGAAGGTCAGGTGAGGTTCGGGTAGACCATCTTTTCCCCACTTCTGTACCCAAGTCATTATTTTCTCCCTTGAATAGACCCGGAATAACCAGTCAAGTTCGAGGCGGTTTCCAAAAATCAAGATGCGCTCAATAATCGTCGCAGCAGACCGATCCGGGTCCAACATTGCCAGGTCATATTCCTGGAAAAATGGTTTCAGCGAAGGAGGAATTTCATTGGGTTCAAATTGGGTACACATGGAAATCTCGTGGACTGGATTATACATCTTTAATATTTACTAAGTTGAATAACCCTTTATTTGATACTTAGATTCAAGGTATAAGTGCAACTAATAGTCCTTCTCTCACCAGTATATTTCGCCGGCTGTAACCTCTGCCCATTCTCGTAGCGATCTACTAAAGCGTTGGCTTATCTCATCAGAATAGGTTTCAACAATTTCAGCAATGGTAACAAAATCAATCGTATTCTCCTGTTTTTCTGGTTTGTTCGGTTGAATATAGATCACCTCAACGACGTAAGGATCTCGATCAGGGACAATATTATCTATCCCTGTAATGGTTAACAGCCCTATACCTTCAAGCTGCCTTAAGAGATAGCGGTATTTTTTCTTTGCCTTGGTAGCCTGATAGATCATGTCAACTCCTTCCAGTAACTTCACTGATCCCGCCTCTTTGGCTTTCTCCAGGTACCAATCTTGTTTATCTCGGCGAGATTTCCGATCCGTTTTTAATTCAATCAGGTAAAGCCTGTTCTCCCCCTTAACCTTGGCAAGATAGTCTATTTTGAAGGATTGATTTGTATTCGCTTCTGGATAAATTGTGCCGATCCTTACAGGAAATTCGGGGACAATACCTTCAATCTCAGTACGATATTTCCTTGCCAATATTTCAGGCTGGTAGATGCTGAAGAAGATATCCGCTCTTCGCTCCAGCTGGTAAGCCGGCAAGTGCCGCCATGCGTCCATATTGTCAAATAACTGGTCTATTCTGCTCATTTACTACCTGCAGCAATCGAAAGAATGTGTTCACCATCAGTTCGCTTGGATTTAAAGTTAATTCATCCGAAAAACTGAAATTTGTGGACTTTTTCTTAGTATAGCACGTAAGGGCAGGCCTACCAGCAGATCAACAGGCACTAGAGAAGTCGAAGCAGCCACACGAATCAAACTTACGAGAAAAATGAAAAGTCCAAATCACCTCCCTTGTCCCGATTCCACTTCCTCTCTCACATCCCATGCAGAATGCCCACTTTTGGTATTCAGCCAAGCCAAACCAAAACAGGCGGAGTGAAACGAAGTCTGGTCGTTTGGCCAATCACCATTCATCAATCAAGGTATAATAAAGCTCTCACAACTCACCGGTACCTGGCAGATTGTCAACAGGGAACCTGGTTTTGTCATCCTGAATGAAGCATAACGGAATGAAGGAGCTCTGGTCTCAAGTTATAGTTTCTTCGCTTCGCTCAGAAAGACAAAGCCAATCTCTTTTGACTGGCGAATTATTAGCAGTTATCAGAAGGAAAATCTCTTCATGACCCTGGAATCCATCAAAATTGTCATCCCCATGGCAGGCTATGGCACCCGTCTACGCCCTCAAACCTGGAGCCGGCCTAAGCAGCTGATCAGCCTGGCGGGTAAAGGCGTGCTAAGCCACAGCCTGGATATGTTCAGCACTTTGCCCGAAAGCCTTGGCAATGTCGAATATGTCTTCATCGTTGGCTACCTCGGTAACAAGATCAAAGAATACATGCGGGAGAACCACCCCGACCTCAAAGTCCACTATATCAATCAGGAAGAGATGCGCGGTCAATCCCACGCCATCTATCTGGCAAAAGACTACCTCAATGGACCAATGCTGATGGTCTTTGCCGATACCCTGATCCAAACCAACCTTGGCTTCCTGCAGGACACAGACTCTGACATCATTGCCTGGGTCAAGCCCGTTCCCGACCCGCGGCGCTTTGGCGTGACCGAACTTGGCAATGATGGCTATGTCAAACGCCTGATCGAGAAACCCAAGGAAATGTACAACAATCTTGCCGTGGTCGGCTTCTACTATTTTGCCCAGGCCGAGAACCTGATTTCTGCCATCAAAGAACAAATGGATCGCGGGGATATGCTCAAGGGTGAGTTCTTCCTGGCGGATGCAGTCAACATCATGCTCGAGCACGGCGCACGGATGACCACTCACCGCGTCGACGTCTGGCTCGATGCTGGTACCGCCGATGCCGTCCTGGAGACCAATCGCTACCTGCTCAACAACAACCATGATAACTCCTTCGAAGTCAGCCATCGTACCGATGTCACCGTCCTGCCCCCGGTCTATGTCCACCCCAGCGCTGATATCCGTTCCTCCGTGATCGGTCCTTATGCCTCGATCGGTGCCAACTGCATCGTCAACAACAGCGTAATACGCGACTCCATCCTAGAGAACCAGGCCCACACCGAAGACATCGTCCTCGACCGCTCCCTGATTGGGCAGAACGCCTGCGTCATTGGTCACCCTCGCAGCTTCAATGTCGGCGATGACTCCGAGCTCTCTTTGTGACATAATGGATGAACAATCTGTCGAATGCCATTCCGGTTACGCTTATGCCCAACGCCCAACGGCCATACACTGGGGAGGAAATCGGTACGAAGTTGAATCGATCCAATCCGAGTGGCGCTCCCCTCAGGGCAAAGGTTTTCGCGTTCGAACCACCAGCGGGATGGTCTTCGATCTATTCTACGAAGAAGAATCCCTATCGTGGACCATCACCCCCATCCCTTCCATTCCCTAACCTATAATCCCATGACCCCAAACCTCTCAAACTCTAACTCCAAGCCTTACCTCGCCCAGCGCGTCACCGGGTTGAAACCATCCGGGATCCGCAAATTTTTTGACATCGTCGCCACCATGGATGACGTCATCTCCTTAGGCATCGGTGAACCGGACTTCGTCACTCCGCGACCCATCCTTGAAGCCGGAATACATGCCCTACAGCAGGGCAAGACCCACTATACCTCCAATGCCGGTATCCTGGAACTCCGTCAGGCTCTTGCGGATCATTTGCAACAGCTATATGAGGTCTCCTATAACCCAGCTGACGAGATCGTCGTCACTGTTGGAGTCTCAGAAGCGCTCTACCTGGCGCTTACGGCCATCCTCAACCCCGGCGAAGAAGTGATCATCCACACCCCCTGTTTCGTCTCCTACGGAGCAGAGATCATCCTTGCTGGGGGTGTCCCGGTTGAAGTGCCTTGCCATGTAGAACAGCGGTTCCAACTCCAACCGGAGGTCCTGCGCGCTGCCATCACGCCCAAGACCAAAGCCATCCTGCTCAGCTATCCCAATAATCCCACCGGTGCTATCGCCTCCCGTAAGGTCCTGCAGGCAGTAGCGCAGATTGCCAGTGAGTACGACCTGGTGGTCATCTCTGATGAGATCTATGACCAGCTGGTCTACGGCATCGAACATGTCTGTTTCGCCAGCCTACCAGGGATGAAAGAGCGGACCATTACCCTAGGAGGTCTGTCCAAAGATTACGCCATGACCGGCTGGCGCATCGGCTACGCTGCCGCCCCCGCGGCAATCCTGCAAGGCTTGCTGCGAATCCACCAGTTCACGATCATGTCCGCCCCGACCGCAGCGCAGTACGCCGCCTTGGTGGCAATTCAACAAGGGAGCGACCATGTGGCGGAGATGCGGGCTGAATACAACCGCCGCCGGCAGCTGATTGTTAAAGGTCTTAACACACTTGGCCTTCCGACCTTCGAGCCGCGCGGTGCTTTCTACGCTTTCCCCCAGATTACAGTCTCCGGCATGGATGACGAGGCTTTTGCTGAACGCCTGCTGGCAGAAGAGAAAGTCGCCGTGGTTCCTGGGAATGCCTTTGGGGCTGCCGGGGTGGGTTTTGTGCGCTGCTCCTATGCCACCGCCTTCGAGAAGATCGAAGAAGCCCTGGAACGTATGGCTCGCTTCATGCAGCGGCATGGCTAACTGCGAAAAGGGGATTGCCGCACTTCATTCGCAATGACAACACGCAACTGGGCTGAATGTTATAAATGACCGCTCCCACCTACCAAGCCGTCATCGGTTTAGAAATCCATGCTGAATTACAGACCCGCTCCAAGATGTTCTGCAGCTGTCCGGTCGTCGATTCCACAACGGCTAATCCTAACGTGGCGGTCTGCCCGGTCTGCGCCGGGATGCCAGGAACACTGCCGGTCCTCAACCAACGGGCGGTGGAATTCGGGGTCAGGGTTGCCCTCGCCTTGAGCTGTAAGGTCAACCAGCGCAGTATATTTGCCCGTAAGAATTACTTCTACCCCGACCTTCCCAAGGGCTACCAGATCTCGCAGTACGAAGAACCTCTTGCCCAATCTGGGCTTGTAACCCTACAAACTCCTGAAGGCACTCAACAGGTGCGCGTCCGCCGAGTCCACCTGGAAGAGGATACTGGCAAACTGACCCATACGGAAGATGCAACCCTGCTCGATCTCAACCGCGCCGGGGTGCCCTTACTGGAGATCGTCTCCGAACCTGATCTTCACTCTGCCAGAGCTGCTCGCTCCTATGCTGAGGCTATCCGCAGCATCCTGATATACCTCGGTGTCAACTCCGGAGACATGCAAAAGGGGGTTATGCGGGTTGAACCTAACGTTTCTATTCAAAGAGTCGGTTCTCAAGTCCTTGGCACCCGTACTGAGATCAAGAATCTCAACAGCTTTCGCGCCCTGGAGCGAGGCATCGAGTACGAGATCGCCCGTCAAACCAGGATATTGGCAGATGGGGGAAAAGTGCAGCAGGAGACTGTTGGTTGGGATGAAGTCCAACAGGTCACCTTCACCCAGCGGGTCAAGGAAGGGGAGCAGGACTATCGCTACTTCCCAGAACCTGACCTGCCACCATTAGTTCTTGAGCATGACTGGATTGAGGCCATAAAGGAAGAATTGCCAGAACTGCCCCAGGAAAAACGTCAGCGCTTCCAGGATCAGTACGGTCTCAATCCCTACGATGTCGACCTGCTGACCTCGGATCGAGAGGTGGCGGACTATTATGAAAAAGTAGTGGAGGCCGCGCCAGGGATTCTCCCGAAGACAGTCGCCAACTGGATCACCGGGGATCTATTCAGCCTGCTTAACCAGGAAAATGAAAAGATTGGTGACCTGAAGATTAAAGCTGCAGCACTGGGCAAGCTGCTCATCATGATCCAGAACAAGATAATCAACCCTTCCACCGGAAAGATCGTCCTGGCAGCGATGTACCAGACCGGCAAGACAGCAGAAACCATCGTCCAAGCACGCGAGTTAACCCAGGTCACAGATATGGATACGATCGCCAGTATGGTCCAATCCGTCCTGGAAGAAAACCCAACAGAGGTAGAGTCCTACCTGGATGGGAAAGAGGGGCTGCTGAACTGGTTCTTCGGTCAGGTGATGCGTACCACAGGGGGTAAAGCCAATCCTGACCTCGTCCGGGAAGCACTGAGCCGCCAGTTGGCGGAACTCCGGCGGGATCACGGGGAATAATCCCTTCCACCTGACCCTCAATTCATTCACGAACGATCAAACAGCAAGATGAGCAAGTAGTTAATTGATCCATTCTCACGCATCGCTGCGATATCATTAAAACCCTATGACAATCTCCCATCCTGCGGGTGTAAAACTTCACTTGACGCTATTTTTGACATTTGATATAAGCGAAATGCTACATGGAAGATTACCACCAAGAACGGGACAGCCAGGATGACATTCTACTGCTGATTAACTGGAAAGGAGACGGGGCCTAATTTCGAGAGTGAGCGAAGACCAGAAATTGTTACCGCCTCCTAAAAATAGGATGGCGTCATTATCCTTCATTGAAAACCCATTCTGGTCATAAAAGAGGCGCATAGAACCTCATGCTTCAACCTGTTATTGGTATAAAATAATATAACCGTATCTGGCGATGCGGAGATGCGGAAAGGAACCCTTCCGAAGTTCAGTACATTTTAATCCAATAAGAATAAACACTATTAAGGAGTTATCATGTCAGTGATACAAGATGTAATTTCAAAAGTGAAAGAGAAAGACCCGGCGCAGCCCGAGTTCCACCAGGCGGTCAACGAGGTCATGACCACTCTTGAGCCTACCGTCGCCAAGCACCCTGAATTTGTCCAGGCCAAAATCTATGAACGAATCGTTGAACCAGACCGGGTGATCATATTCCGAGTCCCCTGGGAGGATGACAATGGCGAAGTTCACGTCAACCGCGGCTTCCGGGTGCAGTTCAACAATGCTATTGGGCCTTATAAAGGAGGACTCCGCTTCCATCCTTCTGTAAACCTGGGTATTATCAAGTTCCTTGGCTTCGAGCAGGTCTTTAAAAACTCACTGACAACCCTGCCAATGGGTGGTGGTAAGGGTGGTTCCGATTTCGATCCCAAGGGTAAAAGCGACAGTGAAGTCATGCGCTTCTGCTACGCCTTCATGCGCGAACTCTACCGCCACATTGGCCCAGATTGCGACGTCCCAGCAGGGGATATTGGTGTCGGCGGGCGTGAGATCGGCTACCTGTACGGTATGTACAAGAAAATCCGCAACGAGCACACTGGCGTCCTCACCGGGAAGGGATTAGAATATGGCGGCTCCCTGATTCGACCGGAAGCAACCGGTTACGGTTCTGTCTATTTCGCTGCAGAAATGCTCAAGACGAGAGACGTGGACTTGAATGGCAAGATCTGCGCTGTCAGCGCCTCTGGTAATGTGGCGCAATACACCGCCGAGAAACTCCTTGACCTGGGCGGCAAGGTAATCACCCTTTCAGACTCGACCGGCACTATTGTGGACGAGGCTGGTATCGACCGCGACAAGCTGGAATATGTCCTGGAACTCAAGAATATCCGACGCGGCCGCATCAAAGAATATGCCGAACACTACAAAGTCCCTTACTACCATGGTAAGAGCGTCTGGGATGTCATCACAGAAGAAGGCCTCAAAGTGGAAATCGCCTTCCCCTCTGCGACCCAGAACGAGATCAACGCTGAGCATGCCCAAGCTTTGGTGGACAATGGCTGTTTCTGTGTCTCCGAAGGTGCCAATATGCCCTCCACCCTCGACGCGATCCACATCTACCAGGCTAACAACGTACTCTACGGCCCTGCTAAGGCAGCCAATGCTGGCGGTGTGGCAACCTCCGGGCTTGAGATGTCGCAAAACAGTCTGCGCCTGTCCTGGAGCCGCGAAGAAGTCGACCAGCGGCTGCACGGTATCATGAAAAGCATCCACAAGTCCTGCCTTGATGCAGCAGAAGCCTACGGAACCTCCGGTGACTACCTGACCGGGGCAAACATCGCTGGCTTCATCAAAGTCGCCAAAGCTATGCTGGCTTACGGCATAATCTAAGCAGGTCAGATATCTTTACCTCAGTTTGGATTAGATCGGGTATTTACCCCTAAGGACCAGAGCAGGATACCACCTCAATTAATCTTCTGCCCGGCAGATAAAAAATATAACAAGAGTCCTCTTTGAGGGCTCTTGTTATTTGTTATGAAATGAGCTGTGCAAGTATTGAAAAAAACTACAAAATTTCATCACAAAGGTGATTACCAGTATCAAAGATGTTGGGTCGCTGTTCGTACCTGTGGCAAACCCGTGTAAGCTTGGAATTAGGATTTCCGAATTCAATTCCTGGTAATCATTTTCATTGCTCCATCAGGCGCCTCACCGTTTGATTAAATTCGTTGACAGAAAAAGGCTTTTGAAGCCAATCAACATTACCTGTTTCGAGCACTCTTTGATTATCACTATCCAGGGGATGCCCAGTAATGAAGAGCATCCGGATTCCAGGCCAACGGATTTGCATCACATTGTATAAATCCATCCCACCCATTTCCGGCATGAAGATATCACTGACGACCAGGGCAATCTCAACATTCTTTTTAGTTAAGATATCGAGCGCTTCTTTACCATTGGAAGCAGACAAGACCTGGAAATTATTAGCAGCTAGAAAAGCCTGAAGAGCAGTTCGAGTTGAATCGTCATCCTCAACCAACAACACCGTCTTTCCGGTACCGTCAACCGTTCGAAGGTCAGCGGTGTCACGGCTAAAATCTTGATGTGAAATCAACGCTGGGAGAAAAATGTAGAAGCAGGTACCCACTTCCAGTTGGCTGTCGACCTCAATAAATCCCTCATGCTGTCGAACAATACCATAAACCTGAGCTAATCCCAACCCAGTCCCCTGCCCAACAGGTTTGGTTGTAAAGAAAGGTTCGAAGATTTTCGACTTGTTTTCCAGAGGAATCCCTATGCCAGTATCCCTGACCGTAATAGAAATATAATCGCCTGGGGGAATATTCATAAAAGGTGGGGCTTTGTCATGATCACCGATGTGACAATGTTCAAGGTGAAAATCTAATTTGCCACCTTCAGGCATGGCGTCCCTTGCATTCACTGCCAGGTTCAAAAAAACCTGTTGGAGACGAGTTGGATCCGCCAAAATGATATAATCTCGTTCATCATAAAATAGGTTCAGTTGAATTGTCTCAGGTAGGGTTCGTTGGAGAAGTTTTAGGATTTCCTTCATGAAAGGAAGCAGATTGAGGGCTCTTTGTTCCATAATCGAGCTTCGGCTAAAATCTAAGATCTGGCGGATCAAGCTTGAAGCTCTCTGTACCTGTTGTTGGATCACGCCCAACCGTTCTTCGGTGGTAGTGGTTAAAGACGGTTCCATCATCAGTAGATCGGTGTAGACGACAATGGCGGCCATGATGTTGTTAAAATCATGCGCAATGCCTGATGCCAGTTGTCCAACAGTAGCCAGCCTGTCCTGCATTTGGATCCTTTCCTGGATTCCTCGTTCTTGGGTTACATCCCGCAAGGTTAATACCCATTGGACACTTTCGCCCTTGATTTTTCTTGCTTGTGCTTCATAAATCCCTCTTTCAGGTTCATCAATTGCAACCTCAATTGGAATGGAACTATCCTGGGATTTATATAGATCAGGCAAAGTCATGTCTCCAAGATGGGTAATTCTCAAGTCTTCAGTTTGCCGAGATATTGCAGCAAGCAGATCTTTTCCTAGTTGATTGCTCAAGAGTAGATGATCATCCTGATCCAACAACAGAACACCAACCGGAAGCATCTCAATCAGGCTTTCAAGGCGATATTGTTCCGCTGCCAGTAAATCAACAAGGCGATTTACATCTTCATATCTCCTGACATTACTTAGAGCCAAGCCAACCTGTTGACAAATGGATTGCAGCAAATCGAGGTGATCATCAGTAAAGGCAGCTGCCTTATCCTGTAAAACTGTCATCACACCTAACAGATTTTGTCCATCCGAGATGGGAGAAACTATCATCGAATGGACTCTCTCGCTGAGATAGGGGATTTCTGCCCAACGCTCATCCTGCAACACATCATGAATATTTAAAGCTTTATTGTTTTGGGCAACCCAACCCACGATCCCTTCCCCAATATTCATACGTAGTTCCTTGTCAGGGTCCAGGTGATAGGTTGGAAGGATTTCTCGGGCATATAATACCTGGAGTACCAGGCAGTTTCCATCCCTGTCGTAAATCCAAACCGCGCCAACATTTCCAGCTAACGCCTGGCAGGTCAGTTCTAGGGCTTGTTTTAATATTTCTGCCAGATCAAGTGAAACGGCAAGGCCCTGGCTCACATTATATAGCAATGAGATATGACGCCGCTCACTCATTGTTTGCTCAAACAATCGGGCATTTTCTATTGCCAAAGCGCCTTGATCAGCCAATAAACGGAGCAAACGCAGATCAACTTCTGAAAATGCATGAGGATTTATATGGGCAACATTTAGAACTCCAACAACCCGTTCGCTGATTTTCAGGGGGATACCGACAATTGATCCAGTCAAATTTCCTTTTGAGGCTTCCTCTGAAAACAATGGATGAGCCCCAAAATCTTCCACTAATATGGTTTCGCCAGAACGCGCTACGCTATACGTTAATCCATGCTGGCGAGGTTGAGAAAATAAGAATCCTCTACGTCCGTCTTGCCATAAAGATGATCCAAACTTTAAGTTTTCATTGTCAAAGGTGAAAATGTATGCATCCTGAATATTCGGTATCAGCTCGAAAACCCCATTCAGGATTGAATCAAATACAGCTTCTGACTCCAATCTTGCCGTGAGTCCAAGACTCACCTGACGAAGGATTTCCAACTCAGCTGCTCTTTTTTCCTCCGATTTGAATAAATTTGTCCTTTCAATGGCAATCGCCATATGACGAGCCAAGGTTTGGACCGTTAATAAGTCTTCTTCGGTGAAAAAATTAACTTTATCGCTATCGACCATCAATGTCCCGATCATTTTATTTTGGATAACAACCGGCACCCCCATGAATGAGCGGACATGCCCTGCCCCAGGCAACCATATCCAATCTGGATGTTGGCGAACATCAGCAATCATAATTGGATGAAGGTCCTTTGCCATGTTAGCCAAGATACGACTATCCTTTAAAGAGCTTCCCGCTTGGTTTTTAACCATTTCATGATCTTTGTAACCGATTACTGCCACAAATGCTGGAGACCCCGTTTTCTCCCATAATAGCACGGAGGCAGTATTATAGATCAACATGCTTTTTAGCTGTCCAAGGATCAATTCTAAAATTTGTTCAGACTCCAAACTTGATCCTAAAACCTGTGCAACTTCTTGCAAGGTCTCCGCTTGTCTTCGTGCCTTACGTTCTGCCTCAAACAGGCGGGCGTTTTCTAATACAACCGCGAATTGAACAGCTAATGACTCGAGGAAGCGCTGATGTGATTCATCAAATGCATTTGGTTGAAAGGACTGAACAGAAATAGCACCAATTAAATTTGACCTGGATATTAAAGGAACCCCAAGCCAACCATGAACTGGTTTAACGCCTCGAATTGGTTCTATGGGAAGCGAATCTTGATCTATGTCGTGTACCAGGAGTGGTCTTCGGTTTTCCAGAATCCATCCCGTTAACCCTCCTTCTGATAGGGTATACCGGTTGTCTAAAAATTCATGAACAGGTTCTTCATGTTCAATGGCAAAAACAATGGAATAAGTTTCATCTCTCGAATTGTAAAGGGCAACAATGAAAGTATCGGGCGACATTAAATGCTGGATATGTTCGTAAAGGTTCTCCAAAAGAATGCTAATGTCTAGAATGCTGCTGGTAGCTAAAGCCGCATCATATAAGCCTGATAATTCCTGTGACCGTCGCTGAGCCTCAAACACAAGGCGCATATTTTCAATTGCAATTGCCAATTGATCTGCCATCGTTTGGAACGCAATCAAGTCATGTCCATCAAATGCTCCTACATCCTGGCTTTGAACATCAAATACACCTATGACCCGATTCATTATCTTTAAGGGAACGGTCATTTCTGAACGTGTTTCTAGGAGCAAGGGTTGTTTAAGGTGAAACGGGTCCTTGCTAACATCAGGTGCAATTCGAGGCTGGCCTTTATTGGCAACATATCCTACGATTCCGCGTGCACCTACCTCCAATTGATGTCCCTGGGACAATAATTGAGCTCCTCTTTCACCAGATGCCGCGGTCAGGATAATATGATTTTTGTCAACATCCATTAAAAAAATACCAGCATAATAAAAACCAAAATGCTCGGTGACAAGATCAACCGCCCGTTTTAAGAGACTTTCGAGATCCCTGGCTGTCGCGGCATCCCTGGCAATTTCTGCAGCAACTTGTAACTGTGTAGCATAACGCTCGATGTTATCAGCGAAGGTTAACAGCCCAAATTCGGCTTCCTTTTGTTTCGTGATGTCACGCCCCACACCTTGGTATTCAATTGGATTCCCTTCAGGGTCCAAGATAACTCGATCAAGCCATTCCATCCAGATCAAATGACCATCTGGTAAAAGATGACGATGCTGACTGGATATGATTGGATTTTCCTTGTTAAGTCTTTCTTGAATTAACTTTAATGTCTGATAATTTTCATTGGAAAGGATATCTTCATGATGCAAGCCAATAATTTCATCAGGGGATTTACCTATCAAACGAGCATAAGCTGAGTTGGCAAATGTGATGATTCCATCTGGTGAATAGCTGTTAATAGCCTCGGTTTGATCCTCTACAACAGCACGATAACGGACTTCACTTATGCGTAAAGCAGCTTCAATCTGCTGTCGTTCCTCAAGTTCTTCTTGGCCCGCCTTATAGAGTCTGGTATTATCGATTGCAATCGCTAACTGATCGGCTACAGCGGTCAGTATGTACTGGTCATCGATAGTAAAGTTATTTATTTGTGTACTTTGAGCATCTAAAACACCTATAACCTGATTTTTCACCTTTATTGGTACAGCCAATTCAGACTTCATTTGCAACTCTGGTATTTTTGCGAAAAACCGATCATCTTTTGTGACATCGCTTACCAACAAAGGCAATCCTTTTTTCGCAACCCAACCGTTAATTCCTTCAACTCCGATCTTCAAGCGAATTTGACCTTCACGAGATCGCAATGATTCCAAGGAAGACGCACGGAGGACAATTTCTTCCCCCTCAGCTAGCAGGATATTCACATTGGAAAATCCAAAAGTATCCGTTAAACGTTCAACTGTAATACGAAGCAATTCATTGATTTCCATGATTGCAGTTGTGTTGTGCCCCATTTCCATCAACAACTCCAGTCGAGTCGCCCGTATTCGGAGCTCTTCTTCTGCATGGATTCGTTCATTTACTTCGTGCTTTAGTTTTTCTGCAACTTGAGACAGGTCATGATGCCTGTCAAGGGTAATCCATTTTTGGTTATATAAACCGATGATTGCCAACAACGAAGCAACAAGATTGATTGATAATGGTTCAAAAATATCGTAGAAATCCAGCATCCCATCTGGCATAACCCAAGGTAATGAGACGATTATGGTAAGGTTAATAACACTGAACAGGATTGTTCCCCAGGCAGGAAGGAAGATCTCACTCATCAACAAGCTTAGGATAAGCATGGTGAGAGAGATCTTTATTTCAGCGAAAACTGGTTGCTGATTGATAGCGTTCAAGACTGCAAGTGGAATTATCGATGTGGTCAATACGGCAGCAATAATATAGTATCTACTGCGACTGATCCAGTACACCAATAAGGTAATCATGAAAATTATGAAAAACTGGGGAAGAAAAGTGCTGTATTGAGGATTGGTAAAACACCTCAAGGTGATCGCAACGAGGAAAATCAGTGCGGTATAAATCAAAAAAATAGAAAGAAGATGGGATCGTCGTCTCTGACCCGGATCCGTTAATTTATCAGATGGTTTTGTTAGCCAATCCCAACCTTTAACAATCTTCTTCTTAATTTCCGTGGACCAAACCACAACAGCCATCTTTTTCTTTCTATTTTTTCCAATGGTCGAAAAGATCTTTTACTAGATAATAATCACTTCGCCGGAATCCTCGATGGAGGTAATAACGTCGAGTACCGACAGCAGAAATCACAGCAATCCTCCGGAAACCACGAGTCCTGGCAATATTTTCAACATGGTCTAATAATGCGGTCCCTAAACCAACGTGTTGAGCTGCGCCATCCTTAGATTCTCCCACTTTAAGTGATTGACCGTACACATGTACCTCTCGAATAATTGCTGCTCTTTGTAAATCTGTCATGCCAGTATCTGGTGCGGTAGGACCTGGTAAACTCAAACGGATAAACCCTGCCAAGCGGTCATCCGGGGTATCCCAAGAAATGAAATGTTCTTCTGTGTCTCCAACTTTATAAACCAGATCGTTGATCGAAAGATCTTCAACCTCAATCTGCATGCCGCGCACTTCTCTACAGCGGATGCAGGTACATTTTTCGCGGCGTTGTTTGAGCTCCAGGTGGATATCCTGCCGAAGACTGGTGCGTTTGTTCCCCTCAACGACATGGGTTGAAGGGATATCGCGAATTACACGATTTACCCGACAGTAACGAGGAATGGTCGGCTTGATGTCGGCAATTAAATTGATCAATTCTTCCGTGGAATATGGATGATAAGCGCCTACCTGCCAATATTCAAATAATTCCGTACCAGCTAAAAGTTGGGTGGGATATATCTTGATCTCATCTGGTGCAAGCAAAGGCCAAAGACGTGTAAAATCTTCTCTATCCGATTCAAGGGTCGCACCCAGGAGATTGGGCATCCAGTGCAACACAATCTTAAAACCAGAAGCTCGTAACAGAGCAACAGCTCGAACAGAATCCTCTACAGTATGACCGCGGTTATTAAGGGTCAAGATGCGGTTATCCAAACTTTGAATCCCCATCTGGATTTTCGTGATACCCAAATAGCGAAGCCAAGCCAATTCCTGAAGATTAATCTCATCTGGTCGAGTTTCAATGACCAATCCGACATTCTTATGGGTTGCTACTTCGTTTTGATATTGAAGTTCAAGCAAATTCGGCGAATTTCCATGCACATCCAGGCGCTTGGAAGGTGGAATAGCATCGACCACCTGGTTTTCCACCTCTTCCACTTGTGAATCCTCTTGGTTATATGAACCCTCTGCGTTCATTGCTTCAAAGCAACGCTGGATGAACCATTCCTGGTATTCCTTCTGGTAAGAATTCCAGGTCCCACCCAAAATAAGCAGCTCGATTTTGTCAGTGGGATGTCCTACTGCGTGTAATGTGTCGATCCGAGCAATTACCTGTTCATATGGATCATAATTATGATAAAGGGCGCGCATCGCTCCAGGTTCATCCGGTAGATAACTCTTCGGCATCCTGACATCCTCCGGGCAGAAGATGCACTTCCCTGGACATGGATAAGGTTTGGTTAATACAGTAACAGTTGTAACCCCGGAAAGTGTACGCGTGGGTTTCAGCCGTATTTTTGAAAGCAAAGTGGGATCAGGTTCCCATTCTCCTTCTACTACCAGCTGCCGGTATACTTCAACTAATATCGATTTGCCTAAGAACCCACCTCCATCAGGCAGAGGATAACGTCTGATGGCTTCGAATACGTTCTCACCGTTCCGTATTCTTTCTAACGCTTTCCGAGCCAAAGCCTTTTTTTCCGGCGTCAGTTGCTTGGTCTTATACCAAGCCTTTTCTCGAGAAGACAGTAACTTATTAGACATCATTTTAACTCACATAGATTTTACCAATAAAGTCAAGTTGTAAAGACAAGATATCGTAGTCGGTTAATAATCCACCAAACATAAAAACACAAATTTGACCACTCGAGAGTGCAGCAATTTTAAACGCTTTAGATTTTACGATTAGAGAATAAAAAACAACAAGAAAGAGCAATTTCGTTTCACTCAATATGACAACCAATCAATAGGTGTTTCGTTACATTTAACATGACATAGTAAAAATGGATATGCAACAGGCGCATCGATCAATATCAGCTCTAATCAAAGGAGTTTCTTTGAACAATATAGGGGATGACCGAAAAAACCTTGCTATGGGATCTTTTAGGAATTAAAGGATTCCCAGGCTATAATTGAGCTATGGAAGATTCTGTACTCCAAAAACTCCTTACCATTAACCGGGAATTTTACCAGACCTTTGCCTCGGATTTTTCGTCCACCCGAATGAGATTGCAACCGGGTGTGCTAAAAATTTTAACCAGTGTACCTCGCCAATCAAATATCCTGGACATAGGATGCGGAAATGGAGAATTAGCACATTGGTTGGCTGAAAAAGGACAAAGAGGGGTATATTTAGGGCTTGATTTCAGCCCTGGATTGGTAGAAATCGCTCGAGCCAGACTTAATACGAACAGCAAGAAGAAAAAGGGGGAGATCAATCAAGGTGACAGTTTTGATGCTGGTTCTTTCAACTTTCTCCAAGCCGATCTTACATCCCAATCTTGGGACTTAAAGGTTCAGGATTTTTTAGAATCAAACTTAATAACTAATCGGCTTGATTTTGTCTTCGCTTTCTCCACGCTCCATCACCTCCCGGGAAAAGAAATTCAAAGCCGAACTTGTAAAAAAATCCACACCTTGTTGAACGAAAATGGGTATCTCATCCACTCAAACTGGCAGTTTCTTAACAGCGAACGCCTCCGCAGACGAATTCAACCCTGGAGTACCGTTAATCTGAGTCAGGATAATGTCGATGCAGGGGATTGTTTATTAGATTGGCGCCAGGGTGGGTATGGGTTGCGATACGCCCATCACTTCAGCGAGGACGAATTATTTGCGCTGGCTTTGACAACCGGGTTTGAGGTGATCAATAGTTTTTACTCGGATGGCAAAGTGGAAAATCTTGGTCTCTACCAGATCTGGAAAAAAATAAAACAGCACACAGGCAACCTTGAAAGAGGATCAGATTCAAATTCCATATGCTTACCCAGCGATTAGAAGACCTAAAATCAAACCAAGCAGAAGGCAGAAGAACGGACCTACCAAGACCAAAAGGGATGGGATGATCAGAGAATCTAGGTAAACTACCTCAGCGGCAAAAATGGGTTCATTTTCTACAACATATCCACGGTTGCTTAACCAGAAGCGAACCTCTCCCTTTGCAGTGACCCTGCCGCTATTTTGTAAGCGAAAAAATTTTACATTACTCGAGGATTCTTCTGCCACCAGTGTGGGAGAAATCATCCTCGGCTTTTCCTCCTCCGTCATTCTTTCGACGAGATGGAAATTTAAATCATCTTTCTCAAAAGCTCCTTTTTTGATTACCTTTAACTCAAATTGAATCTCCTGACCGATAAAATACGGCCAAAAGGGGAAACGCTTACGCCAAGGATTTATCGGGGAGACCTCTATGTCTAATCCATTCCAGTTTCTAAGATGATTGTAAAAGGGCATTTGCAATCCTCAAATTACTCTTCGTCCACTGGTGGAGCTGCTGGTCCATAATCCAACACATCGCGAATTTGTGAGCCAGGTTGAGGGGCACCGATGATACCTTTTTCCTCGATGGATTCAATCAGCCTGGCACCACGCGTATAGCCAATACGTAATCGTCGTTGAAGCATAGAGATCGAAGCCCTGCCTTCACGCCGTATCAGGTCCACAGCCTCATCAAATAAGGGATCAAGTTCTTCTTCAGGTTCCAAATCCACAAACATGGGCATTTGCTTAAGTGGTACCCCTCTTGGGATCATATCGGGTACCCCGCCCGATGCCGTAGCTAGCGATAATGGTGTGATATAACCGGTCTGTCTGTGCCAGAATTGCACCAAGCGCAGCAGTTCCGATTCCGAAACCCAGACACCCTGCAGCCTGACAGGTGCAGCTGCATCCGGGGCCTGGAAAAGCATATCTCCTCGTCCAAGCAGGCGCTCAGCACCTGGCTGGTCAAGGATGACACGGCTGTCTGTCCCCGATGCAGTCGCAAATGCGATCCTGGCAGGAAAGTTGGCTTTAATCAAGCCTGTTACAACGTCAACAGAAGGACGCTGGGTGGATATGACCATATGGATTCCAGTCGCACGCGCAAGCTGTGCCATACGGGTAATTGTGCGTTCGGTCTCATCTGGCGACAGCATCATCAAGTCTGCCAGCTCATCAATCACAACTACCAGAAATGGGAGCCTTCGCTGGTTCGTTTCATCCATACGATTGTTGTATTCAGAAATATTCCGAGCACCAATCTCAGCGAACTTATGGTAACGCTGGTCCATTTCCCGTGTTGCCCACTGCAGGGCACCGATGACGCGTTCCATCTCTGTAACCACTGGTACTAACAGGTGAGGAATGCCGTCGTAACCTGTTAACTCCACTCGTTTCGGATCGACCATTAAGATACGCAAATCATCAGGGGTATTTTTGATTAGCAAACAGGATATGATCGCATTTACACACACAGATTTCCCAGATCCTGTCGTCCCGGCGATTAAAAGGTGGGGCATCGCAGCCAGGTCAGCAGCGACAGCATTCCCGGCAACATCCTGACCGAGGGCAAAACGCAGCGATCTGCCATCTAACCGTTTGAAGGATTCGTTTTCTATTCCATCTCTCAGCGCAACCAGTGTGACAACCTCATTTGGCACTTCAATTCCAATAAATCCCTTTCCGGGCACAGGAGCCTGAACACGAATTCGGGTTGCAGCAAGGGCAAGGGCAAGGTCGTCCGCTAATCGGGCAATTTTCCCCACCCGAACCCGAGTGCGTCTACCTCGGGTCTCAATGAAATCTGGTTCGACGCCAAACTGGGTGATGGTTGGGCCACGATTGATCTCAACGACGTGCCCCGGCGCCCCAAAGGAATCCAGGGTCTCTTCAATAACCTGGGCACGATGGCGATCAAATTCATCGTCGATGGGCATATCCTCACCGATATCTAGAATTTCTTCCAACCGAGGCAGTTGCCATTCCCGGGGAGTGCTTTCATCCCAAAGCGAAGGCGTCGATTTAATGGATTGAGGATAAACCTCTATCTGTGGCACGGGAAGGGGCTTGAGCACCGGTTTAAGGGGTTCCCGAGATGGGAAAAACACCTTCCTGCCATTTCGGGTTGACCATTCTGCCTGGAAATCATCCCAAAAATCTTGAATTCGCAGGATCAAAGGCAGTATCCAGGAAAAGAGTCCCAGTACAGACCGATCCAGGGTAATTGCAAGGGCGATGAGAAACCAGGCGAACAAAGCTACGAATGTGCCCCCTAATCCCAATCCAACTCGCATGAAATACTGCAACCAGGCCCCGATATACCCACCGCCTTTGCCTTCTCTTGCCAAGGCAAGTGCAGCTTCTCTCCCATCGGGAAGTAAAGCGAAGTGCATACTGGTAAGGATAAAGAAGAAAAAAAAGATGATACCAACGCTTCGTTCAATAGAAATTTCTGGCAAGTGATCTGAATTTCTTAAAATCAGCCATATTCCTATAACGAACAGACCTGCTGGAAAAATGAATTCACCCCAACCAAAGAGGGTTTTGATCAGATTAATCCACCCTCCCATTATGCCACCTTGTGTTACAGAAACCAACCCAAAGAGCGTCATCAAGCCAACCATCGCCATGATCACGCCAATGATGTCAAGCTTACGATCCAATGAGAGGTCATTCCAGAAAGACGAAACCGGCAATTTACTTGAACCTGGTTTCCCTCTGGCACGAGTGCCTGTTTTGCTTGTGGACCGGGTTCCCTTGCTGCTTCCAGGCGTGGAGCCACTTTTACGTGTTCGTGAGCTAGATTTCTTTGATCTAGAAGGTGAACTAGATTTCCGCTTTTGTACCATGACTTTGATAAATGGACAGAGAAGGTTTCAGAACCACAACTGTAATCTGCTTCCTATATCACATTCGGGTTTTCATCTCAAGGTTGATCGACTCCTGCAGGCGAATTATAGCACAAATGGTCTGTCAAACCGCAAGTGGTCTTCATATAAAGAGAGCTCTCTGGAACAGACTTAAAATATGGTTCATTTTATGTTGCAATAGATGCGTAAACGAATTTGCTGGGAAGGAGAACGATCTTGAAGGCAATATGGTTATTCACTCATATACAAAGTAAAGGTGTTTAATTTGCCCATTTGCGGTAGAATTACCAAACCCAGAACGATAAAAACCACTGTTGTGGATCTGACCATACCCATTAACTTTAGGGTCATACCCACACCAAGCCTGAATCCCGGATCTCAAACCCCTATTTTATTACCTAAATTCGACTAAAGGGAACCCAATTGTTTGAAATCACCTTTCTAGGCACCTCCGCTTCCGCACCTTCCGTTCACCGCGGCCTCTCCGCTCAAGTTGTGAAACATGACGAATACCGCTTCCTGATCGACTGTGGTGAAGGTACCCAAAGGCAGCTCCTTAAATCTGGCCTGGGTTTCAAACGCCTCAACCGGGTCTTAATCACGCATGGACACCTGGACCATATCCTGGGCTTGGGTGGATTACTTTCCACTTTCATGCGCTGGGAAGCGATTGAAGAAATCGAAATCATGGGCGGTCGCAGCGCCCTGGCGCGGGTAGGAGACCTGCTGTTTGGCGTGGTGCTGCGAGGAATTGAACCACCGGTAGACTTGAACCTTCGGGTGATTAAGCCAGGTGTGATTTTTGAGAATGATGATTTCACGGTTACTGCCTTTCCGGTATCCCACCGCGGACCGGATTGTTTTGGATATGCTTTCGAAGGGAAACCCCGACGCCCCTTTCTGCCGGAGAAAGCAGAAGCCCTGAACATACCCCCAGGACCATGGCGCAGAGATCTTGTCGCAGGAAAACAAGCGACAATACCAGATGGACGAAAGATCGAACCGGACCAGGTATTGGGACTTGAACGCCCGGGAGCAAAACTGGTGCACGTCGGAGACGCAGGACAGGTGAGGAATCTAGTTGACCCGGTTCGTGATGCGGATGCGTTGGTGATCGAGGCGACCTACCTGGAACAGGACGCGGAAATGGGGCAGCGCTTTGGTCACCTTACTGCTCACCAGGCTGCTAAACTGGCTTTCGAAGCTGGTGTAAAAAACCTGATCCTCACCCACATTTCCCGCCGTTATCGGGAAAGAAATGTGCTGGAAGAGGCTAGAGTCATTTTCCCCGATGTGTATGTGGCCCGTGATTTTGATACTTACCTTATCAAAACAGGGGAGTGCCTAAAGATTAACGAATGAAGATTGATGATTGACAATTAAAGCGTGAAGATTAAGGTTGATGGTTGATAATCATAACCCTAGTGTTGAGGGGACAAACAACCAGGTATTGTTAAGACACCTGGTTTTTGTGGTTTTTTGGACGCTTGTATTCACCCTTGCTTATGCCCAAAGCCCATTATTCACCTCCAACCAGAACCAATACTTTGTCCATGGCCTGGCAGAGGCAGGTTATGGGTACCTCGGACAGGATTGGCTGGCGAATACACTCGACCCAACCCCGGTTTTTAGCGGGTTGGTATCCTCGACCTACCGCATCATCCCCTGGATGCCTGTATATTATTTCCAATTCACCCTGCTGGCTGGGATTTACCTGTTTAGCTTATTCAGCATCCTGGTGGAGATTTTTCACCTCGAAGGTTCACCGTTAAAACATTGGGGCTTCCTGCTGGGGTCGGTGTTGCTGCATTCGGCTGCCCTTCGCTACCTGGTGGTGCGCATCTTCAACCAGGATTGGGTATACCTGTTCGATGGCGGGGTTGCCGGTCAACGCCTGTTGGGGTCGGTGCTGCAGCCCAGTACCTTTGGGGTGTTCCTGCTGCTCGCAATCGCCCTGTATCTACGAGGATTCCTGACAGGCGCAGTGGTCAGCCTTGCTCTAGCCTCGACTTTCCACCCGACTTACCTGTTCAGTGCCGGGATATTAACCTTGATCTTTATGGCCCTTGAATTTGCCAGGGAGAAACGGCTTGTTCGTCCCCTGACGGTTGGCGCTGGTGCACTACTGGGGATTGCCCCGGTATTGGTCATCACGTTCCGAACTTTTGGAGGGACAGATCCTTTACTGGCAGCACGAGCACGGGAACTGCTGGTAACCTTCCGAATCCCCCACCATGCCATCCCAGCGTTATGGTTCGATGGGTCCGTGGTAGTCAAATTCGCCTTCCTTCTCCTGGCATTATTTCTGACCAGAAAGACCCGCTTGTTCCATTTCTTGTTTTGGCCTGCCATTGTGGCATTGTTGGGGACAGCGATACAGATCCTCAGCGGTAGTGATGTGCTGGCGCTTCTTTTCCCCTGGCGACCTTCAACCTGGTTAGTACCGCTCTCTACAGGTGTTGTGCTATTTTGGAGTCTGGAACAACTCTGGCCCCAAGTTGAGAAAAACTTATCCTCAAAGCTGGTCATCTCCTTGACATTTATTGGTGCACTTGCCCTGGCTGGGACCGGTTTGGCGAAGTCGCTCGTGGAGTACCAAGAGCGGGTGAACGGAAAAGACCGTCCGATCATGGCCCATATCCGCTTATCGAAACAACCTGGGGAGGTTTACCTGATCCCCCTGGATATGCAGGATTTCCGCCTGGAGACCGGGGCACCTGCCTACGTGGAATTCAAATCCATCCCCTACAAAGATACCGATGTACTGGAATGGTATCGCCGTGTCTCGCTGGCAGGTAGGCTGTACCAAGCCCCATACAAGCGTAGTGGCTGCCAGATCATATCCCAACTGGCTGAAGAAGGCGTCACCCACGTCATCCTGCCCTATGACCACGCTTTGCAGAAATGTGAAAACCTGAAGAGGGGATATTGGGATTGGAATTATGTATTGTATGAGGTTAGGGATAACTGACCAGGGACCAGGGATTGAGATGATGTATCAGGGATAAGTGGAGAGGGTAGAGAATTCAGAATTTTATCTTAACTCATCTGCAACATGAAAGTGGAAATGATGATTATTGGTCGAGTTGGTACTCGATATCATGCGGCAGGTGAGACAACTTCAGCGAGGAAGACTTCGAAGGGGGCTAGGGTGAGGGAGGAGAGAGGATAGGTGGTTCCAAGCTGGTGGTGGGTGGAGAAAGAGCATTGGATAGCGGCATGTTTTTTCGCTGGGATGAGAAAGGTGAGATCCAAATAGTGGGTGTCCTTGGAGAAATTGAGGAGGACCAGGTGGGGGGGTTGGTTTTGGAGTTGGCGGATATAAGCCAGGATGGATTTGATTTGTATGTCATCCCGAAGGTCAATGGGCTGATAAGACCCAATTTGAAGGGCTGGTTTCTCCCGGCGAAGATGAAGTAAGCACTTGTAATAACAAAGTAGCGAATCGGGGTCTTCGAGCTGCTCATCCACATTGACGGTCTGGTGGTAATCCGGGTTCACTGGCAGCCAGGTGCGGATGCCTGGGGGGCTGAAACCGGCGTTGGGTTCGTTAGCCCACTGCATCGGAGTGCGGCACCGGTCACGACCGCGCTCCAGGGCGAGGTTCAATGCTTCATAAGAAGTCATACCCTGTTTCAAGGCTGCCTCATAGACCCACAGGCTGACCTGGTCCCGGACCTGGGACAGGTCATCGAGGCGGTGATTGGTCATTCCGACCTCCTCGCCGTAATAAAGGAAAGGGGTTCCAGGCAAAGTGAGCAGCATCGCCAGGGAGACGCGCACCAGTTCCTGGTCGTGGACTCCGTCAGAGTGGGCTTGGATGGTGCGCGGTCGATCGTGGTTCCCCAACATGTTCGACTGCCAGCCCCCAGGTGGGATATTCGCCCATCGCTGACAAAGGTTTTCCCGGATAAGCCTTGGTTTGAGTTGCCCAATATTCATCAAGGGGAAGTTAAAGACCATATGCAGGCAATCATGACCATCCCCAAGGAATTCCAAGCGGTCGCTCTCGCCGATCAGAAATCGATCATCATACTCGTCCACCAAGGCGCGCAGTTCCTTCATCAAATCGAACCCACCGGGCTGGTTGACCTGGTATTGGAAGATGCGAGCCTGGTCGCCATGCTGTTTGCGCTGCTCGCTACTAGCAGAGAGCAGATAGCTGGTCAGGTCACTTTGAGTGCGTTCCACAGGGTGGTCAGGCAGGCCAGGGTGTTCATAGAGGGTGTCGATGGCGTCCAACCGGAATCCGTCTACTCCCAGGTCGAGCCAGAACCGGGCGACATCCCACATGGCTTCCTTGACAGCAGGATTACGCCAGTCAAGATCAGGCTGTTCCTTGAAGAAGAGGTGGTAATAGTATTCGTCAGTGATAGGGTCAAGGGTCCAGGCGGAGCCTCCGAAGGCAGAGAGCCAGTTATTTGGAGGGAGCCGATCTTCAGTTATGCCCTCCCCCTTTCCTTCTCTTCCAGAGGCAGAGGGGATTTTTCCGGGATGCCAGACGTACCAGTCCCGCTTGGGGTTGTTCTTGGAGGACCTCGATTCCTGGAACCAGGGGTGCTGGTCGGATGTGTGATTGAGGACCAGGTCGGTGACGACCTTGAGGCCGCGGTGATGGACTCCATCCAGAAAGCATTGGAAGTCTGATAAAGTACCGTATTCAGGATTTACGGCGCAGTAGTCGGTGATGTCGTAGCCGCAATCCACCTGGGGGGAGGGGTAATGGGGGGAGAGCCACAGGGCATCGACGCCCAGATCGCATAGGTAGTCAAGTTTTTCGATGATGCCTTGGAGGTCGCCAATCCCGTCGCCGTTCCCGTCGGCAAAGCTGCGAGGGTAGATCTGGTAGAAAACAGCGCGGTGGTGCCAGGGCGAGGTAGGGGATGAGATGTTCATGGTTGTACCAGATTCTATTTCACACTTGGAAAGAATATTTTCGACCTCTATTTTTGTGGAGGTTTATAAAGTTACAATCTAAAATCACCTGAGGATTTGATTTTTTCTCATAAATTAATCAAATAACTAATCCTTTTTCCTTGGTTTGTTACAGCGAAAACTGATCCCCGGGCTGGAGAACATGAGGAATTGTACTGGTCTCTGCGGCTACACGATCGGCCCAGGCCTGGGGGTCCTGCAGGATGATGGGCCAGGTATTGTAGTGGACGGGGATGACGTGCTTCGGGGCGATCATCTTCACCGCCCGCAGGGCATCGTCCGGCCCCATGGTGTAGTTATCGCCAATGGGCAGGACAGCCAGATCGATGCCTTCTTCACCGATCAGGCGCATCCCGGCAAACAAGCCGGTGTCGCAAGCCAGGTAGATCTTCTCACCATCCCTGGTGGTGAGCAGGATGCCAGCGGGATTGCCACCATAAGAGCCATCTGGCAAGCCGGAACCATGGAGCGCCTGGGTGAGTTTGAGATAGCCGAAGGGATGGTGGAAGCCACCGCCGATGTGCTGCCCGTGCAGGTTCTCCAGCCCCTGGCTTCCCAACCAGTTGACGATCTCGAAGTTGGAGATGACCTGGGCGCCGGTCCTTTTGGCAATGGTGACGGCGTCTTCGATATGGTCGCCGTGCCCATGGCTGACGACGATGAAATCCGCTTCGACCTCATCTGCGGTGGTACTGGCGGAGGGGTTGGTGGTGAAGAAGGGGTCAACGATGATTTTATAATCGCCAGTTTCGATGCCGTGGGTGCCGTGTCCGAACCAGATGTAGGTGAATGACATGGGGTTTCTCCTTTTTTTTATTGCCACGAATTGTTATAAAAATATATTTTCCCAAGGGTGAAATGTTCTTTTATTTATTTTAACAAGGTTTGAAATTCTCGGCCAATGTCCAGGCAAGATGGAGACAGAGATCCTTCATTCCGCTTCGCTTCATTCCTAAGAAACTGCTTCGCCGAGGACGGCGATTTGAGCGAGATGCTGGGATGTTTCTTGAGGGATGAAATGCACTTTAGCGATGCGGATTTGTTCAGGATAACATTATTACGAAAGTTGATTAACCCACACCCTAGTAGACTGTCCATCGTCATTCTTAATAATGTCATTCTGAAGTAGCGCTCTTTGCTACTGAAGAATCTCTAGTGCTATGTGAGAGATGCTTCGTTTCACTCATTTTGACGAATAGAAGATTCATGATGGACAGACTACTAGTTGAAAGATGGGTTATTGATTAGAGACGAGATTTCTAAACCTCAGTCCCAATCCACAAGACACCTTAGTTATAGAGCCTAACTTTGGCTGAAATTGTTACCTATTAAAATGATACTCCAGCATGAAATCAAAAAAATAGAAGTAGAGGAAAATGTAGGTCTATGACTTAATGATACCTGTAGAATGCAAATCAAACAACTCCTTTACATAGAAAGGCTCTTCTGTCCACAGCATTGTAAAACCCAAATTTAATTCAAGGTAGCAGGACAGTAAAACCAAATAGAAACATGTACTTGACAACGCACGAAAACAAGTATATACTATAGGAAAGTACTTCCTATTATAAAGTACTTTATTATAGGAATAATATTTGCACCTTTGGAGGTTACCATGTCTGAAAACAGAACCCTAAAAGCCGTTGACCGCAAAATCTTCAAATCCTATTTTGAAGACGGGCTGCTGGATATCTTCCTGGCGTCTTTCATACTCATGTTCGCAGTCGCCCCTTTACTGAGCAGCACACTGGGAGATTTTTGGAGCTCATTCATTTTCTTACCCTTTTGGGGATTGGTTTACCTGATCCTTCGATATCTCCGGCAGAGGATGATCGCGCCCAGGGTTGGAACTGTAAACTGGGGTGAAATGCGTAAGAAGAAACTTCGCCTGGGCAACACAATCATGCTGATCATTAACCTTATTTTTCTAGGATTAGGCATCATCTCCTTCCTGGCATCCATTTCATCGGGGTATGCCATGTCAATCCTGTTTGGAATCATGGTCCTGATTCTTTTCAGTGGTGCAGGATATATGCTTGATAATGAGCCCCTTTACGTATATGGGGTGTTGGTTGCATTGGCAATACCATTGGGAGAATGGCTATACCAGAACGCTGGTTTTTCCCACCATGGGTATCCCGCTGTCTTCGGAACCGTGGCAGGGATCATGCTACTCCGAGGATTGTATAAATTTGTCAGCCTCGTAAAAAAGACCCCTATTCCTCCAGATGAACAAGTGTCAAAGGAATACAACCATGGGTAAGAAACAGCAGGGAAAACAAGGCCTGGAACCTTTAGAAGAAATTGATTCGCTGATCCACTCCCCCACCCGGTTAAAGATTCTGGTCTACCTTTATATGGTCGAGAATATGGATTATGTTTACCTGAAACGCGTTACGGACCTAACCTGGGGCAACTTATCGAAACACCTCACCAGGTTAGAAGAAGCCGGTTATGTGGCTACGGAAAAAACTTTCGAGAATAAAAAACCGAAAACCACAATCTGGCTGACCAAATCAGGGCGGGAAGCTTTTCAAAACTACAAGGAGAGCCTGCTAAAAATCTTTGATGGTTTACCAGATTAATAGTGAATGTTAATCACCGGAAAGTTTTTAAGACCTGGATTGTTTCTGAATTTTTGTGACCAGGTCGTAAATTTTACGCCGCGGCCAATTGGATTCGGAGGCGAGGTCTCGGGCGATGTCCGTAGGGGTTTCGTCTCGGGATAAACGCTCTTGAATAGCCTTTACCAACTGCTGCTGGGACCATGTTACGGGTCCGGGTGTTGCTCCAGCGATCACCAGGGTGATTTCACCACGAGGTGGGTTCCCCTTAAAATGTTCTATCGCATCGGGAATAAGGCCGCGAAAGACTTCTTCGTGCAACTTGGTCAGCTCCCTGGCAACAGCTATGCGGCGATCACCAAGGACGGCATGAACATCTTGCAAGGCGTCGTTTAAGCGATGTGGTACCTCAAGGAGTACCAAAGTATAGGGCAGTTCTTTAACCTCCCCCAGGAATTTCTGCCGTTCGGATCTCTTGCGGGGGAGATAACCGAGGTAGGTAAACCGGTCAGTTGGTAACCCAGAAACCACCAGGGCTACCAGCGGTGCGCTTGGACCGGGGATAGGGCTGACTATATGACCCGCCTCTATCGCTGCCTGGAGGAGCAAATACCCGGGATCGTTAAGCGCCGGGGTCCCAGCATCTGAGACCAAGGCAACATCACCACTCGAAAGCGCATCCAGGATCGTATCCAGCCTGCTGAGTTCGTTGTGTTCATAGTAACTAATTAACCGGGTCTGGATGCCAAGGTGATTGAGGAGTTTCCTGGTTTGACGGGTATCCTCTGCGGCAATCAAGGGAACCTCGGATAAGATCCGGACAGCGCGAGCGGTGATGTCTTCAAGGTTACCGATGGGAGTGGCGACTAAGTACAAGGTGCCCATAATATATACCGTTTAGAAGATATAAATAAGTCTACTGTAAAAAGGTAGTGAATGATTTCTAGATGGAAAAAGAAACCCAAAAAACCGAGTTTTTCGAGGGTGTTATCCCTCAAATTGCTGATTTTCGACCCAAAAGTGGAAAACTTTTACCATCAAATCATAAAAACTCGGTTTTTGCAGCGAAGATATAAATTAAATAGAACCCGAGAGTTCGATAAATGTTTCCTGATAAGTATTCAAGTTAACCTTGCCCTCTCCTGATCCCTGGTAACCAGTGACTTATACGCTGCCTCAGGGCATCTTCCAGGTCAACACAAGCAGGGTGACCATCTCGGTGTCTGGATCGATGCCATCAAAGCGTGTCCAGCCTGGCAGACCGAGGTTGGTGCGGTGGCAGATATAGGTACCTACCGGGAGGTCGTTCAGGAAGATTGGTGCGTTTGCCAGGTTGGCTGTCTGGCAATCGCTAAGAGTGGGTTGTGAATCCCCAAAAACGCTGACCGTTACCCCAATTACCGGGAACAACTGATACCGCAGGTCGATTATTGTCGTCCGGTATCGCAAGTCAGGGTTACCTGCATTTACTGAGAGGTTATCCAGGTCCAGGCCGTCGTCGAGTACCAGAGTAATTGAACCGCTAGCCTGAACCTCGGCAGTCGGTGTTGGGGATGGTGCGATAGTTACGGTTTCAGCAACATCAGAGATCACCTTTATCCGCACCCAAAACGGTGACTCGCCACCTGGACCAATCCCAAATAGCACTCCATCCGCATTACGGAGCTTCCAATTGCCCTGGTATGTCCCAGCCTGAGCAGGTGCGACCATATTCACGGATATATCAATACTTGAACCAGGGACTACTGAGCTTTCTAAAGGTTGACTGGACGAGGCATCCATGATTTCACCAGAAAAGAAGACAGCATCATAATCCTTCGTCCAGGTGCAGGTGCCAACATTCTCCACCCGCCAGATTTTCGTGAATGATTCTCCTGGCTCCATCGCGGTATCGTCTTCAATGGTGATGTCGATTTTGGGATATCCAGCAGCAGCCAGGTCGCAGCTATCCGCGGTCACCTGGGGATTGGTGGTAACTGTAGCATTGATTGTTGAATTCTGGGTGGGAGTGACAGAGGCATCCTCCTGAGGTGAAATCGTTGCTGTTGGACTTGGTTCTGATCCGGTTGGGGAGGAGGTACCAACAGGAGTCTGTCCAACTGCGAAGGTGAGTTTTGCCTGGATCGTCTGGTAAGCCTGGGTAACATCCAGATTTGCCTGGGAGCTGGCTGCGCCGGGCATATTGCAGCCAGCCAGAATGCCAGTAAGCCCCAGACCCAGAAAAACTGAAAGGACCAGGAGCAAGCGGGGATTTTTGATCATCCTTCCGTACCTTTATCTTTCTCTACAACCTTTTTTAACCTACGTGCGAGTTTCCTGCGGGAAAGAAGGACCCTGCGTTTACAACCCTGGCACTCCAGGCCGATATCTGCCCCAAGGCGAGTGACCTTCCACTCATAACTTCCACAAGGGTGTGGTTTTCTCAGGCGGACGATATCGTCTAAATCCAGGTCTGGAAGCATATTGGCATTATATCACGGTGAGAATGGTATAATCCCAATGCATGGAGGTTCCTATCGTATGTTCGGATTTTCCTTATCCACCATAATTTCACGAATCATTGTACTGCTAACGGCTTTCTCAGTCCATGAATTTGCTCATGCCTGGACGGCGGATCACTTCGGGGATGATACCCCCCGTTATAACGGTCGCCTGACTCTGAACCCACTGGCTCACCTGGATCCGATGGGCTCATTAATGTTGCTCATAGCCGGGTTCGGCTGGGCGAAACCAGTTCCTGTAAACCCCTACAACTTGCGCCGTCACTCAGAATCAGCAATGATGTGGGTTTCGTTGGCAGGTCCAATGTCCAATTTTTTGATGGCGATCCTGGCAGCAATCCCATTTCGCCTGGGTCTTGTTTCCGTGGCGAATGCTTTTCAAACTGGCAATGGTCTTTTTCCAACTTTAGCGCAATTTCTTTTTCAATTCATCACGATCAATCTGATCCTGATGTTGTTTAATTTGATCCCACTGGCACCGTTAGATGGCGAAAAGATTGCGGACTTTTTCTTTCCTCCCTCATGGTCTGACTTCCTGGCTCGTATCCGACCCTATGGCCCAATAATCTTGTTGTTGCTCTTCATCGCCGGACCTTATCTGGGCTTCGATATCCTGGGTTGGATCTTAGGTCCGCCACTGAATTTTTTGTTTAAGCTATTAGTTGGATGAGGCCAGAGGAAAACCGCTACCCAGGTCACTTTAGCTACCATAAGCGCTTGCGCTACCGGATAAGCCAGTTTCGGTCTGTGCTACGAGCCACACCACTTCCTGATAGCGAGTTATCCCTGGCTCAGTCGGTGTTGACAGAACCGCAAATGGCACTGTTTGTTCGTCTCCACCCAAGCGAACAGGAACATGGTTTACGAGTACTGCAGGCTCTTCGAAATCAAGGAGAAGCCAACCTGGATTTACTTGCCGCTGCTTTACTCCACGACGTTGGCAAGGTCTGCCATCCACTGCAACCCTGGGAGAGGGTCTTGATCGTGCTGGCAAAGAAGTTGGTCCCCCGTCAGGTCGTTCATTGGGGGGATGGTGAACCGAAAGGGTGGAAGCGCCCTTTTGTGATTTCCAGCAAGCACCCCGAGTGGGGTGCACAACTGGTCTCGAAAACTGGTGCATCTCCGCTGCTGCTAGCATTGATCCGGGAGCATGAGAGGAAACCTTTGAAGGAGAACCAGGAAGGCTTGAAGGATCAATTGTTGGCTGCGCTGCAAGAGGTGGATGATTGGAATTGAATAAAGGGTAAAATTGTATAATCAATAGATTTGAGGTACATATGAATATTCAACTTACGATTATTGGTTTGGGGCAGATTGGGGGATCAATTGGGCTGGCTTTGGGTGAGAAAGGGGATAACTTCCAAAGAACTGGTACGGATATCAATGGCAAGGTGATGTCACAAGCGAAATCGATAGGAGCAGTTGATAAAACTACCCCTAATTTAAATACTGCGGTAAGGGATGCTGATATTATCATCCTGGCTTTACCCCTGGACCAAGTGAAAGAGGTGGTGTTAGCAATTGCCTCAACGATCAAACCAGGCGCATTAGTGATGGATACAAGCCCAGTCAAGGCAAAACTCGCCGGGTGGATGGTCGAAACCCTGCCAGCTTCCTGCAGTTATGTCGGCTTGACCCCGGTGTTGAATCCACGTTATTTACACAGCGAATCGTTCGGCATCACAGCAGCAAGAGCAGACTTATTTCAGGATGGCTTGTTCTGCGTTGCCACACCGCAAGGAACGAACAACCAAGAAATACAATTAGTTGTGGATTTGATCCAAACTATGGGATCTGCGCCTCTTTTTATTGACCTGTATGAAATAGATGGGATAATGGCTGCTGTCCATATCCTACCACAATTAATGAGTATTGCCTTACTCAACACTACCCTGGCTCAGCCAGGGTGGAACGAGGCCAGAAAGATCGCCGGGAGATCATTTGCCGAGGTTACAGGCCCCGCAGCTCATCTTGACGAAGCTGAAGCAATCATAACCGCGGTAAGATTGAATAAGGAAAATATCACCAGGAAGCTAGATGATATCATTGCAATCTTAAGAGGAATCCGCCAAGAAATTTTTCTGGAAGAACTGGAGAAGCTTGAATTCCGGATTAAGGATGCCAAAGCCGGGGTGGATACCTGGTGGAAAGAAAGAGGGGGTGGCAACTGGCTACAAGAAGAACTACCCAGGTCGGAAACACCCCCGACAAGCTCGGAAGTAATGGGGAGGATGTTAGGGTTTGGGCTGGGGAGGAAAAAGAAGGATAAATCATAATAAAAGACTGGAAATTAAAAATTAGAGGTATATGATCAAAGAATGATGATTGATGATTAAAGCGAAGAATTTGTTGGACGTTTAATTCATTAATCTTCAATTATCAATCATTACTATGCGAGGTAAAAATGGAGAAAAAATTTCAATGGATCGATGATGAACTGGGCAACCTGCGTGATGCAGGTCTCTACAACCAAATTCGAACGTTGGGTTCAGCTCAAGGTGCCTGGTTGATCGTGGATGGCAAGAAAGTGTTAAATTTTTGTTCCAACAACTATTTGGGATTAGCCAAACACCCGCGCATTACTGCAGCAGCAAAGAAAGCTGTCGACAGCTACGGCGTGGGACCTGCGGCTGTGCGGACGATTGCCGGAACCATGAGTCTGCATGTGACACTGGACCACCGCCTGGCGGCATTCAAAGGGGTCGACTCGGCGATCACCTTTCAATCCGGTTTCACGGCAAATACCGGGACCATCCCTGCCCTGGTCGGAAAAGAAGATGTGATCTTTTCCGACGAGTTAAATCACGCCAGCATCATCGATGGTAGCCGGCTCTCCGGGGCTAAGATCATCCGTTATAAGCATTGTGATGCTGCAGATTTGGAAGTGCAGTTGAAAGCGAACCGCACGGATTACCGCCGGGCAATGGTGATCACCGACGGCGTTTTCAGTATGGATGGTGATATCGCCCCCCTTGACAAGATCTATAAGGTCACCCAGAATTTTGATGCGATCCTGATGGTCGATGATGCTCATGGGGAAGGCGTGCTTGGCAAGGGTGGGCGAGGGATCGTGGATCATTTTGATCTTCACGGACTGGTCGATGTAGAAGTAGGAACACTGTCTAAAGCTTTCGGCGTGGTAGGCGGAGTGGTTGCTGGGAATCCTCAGGTGGTGGAATGGCTCCACCAACGCGGTCGTCCGTTCCTGTTCTCTTCGGCGATGACCGTGCCAGATGTGGCTGCCGTTATTGAAGGGATCAATATTTTGGAGGAGTCCACCGAACTGGTCGATAAGCTGTGGGCAAACGCCAATTATTTCAAGGGCGAGATGCAGCAGCTTGGATTTGATACCGGTCAGAGTGTAACGCCTATTACGCCTGTAATGCTTGGAGAAGCGGAATTGGCCCAGGAATTCAGCCGGGAATTGTACGAAGCAGGGGTATTTGCGATGGCAATTGGATACCCCACCGTCCCTCCGGGGAAAGCAAGGATCCGGGTGATGATCTCGGCAGCCCTATCAATGGGAGACCTGGACCAGGGATTGGAAGCATTTACGAAAGTTGGGAAGAAACTGAAGGTGATATCGTAAACACCTCAGGTAAGATACCCGGATTTAATCAATACTCTTGGTGCTGGTGAACCAATCTACATAAAATGTAGTATAAAAGTCACATAAAAACTATGAAATTACGCGAAAATATCGTATAATCAGAGTTCATGAAAAAACTAAACCAGAAGGAGGTGCTTTATCAAGATATCCGTTCAGTTTTTAAAACCAAATTTTTTCAAACCATTATCCTTAAGGAGGAAGAAGCATGAAGTTTAAGAAATTGTTTATTATCCTGGCTATCCTCGTGATGGCCAGCATGGTCTTCGTCGCATGTGCCCCCGCAACGGAGGAACCTGCTGCCGAAGAACCTGCCGTTGAAGAACCAGCGGCTGAAGAACCTGTCGTCGAAGAACCAGCAGCTGAAGAACCAGTGGTTGAAGAACCTGCTGCTGAAGAACCTGCTGCTGAAGAACCGGTGGTTGAAGAGCCCGCAGAAGAAGTAATAGCTTTCGAAGGCAAGAGTGTTGAAGCCCCCGACTGTGACTACGGCGGAAAAATCAAATCGATCGTCGCTGTTGACCAGTACACGGTCCAATTCAACATGTGCAAGCCCGACCCTGGATTCCCAGCAAAGGCCGCTTTCACCCCCTTCGGCATCTATCCGGAAGAATGGATCATGGCAAATGGCAATGAGGCCAACCAAGAGACCCTGCTCTCTGCCCCTGTTGGCACGGGACCGTTCTATCTTGAGGAATGGGCTCGCGGCGACAGCATCACCATGAAGCGATTCGACGACTACTGGGGTGATGCAGCTCTATTTGACACCCTGGTCTTCCGCTGGGCAACGGAAGGCGCAGCTCGCCTGCTGGAACTACAATCCGGTACCGTTGATCAGATTACCAATCTCAGCCCGGATGATTTTGAAACGGTCAAGGCTGATCCTAACCTGATCTTCCTGCCGGTTGCCAACCCCAATATCCTCTACCTGGCAATGACCAATACCTTCGAACCCTTCGATAATCCTCAGGTCCGCCAGGCGATTGCCATGGGCATTGACCGCCAGCGAATTGTGGACAACTTCTACCCTGAAGGATCCGTCGTACCCACGCACTTCACCCCCTGCAGCCTCCCCAACGCGTGTGTGGGTGACCCCTGGTACGATTTCGATCCTGAAGCAGCAAGGCAACTGTTAGCGGATGCTGGTTTCCCGGATGGGTTCGAGACTTCTATCTATTACCGCGATGTCTTTCGCGGCTATCTGCCCGAACCGGCATTGGTAGCGGTCGAATTCCAGACCCAACTACGAGACAACCTGGGCATCGACGCCGAAGTTGTGGTCATGGAATCCGGTGAATTCATCGCTGATACCGCTGACGGAATGGATGGTTTCTATCTGCTGGGTTGGGGCGCTGATTTCCCCCACGTGACCAACTTCCTGGATTTCCACTTCGGAGAAGCCAACCCACAATTTGGCAATCCATACCCCGAAATCTACGAACCGCTTGAAGAGGCATCCCAAATCGGTGACCCGGCGAAAGCAGAAGCCCTGTATGTCCAGGCGAACAACGCCATCCGGGAATTGGTCCCCATGGTACCGATCGCAAACGGCGCTTCTGCTTCAGCAGCACTTGCTACCGTTAAGAATGCCCACTTCCGACCCTTCGGTGCTCCTTTATTCGCAAGAGTCGACCCAGGCAAGGACACTTTCGTCTTCATGCAGAATGCTGAACCGATCAGCCTGTTCTGCGCGGATGAGACAGATGGGGAATCTCTGGCTCCCTGCCAGCAGATTGTGGAACCGCTCTTAGGTTACGCCATCGACTCCGGGAATGTTGAACCCCGCCTGGCTACATCCTGTGAGCCCAACGAAGACTCCACCGTTTGGACCTGCTATCTACGCCAGGGTGTACTGTTCCACGACGGCAGCACATTCGATGCCAATGACGTGGTTGTATCCTGGGCAGCCGGTATTGATGCCGCTGATCCCAATCATATCGGCAACACAGGTGTTTTCGAATACTACGCCTACCTGTGGGATAGCCTGATGAACGTGAGCGAGTAATCGTTCCTGTCATCATCTAGAAATAACAATCCTAAAATTGAGCGGGATGGTACAATAGCCTTCGGGACAGTATCATCCCGTATCTTTTTTTACCTTTGCATTGAATTTTTAATATCGTCAGAAATAACCTCCTTATTGATCGAGAACAATGGTTTAAAGTCCCGGGCATCCTATTGGGACATCCTCTTGTCTCGTAAGGAGGAGGTTGTTCCCTGAACAAACGCTTTTATAATGCAAATACAGGAACATTCCATCTGGAAAAGTAGAGTCGCTTATGATCCAATATTCAATTCGCCGTCTTTTACTTGCCATTCCGGTTATCTTTGGAATTCTGATCGTCACCTTTGTACTGGCGCGGTCGATCCCTGGCGATCCATGCACTGCCATTTTAGGGGAAAAAGCAACCGCTGAAACCTGCGAACGCTTTGCTCGGGAACAAGGCCTTGATAAACCGATTCCGGTCCAATTTTGGATCTATATGAAAGATATAATAAGTGGCAATTTTGGGGAGTCAATCCGCTTCAGCCGTCCAGTGACGATCATTTTGATCGAAAGGCTGCCCACCACCATCGAACTGGGATTTGTAGCTTTGATCATCGCCATTTCTATAGGTATTCCGGCAGGGATCATCTCTGCTGTAAGGCGGAATTCTGCCATTGATGTGATCACCATGATCGGTGCTAACACCGGGGTCTCCATGCCGGTTTACTGGCTGGGACTGCTGCTGGCATATACCTTTGCGCTTTTGCTCAAGGATACCCCGTTCTGGCTGCCTCCAACAGGGCGCATAACGGCAGGCCTCAGTGCCACCCCGTTTTATGAATTGTGGGGGTGGACCGTCAAAGCAGAATCGATCCGCTACCATATCCTGGAATTTATCGCCAACCTCTTTATCGTAAATTCAATTATTACCTTTAACTGGGAGGTACTTGGGGATGTGATTAAACATCTCATATTACCTTCTGTGGCTCTTAGCACAATTCCCTTATCGATCATCGCCCGTATGACCCGTTCCAGCATGTTGGAGGTATTGCGGCAAGATTATATTCGAACTGCAAGGGCGAAAGGGCTACTCGAACGTTACGTGATCCTTAAGCACGCGCTGCGCAATGCCCTGTTGCCCATTATTACCATCATTGGACTTCAGGTGGGTACGTTATTTGCAGGGGCAGTGCTAACCGAGTCTATTTTTGGTTTTGCCGGTGTCGGACGAATGCTGTTCGAGGCAATCACTGCCCGAGATTTTCCAATTGTGCAGGGATTTACCGTCGTCATCGCTGTGAGTTATGTATTGGTCAACCTTCTGGTCGACCTTTCTTACGTCTTTATCGATCCGCGCATCAGACTGGAATAGGAACATGACAGCTACAGACCTTGATCAAACAAATGAAAGGGATTATCGTTCAAACAGTTTAATCCGATTAACCATACGCAATATTTTCCGGCAAAAATCGGCGATTATTGGCGGGACCATCTTGGTATTCCTGGTCCTTGTAGCAATCTTTGCCCCTGTGATTGCTCCTTATGATCCGGAAGAAGTGCTGATTGGAAAAGAGGATATTAAGAAACGAGCAGACCCTTGTATTCACCTGATGGGCTGTCCGGAAGACCAACCGCAGCACATTCTTGGCGTGGATGGCAATGTCCGTGATGAATTTAGCCGGGTAATTTATGGTACACGAGTATCGTTGTTTATCGGTTTTTCTACGGTTGGTTTTGCGATTGTGATCGGAACTCTTCTGGGTTCATTTGGGGGATATGTGGGCGGCTGGTTGGATAATGTCATCATGCGATTCATGGATGTGCTGCTCGCTTTCCCTTCCCTTTTGCTAGCCATTGCCATTGTGACCGTTTTGGGTAGAGGGCTGCAAAACGCCCTGCTGGCAATAGCCATCGTGTCGATCCCGGTTTTCGCTCGCGTTGTCCGAGCCAGTGTGCTCTCTGTGAAGGAACAGGAATACGTATCAGCTTCGTTAGCGTTGGGGGGGAATCATATGCACATCCTTTTCCGGCGCATTCTTCCTAATGCGATCCCTCCGCTGATCGTGCAGGGGACGCTGGGAATCGCGGGCGCAATCCTGGAAGCCGCAGCCCTCTCCTTCCTGGGCCTCGGCGCTCAACCACCGACCCCGGAATGGGGCACAATGCTGGGATCCGAGCGCAACCAGGTCTTCACCGCCCCACATCTTGTCTTCTTTCCAGGCTTGGCGATTATGATTACAGTGCTGTCCTTCAACCTGTTGGGTGACGGTTTGCGAGACGCCATAGACCCGAGATTAAAATAACTACTGGATGCCTTATGCTTGAAAACCAATCGCAACCCCTATTAGAAGTCCGAAACCTTAAAACCTATTTCTTCACAGAAGATGGTGTTGTCAAAGCTGTTGATGGCGTCGATTTTCATGTCAGTCCTGGAGAAATCCTGGGATTGGTGGGGGAATCTGGTTGTGGGAAAAGTGTAACTTCCTTTTCAATCCTACGGTTGGTGGATGATCCCGGGGAAATCATAGAAGGCGAGGTTTATTTTGAAGGGGAGAATGTCCTGGATTTGCCCATGGAAAAGATGGTCAATATGCGTGGAAACCGGATTTCGATGATCTTCCAACAGCCCCATTCCAGCCTGAACCCCGTCTTCAAAGTAGGCTCCCAAATCGCTGAAGTCTTCCAGATCCACAGCGCGATCACCAAAAAGGATGCCTGGTGTCAGGCAGTGGAACTTCTCAGGATCGTTGGTATCCCGGATGCCGAAGGCAAAGCGCACTGCTATCCTCATGAAATGTCCGGGGGACAAGCGCAGAGGGTAATGATCGCTATGGCTCTGGCATTAAAACCCCGCCTTCTGATTGCCGATGAACCGACGACAGCACTGGATGTAACGATCCAGGCCCAGATATTAGATTTAATGTTGGATTTAAGAAACCAACTGGGTACTTCGGTCATCCTGATCACACACGACCTGGGGCTGATCGCAGAAATGGCAGACCGGGTCGCGGTCATGTATGCCGGGCAAATTATTGAACAGGCGGAAATCAAAACCCTGTTTGAGAAACCTTTGCACCCTTACACTCAAGGCTTGATTGCTTCTGTCCCAGTCCTTGGAAAGGTGAAAGAAGAGTTAGCCGTTATCCCTGGGTCTGTCCCAAATCTGATCGACATGCCCCCGGGATGCCGCTTTGCGCCGCGGTGCCAGGCGCGGAGAGAATATGAACTGGAGGATTGCCTGCGAATTGAACCCTCCTTGATCAATACTCTGGAGGGTCACAGCGTTCGCTGCTGGTTGTACCAGGATTCTGATGACACTGAGGCACCTTTGAAAGGATCTTTTAACCTGATACAGGATTAATCGCCTGTCTATAACGGCTTAAATAACAAAACCCTCCGACGAGGTTGATTATGACAGAAGAAGCAATCGGCAATAACGGAAATATAAAAATTCTAGTAAAAGTACAGAATTTGGTAAAGTATTATCCTGTGTATGGAGGAATCTTCCGCAAAGTGGTAGCACAGGTTAAAGCTGTGGATGATGTCAGCTTTACGATTAAGGAAGGAGAGACCCTGGGGTTGGTGGGGGAATCAGGGTGTGGAAAAACCACGGTGGGACATACCCTGCTGCGGTTACTTCCCCATACAGGTGGGTCGGTTTATTTTGGTGGTGTTGATGTATTCAACCTGGGAGGAAACGCGCTCAAAGAGATGCGGCGAAATATGCAGATTGTCTTCCAGGATCCATATGCATCCCTCGATCCTCGCCTGCCAGTTGGCGAATCGATTGCAGAAGGATTGAACATCCATAAAATTGGCAATTCAAGAGAACGGATTGACCTCGTGATGGAGACCCTGAAGAAAGTGGGGTTAGAAGAATACCATGCGAACCGTTATCCTCACGAATTCTCGGGCGGACAGCGACAACGGATTGGGATTGCTCGCGCCCTTGCTCTTCAACCAAAATTTATCGTGCTAGATGAACCGGTATCCGCCCTCGATGTCTCAATCCAGGCGCAAGTACTTAATATCTTAAGGAATCTGCAACGCGAGTTTGATTTAACCTATTTATTTGTCGCACACAACCTGGCGGTGGTTGAACATATTTCCGACCGGGTCGCAGTTATGTATTTGGGGAAAATCGCCGAAATGGCGCCGCGATCGGATCTCTTCGGCAACCCACTCCATCCCTATACGAAGGCATTGATATCGGCAATCCCAATTCCAGACCCAAACGTAGAACGAGAGCGTATTATCCTACCAGGAGATGTGCCCAGTCCGCTTAATCCGCCGAGCGGCTGTCGATTCCACCCTCGCTGCCCCATTGCGAAAGCGGACTGCGCGGTTAATGAGCCGGAATTAAGAGAATTAAGGCCAAATCATTATGTCGCCTGTCATTATGCGGGTTAATAAATCTTGCAGAAGGTGGAAGTTCAAGTAGGGATTCCTGAAGGAGACGGAATAAATAAACGTTAGGTAGGGGTACTTGAACCAGATCGCAAAGAACAATAGTCAGGTTGGGTGAGTACCCACCTGGTTTGGATCTAGATTTTCATACATCCCTTTGACATTCTGAGCGCCCCAGACTAAAATGAGAGGGGGTTACCTGTAATCCCTTTGTCTTCTTGCTGGAAGGAACCATGAGTCACTGGCCTGGAAAATATGTAATCGGATTAACGGGCAACATTGCCACCGGAAAAAGCGTCGTACGAAAGATGCTGGAACACCTGGGTGCATACGGTATTGATGCCGATGCCTTGAGTCATCGCGCTATAACTCAAGGGGCGCCAGGTTACCAACCTGTTGTTGACACATTTGGGAAATGGATTCTGTCGCCCGATGGACAGATTGACCGGTCAAAATTAGGGCGCCTGGTCTTCTCAAACCCGGAAGCTTTAATAACTTTAGAAGATATCATCCATCCTCTTGTGGGCCAGGCTGTTGATATCCTGGCAAGCCGCGCTCCCCAAAAAGTGATTGTTATTGAGGCGATCAAGTTGTTGGAAAGTGAATTACGAAATTTTTGTGACACTATTTGGGTGACCGATACTACCGAAACAAAACAGATCCAACGCCTGGTAGAGAAGCGGATGATGACTTACGAAGGTGCTATAGAACGAATCCATACTCAAAGCGCCCAATCGATAAAAATTAACGCAGCGGATATTGTTATAAAAAATAACAAATCATTTGAAGACACCTGGAAACAGGTTGCCTCTGCCTGGAAAATTGCTGTTCCAATTCCAAGCACAGAAGAGTCTCCTCAGACGCGAGAAGTTGCTCGTGGGCAATTATCAGTGCGAAGAGCCAGGCCAAAGGAAGCCCAAGCAATAGCTGATTTTATTACTAAGGTTAGTGGAGGCAGACGACGGTTGAATAAGGATGATATTATGGCTGCCTTTGGGGAGAAAGCTTTCTTATTCTTGCTTCGCGGAAATTCGATTCTGGGACTGCTCGGCTGGCAGGTTGAAAACCTTGTGGCTCGAATCGATGACTTCTATATAAGAAAAGATATCACTCTCATGGATGCTCTGAAGGTGATGATGGGCGAGGTTGAGGAAGCTTCTAAAGAGCTACAGTGTGAAGCAGCTTTGTTATTCCTACCCCCACGATTAGCCCAACAAAAGAAAATCTGGCAAGCACTGGATTACTTGCCGCGTACAATCAATGACCTGGGCGTTCGAGCCTGGCAGGATGCTGCCCTTGAATCCATGCCTCCCGGCACCATCATGATGTTGAAGCAACTACGGACAGATCGTGTGCTTCGCCCGGTATAGTGGAGTGCAAGTGTCAGTTTTCATTACGAACCTCCTAGACTATTTAGTCTTTCTATTTGAGCGCCTTGACTGGTTGAGTGTCGTTGATATTCTTTTGGTTGCCACGGTTTTCTTTTTAATTTTGTTGTTACTGCGGGATACTCAGGCGATTGTTTTATTACGTGGGGGGCTTGTATTGATCGCTCTTCTGGGTGTGTTAACAAGTTTGGAAGTACTACCTGCCTTTTCCTGGTTAATGAGTAATACATTTCCTGCTCTCATCCTGGCTATTCCGGTAATATTCGCACCAGAGATTCGCCGTGCCTTAGAACGTCTGGGGCGCACCAGCACAATACTTCCTGCCAGCCAGCGAACTGGGTTTGATATAGTTGAAAGTCTTGTGGCAGCAGTTATCCGACTCGCGAATCGGAAGCATGGCGCCCTGATCGTTCTCCATCGATCCGATAGTTTACAAGAATTTATCAATACTGGCGTTCCGTTGGATGCAAGGTTGACATCGGAAATCCTGTTACAAATATTTTACCCAAATACCCCATTGCATGATGGTGCGGTGATCATCAAGGATAACAGGGTGGTAGCGGCTTCTTGTGTCATGCCTTTGTCTTCCAGCGGCAGCCTTGTACGTTCTCCCGAGAGAGAGATGGGACTCCGTCATCGAGCTGCATTAGGGACTTCTGAAGTCGGTGACGCTGTTTCTATTGTTGTGTCGGAAGAAACAGGTACGATATCCATCACACACGGTGGTAGGATGATCAGCAATTTGAATTCAGAACGGCTTAAGAATATCTTGCAGACATTCTACCAACCTGAAGAACCCGAGAACGTCCTCGCCAGGATTTTCCTGCGGATTTTTCCGGCTGCTGGTCGGCACCATTTGGAGGGTGAGTAATGGTTGTACTACGCTGGTTAGGAAGGAACCTCAGCGCGATGTTGTTAGCATTCGTCCTCGCCCTGATTGTCTGGGGTTCAGCAGTAACTTCTGCAGACCCTAACCAGGAAAGGGTTTTCCAGGTCCCTATTGAGATTATTGGTCAGGAACCTGACGTGGAAATTATGAACGAATTTCCTGAACAGCTTGCCATGACTCTTTACGCCCCAGTCACTATCCTGGATGAATTAAACACAGAAAATGTTAACCTGAGAGCCTGGATCGACCTTTCCGGTCTGGCTCGCGGGACACATACGCTTGAGGTCCATTATGTACTTCCTACAGATATCCGCCCTTTACGGTTGATTGAAGTCAGCCCAAAGATTATTGAAATAACCGTAGAACAGCTGGTATCAAAGACATTACCTATCGATCGTGAAGCATTAGGAGATCCTGCTCTTGGATACCAGTTGGGTGGAATCACCTGGAGTGCAGAAGAGGTGACCATATCTGGTCGCATGTCGGATGTTGAGAAAGTGGTTTCGGTTGAGGCAACCCTGGATATCTCTGGTGCGACTGAAGATGTCCAAAGATCGGTTAACCTTCGCCCCCTCACTGAAAACAATACCATCGTAGCCGAGGTAACCCTCTTGCCGGAGCGAATCAGTGTTACCCAAACGGTTACCCTGCAGGGAGGTTATCGCAATATGGTGGTTCGAGTGGTGACTGTTGGTCAGGTAGCAGAAGGATACCGACAGACGAATATCACCGTCTCCCCACCTAATGTCCTGGTGTTTTCACCCAATGTAGAGATGATTGATGAATTGCCTGGATTTATTGATAGCAAAGAATTAGATATATCTGGTGCTGTGGATGATATTGAAACCATCCTTTCGCTAAATCTGCCAGAAGGCGTATCGGTGATCGGTGATCCAAATGTACTCGTGCAGGTTGGCATCGCTGCAATTAACGGCAGTATCAGCCTCACAAGACCTGTGGAACTCATTGGCATTTTACCAGGCCTGGTAGCCACTGTCGCTCCAGATGTTCTAGAAGTCATCGTATATGGACCCATTCCCATGCTACCAAGTCTGACCGATGTCGATGTGCGTATTGTGGTGGACCTCACCGGCTTGGATGAGGGTGTTTACCAGTTATCGCCTGAGGTGATCATCCTACCTGATCAGGTTCAATTGCAAGTGATCTCTCCCGAGACGGTAGAGGTGAACATAACAAAAGCTGAACCAGCAACACCAACTCCAACACCATCGCAAACTCCAACACCCTGAGGTTTTTCATGTCAAAACCAATCGTCGCCCTTGTTGGACGGCCCAACGTGGGAAAATCTACGCTTTTCAACCGCCTGGCACAGGAAAGATTAGCTGTTATTGACGATGTACCCGGAACGACACGAGATCGCTTGATGGCTGAAGCTGAGTGGGCTGGTTTTGTATTCGACATTATTGATACTGGTGGCATTGACCCGATCCAAACCGGACCAGGGTCAAACAAGCAACCACTATCCATTGGTTCTAAAGATTTCATCAAAGAGATCCGGGTACAGGCTGAAATAGCCATTTCACAGGCGGATGCTGTGCTTTTCATCACCGATATTGAGAGCGGGGTCACTGCAGCAGATCAAGAAGTGGCACAAATCTTACGGAGTTATCAAAAGGAAAAGGATGGACAGCCCTGGCCTCCAGTGATCTTGGTTGTTAACAAGTGTGAGAGCGAAGCACGTCGTGCAGATGCTTACCAATTTTATGAGCTCGGTATGGGAGATCCGTATCCGGTCTCTGCCAAACACGGCACTGGTACGGGGGACATGCTGGACGCGCTGGTGGAGGAATTCAAAGACTGGGTGGAGGAAACCGAAGAAGATGATACAATCAAAATCGCCATTGTTGGTAAGCCCAATGTGGGAAAATCCACCCTGCTAAATCGCCTAGTTGGGGAAGAACGGTCGATTGTTAGCCCAATTGCTGGTACCACCCGAGACGCTGTTGACACACAATTAATCTTTGATGAAATCCTGATCACCCTGATCGACACTGCAGGAATCCGTAAGCGGGGAAAGATCGATCCCGGAGTAGAAAAGTATAGTGTGATTCGTTCTTTACGGGCGATTGAGCGTTCGGATGTCTCACTTTTGCTAGTGGACGCAGAGCAAGGAATCACCGCACAGGACACTCATATTGCTGGTTTCATCCTGGATGCCTGGAAAAGTGTGGTTGTGGTCGTCAATAAATGGGATGTCATTGACAAAGATAGCTACACGATGGGAGAATATACCTCTTACCTGCGTCATGAGCTGACTTTCTTGGATTATGTACCTGTATTGTTTATCTCTGCTATAACGGGAAAGCGCGTTCACCAGGTGTTACCCACCGCCCTGGTCGTCCAGGAGGAACGCCTGATGCGTATCCCGACTTCAAAGCTGAATCAAATCATCCGCAGCGCGTTGGACCGTCACCCAACACCTTCAAAAGCTGGTCGTCACCTGAAAATCTATTACGGCTCTCAGGTCCGCAGTGATCCCCCAACTTTTATGCTTCATGTCAATGACCCAGACCTGGCACATTTCTCTTACCTACGATATCTTGAAAACCAGATTCGAGAGGCACATCCCTTCCTGGGTACACCGATACGAATTTTCCTGCGACCAAGGGGATAAATAAGAAAATATAAGCGGATTATTAATCTGTTTCTATCTTTAATCCCTTGCCCCAACTCAAATACGATTATATAATGCCTTAAATTGTAAATATCGGGAAGGATAAGATTTATTTAATGATTGTCATTTTGAGATAGCAGATGGGGTATAAACCTATCTGATTTGAGAAAAAGTACCTGCAAGGCAAAAAATCAAAATAATAATTAAATAAAGCTACGAAATATTTATGGACGATAACTTCACAAACAGCCCCGGGGTGAATTTGACAAACCCAGCAGGAAAGAATGAAAATCCGGTTGAGGAGAGAGGATCGGGATTCTTCCACTTCCTTATTGATGTTTTAGAAACGCTGGTTTTATCCGTTTTGTTATTCCTTGCCATCAACGCAATTTCTGCTCGTATCCGGGTGGATGGTTCGAGTATGGAACCAACCTTACAAAGTGGCGAGTTTATCGTTGTTAACCGCCTGGCTTATAAGATCGGTAAACCGGAATTGAGTGATGTCGTTGTGTTTCATTTTCCTGGTGACCCTAGACTTGAATATATTAAACGGGTGGTCGGTCTACCGGGTGATACAGTTCGGATTGCTGAAGGGACTGTATATGTCAATGACCGGCTCTTAACCGAACCTTATATCGCGGCAAAGCCTCGCTATAACGGCAGCTGGAATGTCCCAGAGGGACACCTGTTTGTCTTGGGAGATAATCGCAATAATTCTTCAGATTCACATAATTGGGGTTCAGTCCCCATGGAAAATGTCGTTGGTGAGGCTTATTTCGTTTATTGGCCTCCTACGGATTGGGGGAGGGTAACCCCCGAGTCATCAGCCAATGCGGCCTCAATCCCTTAAAGATTCGCGTTTAGTTAATGTCATGAGTGAAGAGGAGCAACTCGAGCAAACTCGTTACACCTGTCCTGAATGTCAGACAGGGTTGATGCGGCTGGACCACGTGACTTATCTCACGTGGTTAGCTGGTGAACTCATCACTGTACCTGATTTCCCGGCATGGATATGTGATGTTTGTGGTCGCTGTGACTATGACCCTCAAGCAGTCTCCTGGCTCAACATTTTATTAAGCTCAGGTTCGGGTCACTCCAGCCACCCTGCGAAGAGGAGAAGTATACCGCCAGAACAGCCACCAGCACGTCCCTGAGAGACGATCTGACTAAAAGAAATGGGAAAAGAAGTGGTTATTGACGCGCATCGTGGGGAATGGTAAAATCCAGCCCGCTTGCTTGCCCCCATCGTCTAGGGGACTAGGACGTAGGCCTTTCAAGCCTAAAACCGGAGTTCGAATCTCCGTGGGGGCACTCGCCATCAAAGAGGTCGCCTGAATGCTTCAGGTGGCTTTTTTGATTCATCTTTCAGTCAAAACTACATGTTATAGTTGAGAATTGGACCCAAATCGTGGTTTTGGATTTGGGGAAGAACACAACCTCCATCCGCTTCTCATACTGACATCTTCTCTAATATCACTCTTTTAACTTATACAGGAAGGAAAATTTCTGTAGCAGTATGTGCAGAACGATAATCCATTAACCATCTCTTTTACCCTGGGTGCGACATAACGGAGGCTGGCGAATGCGCTTGTAGGTTAATGGAATATTTCACTCCGGTCCAGCAAGGGTCAAGGTCAGGTTCAGAGCGTGATGTTCGGCGAAGTTGACAACAAACCCTGGAAAAAGCTGACATGGATATCCTGTGAGTGTATAATTTATCGAAAATTCAAGTTTCAATAGTGTCCCTGAGTTAAGGGAAAGAAAGCTGGCAGACAGACGGAGTTTCATTTATACGCTTAGAAATTTTTCAGAACCGCACTAAATACATTGATTTGGGTAAACAGGTGTCAAATTGAAAAAAGTCAGCATACCACTAAACTTAGCCCGTAGAATCGCATTGAACGCCCAGCTACTTGACGGCAGAACAAAACTACCTGATGGCAAGGAGGGGATCTTTCAAGCCATCGAAAAGCTAGGTTACATCCAAATCGATACCATAGCCGTCATTCGTCGCGCCCACCACCATATCCTGTGGACACGCCGACCAGACTATACCCCAGACATGCTGCACGAGCTTCAGGTGCAAGACAGGCGCGTATTTGAGTATTGGGGCCATGCTGCCTCCTACCTGCCGATGTCTGACTTTCGCTACTATCTACCGCGCAAGCGCAGTTATAAGGATCCAAGAAGCAAGTGGGAAAATGACAGATTGGAAAAATATGGTCACCTGATGGAACCGGTCCTCGATCGTATTCGCAAAGAAGGCCCCCTGGCTTCCAAGGATTTCGATCCTCCGCCAGGCACAAAACGCGGTACCTGGTGGGATTGGAAACCATCCAAGATAGCCCTGGAGATGCTCTTTTGGAGAGGCGAGCTGATGATCACCGAACGCAACAACTTTCAAAAGGTTTACGATCTAACAGAACGCGTTTTGCCAGAAGATGTCGACACCCGAATGCCCGAGGATTGTGAATTAGGTCGATTCCTCGTACGCCGGGCACTTGGAGCACATGGTGTAGTACAAGAAAAGGAGATTTTCGCCCACATCAATGCTGCCAGCAGGAAAGTGGTCACACAAGCATTAAACGATTTAATGGATGCAAATAAAGTAATCGTTGTGAAAATAGAAGGACTTGATGATTTAGACTTTTACGCTTTCCCAGAGGTAATCGAAACCGCTGCAACGCTGGGAGGCCAGTCGCCTTGTCTCTTCCTTCTCTCGCCTTTTGACAATTTGATCATTCAGCGTGATAGGATAGAACGCCTTTTCGGATTTGCATACAGCCTTGAATGCTACTTGCCCATCGCCAAACGAAAATTTGGTTACTTTGCATTACCGATGCTGTGGGGTGAACGATTCGTGGGGAGAATCGATATCAAAGCCGATCACAACCAAAAGAGATTGCTGGTGCGGAACCTTGAGTTCGAGCCTGAACTGAGTTGTTTCGACGATTTACTCCAATCGCTTACCCAGAGTCTGCGCTATTTTTCTCACTTCAACCAGTGCGAATCGATCGAGGTCCATAAAACAACTCCAGAATGGATTCGCACAAACCTTCAGAACCAAATCCTGCTGTTAACCTAGAGATTATTAAAGGTCCCATGTTGTCAAAGGTTGCCTATGGTAGATGCCATTTATTGAACAAAGAGTGAATTGATGGCAATTTAGACACTATAAGGTCTAGTCTGGTCACGACATCCGGTGGAAAAAATAAATACGAGTTGGGATAAAATTAAAAAGACGATTGGATCAACATCGATTTCCTGATATGCTGTGTTAAGGTCTCCATAAAGTATGATCTTCCTCCCCTTGGCGTGCAGTACATCGCAGATATCTAACAAAGCCGCGTAAAAATCGAGTTTAAAGGGTACCCGGCTGAGATCACGACCACAGTTTGGGATATAAAGGTTAAACAGTGTGAATTCTTCGAATTCAGCCCTGATCGTCCTCCCCTCAAGATCAAGCGACAGCACGCAATGTGTTTCGTATAAGACAGTAGAAACTCCTATAAAGCAATGAATTCGAATAGCGCTTCCTCTCAATCGAGCCATCCTCAGCAAACATGACCTTAAAGATGGTACCCAAACCGCTGCGGTAGCAGTGGCTAGTGGTGGTGATCATTTTGGAAACCCATTCAATGCCTTCTGGTTCATAAATGTTTTTAGAGGGCCAGATTGGAAACACTGATCCAAAACACTCCCTTTTTCTCAGATATCAACTTCCTAAACACTCCCGAACGATGATGGATCATCCAGGCTCAACCACGGTGTGAACGGGATGGATACCTGATTCCGAACTTATCCTCCATCACCGGATCTAGCTAAGGCATACACTACGCATTCTTCATGGTAAAGAACGTTCGCTACAATGTTGATTTGAGAGAATATATCCAGGTGAAAAGGACATGAAGTATGTTTTAGATAGAAGATAATCAAGTCGACTTATTTAACTTATGAACCTCAATAATACATTTTTCCCCCGGGATAAGCTTCGATGCACTGGAATAGGCATCATGATGAATTTCACTTAAAACGCCTGACAAGATACCCCCCCAAGGACAGGCTGAACCATCAAATGTGTAATGACCCACTTTCTTTGGGCAGGTTTTACATTCACTGATCCTGACATAAGTTTTCTCTTTGGTCACATAAAAATCCACCTGCCCAGCTAAGTTGTATTTTGTGATGAATTTCCGGAATTCTTCCAAGGATCCAATCGGTTCACCTTTATCTCTGGCAAAATGAAGAATTTCAGCTGCCACCGTTTTTCCAGCCATGTTTATCACTGCTTGTGTCCCGCCTCTCCCTAAAACGTCATAGGTGCCAACCATAAAACCAATCAGAATTGCATTAAGTAATTCCAACTGTTCATATACTTTCTTTTGAGGATCACTTTTTTCCATTTCGATTCCTTTCGATGGTATGGTGCAATCTTCATAGCGTTGAAAAATAATGGGTTAAGGTCTCCAATGACGAATATGTTTCACGATAAGTGAATAAACACTGACATCACAGTCGAATGTGGCCAAATGTATACCATAATCTAGAAGAGTAGAATTTCGGTTGAGTAAATATCTGAAAATAGATTTATTCATATTGAACAGCTTCTAGAATATGTACCTTTGCTGCCCGACGGGCGGGTGAGATCGCTGCAAGTTGAGAAATTAGCAGCGCTACTATCATACTAAGTAGAATCCCACCTGGCGGAAGTTGAAAAGTAAGTTGGTACCCAGACATTGTGGTCATGCCAATGAAAAGGATACGCGCCAGGATTACACCAGTGGCAATCCCGAGGATGCCGCCTATAACGCCCATTAACCCCGATTCTGCCAATACCATGCGGATTATTTGCCCTTTTGTCATGCCAATTGCTCGCAGCATGCCAATCTCGCGGGTTCGTTCAATCACGCTCATCGTAAGCGTATTTACAACTCCCAAAGACCCGATCAAAATTGAGATCAATGCCATGACATCAAACATGCGGAAAGCCTGCTCCATCAAGTTCAAAGCACGACCGCGAACTGAAACGTTGGATTCAAGGGTGAGATTATAGCGATTGCCATATAAAGTCTCTATCCGTCTCTGGACTTCTGATATCTCATTGCCAGGCTGAACTTTTACCAAGATTGTATTGGCGTCATCAATATCAAAATCGCGCCTCATGGTATCCCAACCGCCCTGCACTACCAGACCCTGATTATAAAAATCTACGACCACGCCTGCAATTCGAAAATCCTTTAGACCCCGCTTGGTCTTTAGGCTGATCGTTCCACCAGGTGATAAATCATATTTCTCCGCCAAAACACTAGAAATAAAAACCCCCTGGTCATTTCGAACCTGGGCCAATGCCTGACCGGTATTCACCTGCTCACCACTAAAGACAAAATTGGTGACTTTTGTGTAGGCATCAATATCGACTGCCATAAACTGCAGGAGATCTCTTTCACCATCTGGTGTATACCACTCAACTTCGAAGTAACGTAAAGGCGCGACGGCATCAACACCATCCACTGCCTGGAGGCGTCTTTCGACATCACTCCGCAACCGGACAGAAGAAGTTACATAAATATCGCCCCCCAGGTAAGCTTCGATCCAGGTCTGGAGGTCAGAAGCAAAAGATCCTGTCATCCCTCGTACCATTATGACCATCGCAACTCCTACCATCAATGCAGCAACAGTTAAAGTTGTGCGTAACCGAGAACGCTGGACATTACGACTGCCAAGACTGCCACTTGATCCATAAATCCATTTCAAAACCGGACGAGTCCCCCTTTCCCAAACACCAACTGTAACGGGAATGAGCAGGGTAGCCCCGGTAAAAAGCCCAAACACAGTCATGCTGCCAAGACGGAATTGGACATCATAGGGGAAAGGATTGATTAGCAAGATCACCAATGATGTAACCAACAATAAAATTCCAGGGATCCAGCCATATTGAATGATCCAGCCTTCCTTGGACTTTCCTCTTACGCGCAGCGCTTCCATGGCGGAGATACGCCCTGCCTGCCAGGCTGGAATTCCAGCAGCTAAAAAAGTTACACCAACGCCAATAAACATACTGACAAGGACATCTATCGAGGTAACCTGGACACCACCGAGCTTTTGGTTAAGGATGATTTCCATGAAACGAGTCAAACCATTCGCCAATAAGACCCCGAATCCAACCCCCAAACTGGCACCTAAAAATCCTAATAAGCTTGCTTCAATCAATACCTGTTTCATGACCTGGCGCTGGGTCATTCCAATCGTGCGAAGCATGCCAAATTCACGAGTCCGTTCAATAACCGTCATTGTAAAAGCATTGTAAATCAGAAATGCACCCACGAATAATGCAATTCCGCTCATGAAATTTAGCCCAATCTGGTAATTCTGAAGCATCTGGGTCATGCGTTCACCCTGACCTGATGGGTAAGTCACTGAATATTCATCTCCAAGGAGCCCCTGGAGACTGAGCCGTAACGCAGCAAGTTCGTTAGTATTGGGGTTTGGATTGCTAGGTACAATATCAATCTGGTCAATATCGTTCCCGCGGTCGAAAATTTCCTGGGCTGTGATGTAAGGAATCACGCCAAATGAGCCATTATTGGTCTGACCAGGACCATCTCGGGCAATCAAGCCCACAACTCTCAGGTACTCCCCACCAAAAGGGGTCACAATCTCGATTCGGTCCCCTATCTGGATATCTTCCTCCGCTGCCAGGGTTTCAACCAAGACTACTTCACGACGATAAGGGTCATCCCCAAGGAATTGACCATCAGTCAAGGTATAATCGCGTGTTTTTCTTTCTAAATCAGGAACGATTCCGTACAATACGATACCGCCCCCACTCGTGCCAAATAGCCCAATTTCTATCCCACTCGAGGCCTGATGATCTGTAAAGTCCGTTCGCCCAATGACAATCGGATTCGTAATCATCACACCCTCAAGGCTTTCAACCTGGGAAAGTACCTGTTGTGAGAATCCACTTTCATCTACATCGGCGGATGTCACCATCAATTTTGCTTTTCCGGAGGTACTTTCAAACAGCGACACAATCGAATTAAGTGCGGTTTGGTTAGTAGTACGTATGGATAACAAACCCGCAACTCCAAGGATGATCCCAAAAGCACTTAACAGGAAACGGGTCGAACGGCTGACGATCGATCGTAATGTCAGTAACCGTGTCAGATGCATATTAAACTTCTAATTGCTCCATGGTCACCATAACACCACGTAATCTTTCAGTAAATGGTATCGAATTTTCAGGTTTATATTCGTGCACAATATCCCCATCTTGCAGGAAGATCACCCGGTCAGCATAGGCGGTTGCTTTAGGGTCATGAGAAACAACAATCACGGTTTGTTCTAATTCATCACATGAACGTCTAAGCAGCTCCATGATTGAATTACCGGTTTTTGAGTCCAGGTTGCCTGTCGGTTCATCTGCTAATAAAATTGCGGGTTGGGTGATGAGTGCTCGGGCAATCGCCACCCGCTGCTGCTCGCCACCTGAAAGTTGATCTGGTTTGTGAGATCGTCTCTCTAAGAGACCCACCAAGTCCAGCAGATGGGTCAAGCGTTCTTCAAATAAATGAGGGTCTTTCCCATCTATTATTACGGGTAAAAGAATGTTTTCTTCCGCTGTAAGTGTTGGTAGCAGGTTAAAAAATTGGAAAACAAAACCGACATTATGGCGGCGCACAAGCGTGGCTTGTTGTTCTGATAGTTGGGCAAGGGATTGATCTGCCAGGACCACATTCCCATCGGTAGGTGTATCAAGACCCCCCAACAGGTGCAGGAGGGTGGACTTCCCGCTTCCTGATGGTCCCATGATCGCGACGAACTCACCTTTTTCTACCTTGAAATTTACTCCCACCAAGGCTTTGACCAGATGTTCCCCTAACTGATATTCCTTACTTAAATCTTTAGCATTTAAAACTGGCATTTACAACTCCCGGTAAGATCATTTTAGACTGCCTAGT
>CAZTJD010000004.1:0-111768 GCA_964613985.1 uncultured Anaerolineales bacterium
GTAGTATTCTGTCCAGACTTCCGAAGTCTGCGAGACTTCGGAAGTCTTTCCAGCCCTTCCTAGAAGGAGAAAAATATCAGATATTAAAACCACAATAATCACGCTTCATCCTCTCTTATATCGTTTCACTCATTGCGGATTTTATCCCTGACTCGTTCCAGACGTAACTTGATTTTTATCTATTTAAGTGCTATCGTATTACTAAATTAATAAGCCGGTTACCAAAATCACTCCGTCGCAGACCATCCGGGGACTATCAATCGGAGGTGCACATGAAAACTCGATATGTCTTAGTCACGATAGTTATTGTAGCGACATTGTTGCTATTCATGAACACTGCATTTAATAGAGGGATCAATACCCTGGCTCTACCAGCAAGTCCAGAGAGCGAAATAAGCTACGGCTTCACTTACCAGGGATACATGGAGTTGGATGGTACACCGGCGGACGACATGTTCGATTTCTCCTTCGAGATCTTTGATGCTGAAATGGGCGGGGATTCATGGGGAGTCAATATAATCAATTCTGTAAAGGTGGATCAGGGTAATTTTTCGGTCGTCCTGGAATATGACCAGGAGGTTTTCAACGGTGATGAACGCTGGCTGGAAATCGGGGTGAGGAAAGAAGAGGATGAGGGAGACTATTTTTTGTTGGATGGACGCCAGCCGCTAACCCCGGTCCCTTATGCCTTATACGGGATCCGTGCTGGTGAGGTGGATTGGTACGATATCGACAACCGACCTGCCGGTCTGGATGATGGCGACGATAACACCACCTACAGCGCCGGGTTCGGGTTGGAACTGGATGGCACCACCTTTAACGTGATGACGGATACCCTGCAAATGAGGGTAACCGGTGGCTGTGATTACGGCAGCGCTATCCGAGGGATCAACCCCGACGGAGCGGTGGAATGCGAGTCTCACGATACGCTTCCTGGGTTAAGTTTAAACACAATAGACCCTGTGTTCATAAGCTACCTGTTCTTCCATTCCATGACCACCGGGGCGGATTGTCTGCCGATCACTTGTTATTCAGATGAGCTAAATGGTCTTAAGGTCGCCCACTGCACAGATATTTCTTGCACCAGCGCTATCTCCCAAACACTCGACACCAGTGTTATTGGAATCGGGAATTCAATCGCCATCGGGGCGGACGGCCTGCCGGTCATAAGCTATATGGATGAATCCAATGGAAACCTTAAGGTTGTCCACTGCAATGACGTTGCCTGTATCACTTCAAGCGCTAACGCTGTTGGGACAGCCCCAAGCGTCGGAGGATACACCGACATCACCATTGGAGTCGATGGTTTGCCCGTGATCAGCTATTGGGATTATTCCAACGGTGACCTCAAGGTAGCCCACTGCGATGATGCCGCCTGCACCAGTGCGAGTTCCAATACGGTGGACTCATCCGGGGATGCATCCCGGTCCAGCTCCATCACCATCGGGTCTGACGGTCTGCCAGTGATCAGCTACTGGGATCATTCCAACGATAAATTAATACTTGCCCACTGTAATGATGTCGCCTGCACAACATCCAGCACAAATATCCTGGATACGCTTGGTAACGTCAGTTCCACCGGTAGCGGAACCTCCATAACCATTGGGAGTGACGGTCTTCCTGTTATCAGTTATTACGATTTTGCGAACAAAGACCTGAAGGTCGCCCACTGTAATGATATTGCCTGCACCAGCCCAGATATTACAGCTGTAGATACCACCGGTGCAGTTGGAGAGGGGAATTCAATCGCCATTGGGTCTGATGGTCTGCCGGTTATCAGCTATCTCGAAGAAACTGCTGGGAGTTTCCCTATTGAAAAAGCTGTAAAGGTAGCCCACTGCAATAACCTTGCCTGCACCAGCACCAGTAATGTGACTGCGCTCACTACAAATAATTATATCGTTTCTACCGCCATTACCATTGGTGTCGACGGTTTACCTGTAGTCAGTTTCAATTTCGATGTAGGTTTCACTGAATTAAAGGCAATCCACTGTTCCAACGTGTTCTGCGTGCCGAATTGGCGGCGTTAGGGAAGGAAGAATCATGAACGTACGGAAAACATTACCAGTCGTACTTATCCCTGCAGCGGTACTCTTCTTGCTTACGATCGAATTCAGCTTGGAGCGAGAGGTCCTGGCGGGGAGGTCCAGCCTCGAAGCTGCCCTCGGGAATAGATTCACCTACCAGGGCTACCTGACGGATGGAGGCAATCCGGCAAACGGCATCTACCACTTCTCCTTTGAGCTTTGGGATGCTGAAATCGGTGGCGATTCACTCGGGTTAATTGAAGTGGAGGATGTGCAGGTGGATTCGGGCGTCTTCACTGCCATCCTAGATTTTGGACCAGGCGTTTTCTACGGGGAAGACCGCTGGCTCCAGATTGGGGTGAAGCCTGACGGCGGTACAGGGGGCTATGTGCCCATCGAAGGGCGGCAGATGCTGCGACCGGTCCCCTACGCCCTCTTCGCGGTCCAGGTAGGGAGAGTGGAATGGAATGATCTTACAAGCCGTCCGGCAGGTCTGAATAATGGCGACCAGGACACCACTTACAGCGCAGGTTATGGGTTGGAGCTTGCTGGGACTACCTTCAACGTCATGCCAGATACAATCCAAACCCGGGTGGAAAGTGATTGCGCCGTTGGAAGTACAGTGCGGGTGATCAACGCCGATGGTTCGGTTGTATGCGAGCCGCACGACACCCGCCCAGTGTTCAAACAGACCGCCCTGGATACCGACGATATTGTCGGAGCTTTTACAGACATCACCGTCGGAGTGGATGGGCTGCCGGTCATCAGCTACCTGGATGCCACAAATGCTACCCTTAAGGTCGCTCGCTGTAATGACACAGCCTGCACCCACGCCAGCAGCTACACGGTGGACGGCGATTTCCTTGGACAATATACCTCTATTACCATTGGAGTCGACGGTCTTCCGGTGATCAGTTATTACGATTGGTTGAACCAGGACCTCAAAGTCGCCCACTGTGACGACGCTGCCTGCACCAGCGCCACTGCTACTTCAGTGGACTCTACCCCTGATATGGTTGGTCGATACTCCTCTGTCACCATTGGTACGGATGGGCTGCCAATCATCAGCTATTGGGATGAAACCAATAATGACCTTAAGGTGGCACATTGTGATGATGTGGCTTGCACAACTGCCGCCTCCGATGCCATCGATTATGATGATGATGTTGGTAAGTTCACTGCAATTACCATCGGTGTGGATGGAATGCCAATCATCAGCTACTTCGATGAAACAAATTCCTACCTCAAAGTCGCCCACTGTAAGGACATTGATTGCCCCAGTGCAAATACAAACCCGGTTGATGTTGAATATGCTGGCTATGGCACCTCCATCACGATCGGGAGAGACAGCCTGCCAGTTATTAGCTATCTCGATACCAGTCTTCAACGACTCAGGGTAGCCCGATGCACCGATGTTACCTGTACCAATGCCAGCATCCATGTGGTTGACGTCTTGGACTCGTTAGGTGAATTCACCTCCATCGCGATCGGAGCGGATGGTATGCCCGTAATCAGTTATTATGATGATGTTAATGGCGATCTCAAGGTCGCACATTGCGATGATCCTGCTTGTTACAGTGCCAGAACCAACATTGTGGATTCAAATCTGGATGTCGGAAATTTCTCCGCTATCCACATCGGAACAGACAGCATGCCCATCATCAGCTATTGCCACTTGTCTAATGGAGACCTCATGGTGACCCATTGTTCCAATGTGTTCTGCATTCCCTACTGGCGCCGGCGGTGAACGAAGACGAAAAGAACCTCTTCAGACTCAAAGGAGAAGGTAAATGAAAACCAGACACAAATACATCCTAATTTCAGCTTTGTTAGCCATCCTGGTCATCCCAACCCTGGTAGGTGTCTCGTCAGCGATGGCAGCAGAGGGCTACGAAATCAACTGGTGGAAGGTCGCTGGCGGCGGCGGGGAGAGCAGCGACGGCAGCTACACCCTCAAAGGGACCATTGGACAGCATGATGCCGGCTCTATGCAGGGAGGAGATATCACCCTTCAGGGGGGATTCTGGGTCAAAGGCATCCTGGTCATCGCGGACTTCATCGTCCACCTGCCACTGGTATTGAAATAGAAATCCTCGAGGATGGAACCGACGGAGGAATCATGAAAAACAGACTCTTGTTATTCGTTATCCCAGCAATCGGGGTGGTCTTTATCCTGTCTATCGGGTTAAGCGAGAAGAGGCAAGTCCTGGCGAAATCTTACAGCCTCGAAGGCAATGTAGAAATAACCACATCGACTCCCCTGGGTACAAGCTTTAGCTACCAGGGCTACCTGGAACACAACCAGATCTCTCTTAATGGGATCTACCATTTCTCCTTCGAGCTGTTCGATGCCGAAACAGGGGGTGATTCGTTCGGGTATATTGAAGTAGAGAATGTAGACGTGGTTGACGGGGTATTCACCGCTCTTCTTGAATTCGATCCAGGTGTTTTCGATGGAGAAGAGCTCTGGTTAGAGATCGGATTCCAGCCCTCCAGTGGGACAGGTGGTTATACGGTGCTGCCAGGTCGCCAGCCGGTGACCCCGGTCCCCTATGCCATCTACGCTGTCCAGGGTGGGTATGTGGAATGGAGCGATATTTCACACCGTCCCGCAGGTCTGGATGACGGGGATGATGATACCCGGTATTATGCCGGGTACGGGTTGGACCTGGACGGAACCACCTTCAACGTGATTGCCGATACCATCCAGGCGCGGGCGGCGAACCCGTGTGAGGCAGGTAGCACGATCATTACATTCAATGCGGATGGGACGGTGGAATGCGAACCGCACGATACTAAACCAGGGTTCAGTTTGAACACTCTAGACATAATCCAAACAGGTTTTTTCTACAATTCTATGACCATCGGGTCGGATGGTCTGCCGATCATTTGTTACAACGATGAGAATGCTGGAGATTTTAATGTTGCCCATTGCAATGACATTGCCTGCACCAGCGCCAGTATTTTCTCTGTGGATCCTACTGACGATGTCGGTTCTGAAAATTCCATCACCATTGGGAAGGACGGTCTGCCGGTAATCAGTTATTACGATTATTATAACCATGACCTGAAAGTGGCTCATTGCAACGATGTATCATGCACCAACGCCAGCTATACAACTGTGGACTCTGCGGGTGATGTCGGCTCTAAGAACTCCATCACCATTGGGAGTGACGGCCTACCAGTAATCAGCTATTACGATAGTACTAACCAATCACTCAATGTAGCCCATTGTAATGACCACACCTGCACCAGCGTCTACTCCAATACTTTGGATTATATTGGTGACATCGGAGATGGAGGGCGCACTTCGATTACCATCGGTGCTGACGGTTTACCGGTCATTAGCTATAACAATCTTGATTTGAACTACAACCTCAAGGTCGCTCTTTGCACGGATATTGCCTGCACCAACGCAATTACTAGAACATTGGATACTGATGGCAATGTTGGTTTCTATAACTCCATAACCATTGGAACGGACGGATTGCCAGTTGTCAGCTATTTCGATGTTTCTAACCATAACCTTAAGGTCGCCCACTGTAATAATATTGCCTGCACAAGCTTTAATATCACAGCTGTGGATACCATTGGAAGCGTTGGTTGGTATACTTCCATCTCTATTGGGTCCAATGGTCTGCCGGTGATCAACTATATTGAATGGTTTGAGGTTGAACCCTATAGTATAAAAATCAAGGTGTCCAACTGCCATGACTTTGCCTGTACCAGCGCCAGTAATGTAATTGTACTCACCACCTATGACGGAATATTGTATGCCACCAGCGCCATTGGGGTAGATGGCTATCCGGTAATCAGCTACAGTTATAATACCCCCTCTACTGAGTTAAATGTAATCCACTGCTCAAATCAATTATGCATTCCCTACTGGCGGCGGCGGTGAGAGAGAGGGTAATAATGATGAGGAAACCAAAAAAACCTGAAAGGTTTTCAATGAATATTTACTGATTTTTAATTGATGCTTAGAGAAGAATCCTTAAAAAACAGGTCCCATCGGAAACCTTTCGGATTTGGAAATAAAAACAGGGCAGCAAATGAAAAGCTGCCCTGTTTTCGGTTTTAGGTTAGTCTCACCAAAAACCATTATATCTCGTGCATGAAGGCTTTTTTGACCTTCGACGACCTTGAATTTACGCGTTGTCCTTCATTAAGATTGCGGTAACCATCCCAAATGATGGCGTTGAAATGGACAAATAAATCTTCGCCATTATCCTTTCCAATGAAAAATATCCCGATGCCGTGGGTTACATTCATCTCTCGCAGGTCGGTTCAAGTCGCTGGTATATGTTGGCCTGGAACGCTACGAGCAGCCCAACCAAAGCAGTTATTATTGATAAGCAGGCTGGAGGGTCGTTGAGTGATCGACCAGGATTTCGTGTATCCGTGAAATTTCGTGGATGGTCCTACTCACCTCAAAACCAGAGGCACATACACCTTCCCTATTACCTCGAAATCCACATTGGAAATATCAAAGAAGATGCTGCTGGCACAGGCTACCTTAACTCGTGCTGTAGACGTTGGCGCATAGGGAACAGTGATTTGCTGTGAACCGTCATTGGGGGTTGATTCGGCAAGGATGTACGGGTATGTGTAACCTCCGTCGGTTGAAAGCAGGATGTCCACCGCTGAACAGCTAACCGGAGCAGCAGTGGTGTTCGCTACATCCCAGGTTACGGTTTCAAAGGTACCTTCGAACCAGGTCATGGCTGTATTCGGTGCCGTCACCAGGAAGGGTCCAGCATTATCGGTGACTTCGAAAGAGATCATGTCATAACCCGTCCGACCTCCGTTGGGATAAGCCTGGTTATCTCGTGCTGTCAGCCGGAAGGTAAGCGTCCGGCTGTAGGTTGGCAGCAATTCCCCGATGGTATGGGTGTTGTTCAGCAGATCGTTGAATTTGGGGAAGGTGCGTGTCGGTACATTTACCGGTTTGAAGGATCGGAAAATGGGGGCATCACCGCGAGGTAAATCCGGATGCCCAGCCCATCGACTCAGGTCAAACTCCTCCCAGGTATAGGTCAGCGGGTCGCCATCGCTGTCAGTCGCCGAACCAGTCAGGGAGAAGGGAGTTTCAGCGGGGATGGTGAACCCACCTATCCCGACATCCACCACAGGGGCACTGTTGCCTATGGCAGTTTTCGATGGACAGTTATTCCCATTGCCGAGGGTGGTGTAAGCGTTAATTTCATCCTGGCTTACCCCGTGGAAATAATCATCACTGTTGGGCTGCAGATCCTGACTACCGCAGATACCAGCGTAAGCCATAATCGTGCTTCCGCTGCCTGGTTCGTATGCGGTAGAGGCATTACGGTTTCCTCCACCACAAGATCCCTCGTTACCGTTAAAGGGATGGTTCGCACCAAACTGGTGCCCCATTTCGTGGGCGACATAATCGACATCGAATGGGTCTCCCACTGGATCAGGCCGTCCCGTCACACCCCCTGCTTTAATCCCAGAACCACAAACCGCCCCCAGGTAAGCAATCCCGCCACCTCCTGTGCTGAAAGCATGCCCAATATCGTAGTTTCCGTTTCCGATTACTGTATCCAGGTTATCTTGGTTCTCAGACAGCATAGCATACCCATCGTTATTAGAATACGGATCTGTCGCCCCATTAGTGTAAACCACATCGTCGTTGTTCGCCACCAAGACCATACGGACTTCCAGCTCCTTTTCGTAGATCCCTACCACCCGGTTCATGGTGGTCACAATTGCTGCCAATCCGGCTGCTTTGGTACCGCCATGGAACTGAGTATATTCCCCTGTCGCTGCAACCGCGGCCCGGTAGGTGCGCAGATAGCCATCAGAACTGATTCCCAATGCCCTAAGTTGATTAACAAGGGATTGGATCGATGTAGGATCACCCAAAGGACCAAGTTCCTCGAAAAATTCAGTTGAATTTACCCTGTAATCCCTTTTGTAATAGCTGATATAGTGGCTCAAATCACCCTTGATGAAAGGATCGATTTAAACCGTTCCATTACCAGACAGGATCATGGCGTGGAATCCTGCCTGGGTGCGGTCAAAACGCACACTTGCGGTTGGGTCATCCACCCCCCAACCCAGGTAGGTCTTGATCTGCGGGTAGCTCTCGGCAAGTTCCGGAGCCATGATCGGTGCCTCCACGAAATGGAACCACTCGTAGCGACCGTCTGGTATTGGTAGCGAGATCAGGCTTTGCTCTTGATCCGCCTGTACGCTAGATTCCATGGGGGCACTAGCCAGGATACTGTCAAGGTTATCCAAATCGACTGCCAGGGTCCGGTAGTGTTCTGGTTGGATCCACCACTCTCCATCTAACCTCAATCCCACCTCATCCACATCCATCCAAAGACCTTCAGAAGCCCCTGGAATTGTACTTTGTGCCCCCACTGCTGAAACCCGCCAACCCGTTAACGATAGAACCACAAAGCAACATGTTAAAAACCCACCTCGGAGAACATTCATAAGAATACCAGTAAAATTTTGCATTAGAAACTCCTCGAAGTACCTCATTATTCCTTTTTTCAGACAAATCAATAAGATTTGGGGAGTTTTTAGAGGTTACTAAAAATGCTAATTACTTGAAAGACCTTATGGATTCTAGGTGTTTTCCGGTAATATAAATAAATAAGATGGAACACAAACCAATGATATATGAAGGTAATTAAAACTCAAAAGGTTTTTATTGGCTTATTCAACAAATTAAATTCATGATTGGCATAGACGCGATCAAGCGACAACCTGACCTTTACTTTTCTCCTCTGAATGTGTCACCCGCCAAGCCAAAAATACCAGGATCAAACCCACTACAAATAGAACGATATTCAATATGAAGGGCAGAATGCGGTTAATCTCAGACAACTGACCAGCAATCCAGCCAAATGGTGAAGTCAGGCATAGAACGACGACCGCCATGATCGCGTTGATCCGGGCACGTTCAACCTTGTCAACCGAAATGATGATAAGGGAGTCATGGAGTGGACGGTAAACTGCCAGGCTAAAAGCTTCAATCAACACACTCACTAGAAGAAGCAAATAGTTACCGGGTGGCATGATCACCAGGATGACTTGAGAAAGGATAAAACCGCCATAACCAATTAACATCGGATTGCGAAACCTGCGCACATTAAGTCGTTGTATGAGCACAAAATAAAGCACCAACAATAAAGCAGACCTGGCAAAAGGGTAAATAGCAATATGTTCAGCTGGTATATTGAGTCGTTCGGTGACAAGGATGGCCCAGAAAGTGTTGTTGACCAGCAGGAAGACGCTCATAACTGTCATGATCCCCAAAGCAATCAGGGTTTTTGGAGTATGGAGTACTTTTTTGAACACATCCCAATACCCTCTGAGTAATAAGAAAATTTTCTGGTTCCGAGCCTCCTTCATGCGATTCAATCCCTGGTCGGTTTCTGTAGAATAACGGTAAAGGACCCAGGCTTTCATCGACATAGAGACAAAGGCAAAGGCGTAAAGGATTCGTACCGCCGGGACGAGTTCTATAGCACCGATCAAAAGACCAGCCAGCGGTGCAAAGAACGCGGACAACAGCCCAGCAATATAGATCCAGGTCCAGATGTGCACCAGCTGGTTTTCATCTGCATCTTCCACCAATAAGCAGGTCCAAGAATTCGCTGGAATTCGCCACATGGCATTGATAATCGCTGCAACAATGAAAAAGCGGATATCTTGAGCGACAGCCCAAATCAAGGCAGCTGCTCCCCAAGAAAGCAAATCGGAGACAGCCGTGGTCAGGCGCCGTCCATACTTATCTGTAATAGCACCGCTGATCAAGGCGAAGAAAATTTGCACAAAGGAACCCAGGCTGGCAATCATCCCAATCTGCAGGTCATTCAAACCTAAGGCAAGCATGTAGACCGAGGCATATGGCAAGACCAAGTTAAATGGAATCCCCCACATAGGTTCAGTGAGCACGCACGCTCGAACATTGCCTGTCAAGTTTCTTAACGTGTCAAATAAAGGATGGCGTATCATAGAAATCTATTGCAAATAAAAGAAATTTAACCCGTCGCTACCTCAGATCAGTTGGCAAAACCCCCCGATTTTATCACGGAAACAGGCACGGCAAAATAAATTCAGACTTTTCCCGCACAAGAAATGAGCCACTATATTTAAAGTAATTTTAGTTTTAAAGTGAAAGGGACCAAATCAAGGTATTTAGGACTTTACACCTGAAGGTTTGTTACAAAAGCAAGTGATTCGATCTCATAATGATTTAGATTAGCAGCCTCAAGGCAGTTCAATCGTCCCGACTTCTTCTCCGTTTACCCAGACCGAAAATATCCCTTCAGTATATGCTCCCAGCGGGATAGTCGCCTCAAAAGGCTTCACCACCTGGGTACACATGATTCCAGGTTCAATTAACGAGTACACTTCTACATCAATGCGGTTCTGGTCGTCAGCAGCATAGGCTACCGCACGCAACTCGTAACAAGGGGTGGGTAAATTTCCTGTTAGCAATAAATTAACCTGAACAGGAAAACTTTCCAGGAGGAGAATTTCAACGTACTCGATGAAAACTTTTCCGCGTTCCAGAGAAACATCCCTCGGTTTAGGCGCAAACTCATGGTCGGTAGGAGGTGGGACAGCAGGCGGAATATCAGCGGTTTCAGAATCTAATACTTTTTCTTCAACAGGTTCAGGGTATGGTTCTCCCCCCTGGCTGGATGGCTGTTCCTGCACCGTCAGTTTGTTACTAGGAGCAGGATACGGCTCCTCAACCTGGTTGGGAGTCTGTGGTTCTTGTATTACTGTTGTTGGTTGAACACCGGCAGGAGATTCTTTATTCGCTGGGACCGCCTCACCATCACAGCCAACCAGAATGACGAAAGCAAATAGGAAGATAAACAATAACATTTGTGAATGTTTTCTCATATCAATCATCCAATATTGATAAATAGTTTCTCAAATAATTATTTTAAACCTGAAAACCTGGGTAATTTGAGTTCAGTGTTCTCCAACTTTCAGTTAAAGTATACAACTACGTCCTATTCCTGTCCACTTGCTGTAAAGTACCCACGCTCAGCTAACGCCCTCAGGACCCTGATCAACCGGTTAGGCAACAATCCCTCAGATGATTAAAGGTTTCCTTAAGGATATAAATATATGAGCCTTACCTTGATTGCACCAATCCAGATTGGATGGAACATGGCTTACACAGCCTGGAAAACTTGTGGCACAGACCAGATGGCGAACAGGATCGCTGCCTCCACAACCAGCCCAGAGTCCTCAAACACCCCTCGAACCAGGCAGTCGTAACCTGATTCTTCCAGTTCCATCACCCCCGCCGGCATTACCCAACGACCATTATCTCTCCTACGAATCAGAAGCAGTTGTCCCCATTCATTAAACACGACCGCTCGTGTGGCAGTGATAATGACCCTTTCCTTGCCGATCCATTTCCTTAACCTGCCAAGGTAAGATTCTTCAAAACTGCTTTGCAACACGAGCATTTCCTCAACATTCAGGTTTCCATCCACCAAAAACCGCGTGGCCTGCATACAACCAGAAGACATCAACCTTCTCGAAACCTGCATCTACAAGCCATTCCAACTGGTCCAGGATTGGGGAAGGCTTATCAATATCTTTTGGATCAAGGTAATGAAAGATATTCCAGCCTTCTCGATTAAATAATTCATAAGCTTTCGTGTTGCCATCTATCGCCATCACTTGTTTTTTGACAACCTGATCGTACATCGTTGCTGCCAGTGCTTTGCTTTGCAAGTGGACTGGATCAATGATGTCTGCGATGATGAAAACTCCGCCAGGTACCAACATCCTATATATATCCTCGAAAAGATCACCTTTCTCATTTGCATGCAGGTGGTGTATTGCCAGCGAACTCACTACACCGTGGATGGGTTGATCATTAACGCGCCAACCTTTATCTGCTAAATCAAACTCGATTGGCTTGAAACGTCGCCCAAAACGAGCTAACCGTTTTTCAGCATGGTTTAGCATTTCCCGAGATCCATCGAAACCGATAACATATACATTTTGATTGGCATTGAGAATTGCCTCTCCAAGGAGTCCTTCGCCGCAGCAAAGTTCAATGATCCTTCTTGGGACATCAGCCAGTGGCAGCAAACTGACCATGATCTCGATCTGCTCTTCCCGGTAAGGGACAAAATAGCGACCGTAGTCAATGAATTCCAGGGAAAGGTTTTCATTCCACCTATATTCATGTTCGGATTGGTCTGGTTCCAAAACTCGATTTCCTTTCTGTAATTTACTTGGATTGCACCATATTCGAACCTCGTTTGCTAATATCGAAATCCTTTCTCAGCATCTCCCTTATCCTTTGATCACTGCTAGAGGTATTAACCGCGCCACTTTTCTGGCAATCCCAGCCCCAGAAACGATCTCAACAACCAGATCAACGTCCTTATACGCTGCTGGAGCCTCCTCTGCCAGACCTGGCATTGAACCCGCCCGAATATGGATCCCTTGCTGCACCAATTCTTTGAGCAAGTCCTCACCCCAGATAGTCTTCTTCGCCTGGCTGCGGCTCATCGTTCGACCTGCGCCATGACAGCTGGAACCAAATGAGCGCTCCATGCTCTTTTCGGTCCCTACCAATACCCAAGAGGCGGTTCCCATCGAACCAGGGACTAAAACCGGCTGCCCGATGGGCTTATATTCATCAGGGAGTCCTTTATAGCCTGGACCAAATGCGCGAGTAGCCCCCTTACGGTGGACGCAGACCTCGATTTCCTGTCCATCGATAACATGACGTTCGATTTTTCCCATATTATGGGCAATATCATAGACCTGGTGCAGATGCCAGTTTCCAACCTTCCCTGCCAGCACTTCTTCAAAAGCCTGACGCGCCCAATGCGCCAGCAGTTGGCGATTGGCAAAAGCATAGTTGGCCGCACACCGCATGGCAGCCAGATAATCCTGACCCTCCGGTGTATTAAGCGGTGCACAGACAAGCTCTCGATCTGGCAGCTTTATGCCGTATTTTTTAACAGCACCCTGCATGCTGCGGACATAGTCCGTACAGACCTGGTGCCCGAATCCACGCGAACCACAATGAATCTGTAAAGCCAGGTTTCTTTCTACCAACCCCATAGTTTGAGCAGCCCGTTTATCTATGATCTCTTCAATTAGATCGATCTCAACAAAATGGTTTCCAGCACCAACAGTTCCTAGTTGGGGCAGGCCGCGCTCCCTAGCCCGCTTGCTAATTTTCTCTGGATCACCCCCTTCAAGACATCCGGTTTCCTCTGTCCGGCGCAAGTCCATCTCCGTTGCATAGCCATGTTTCATAGCCCAATGGGATCCCTCCACACATACCCGGTCTAATTCTCCAGGCTTCAAGCGCAGTGCTCCACTTTTGCCTACCCCACTTGGACAATTACGGTTCAAGGCTGATGCCAGGTCTTCCAGGTAAGGTTTCGCTGCCTCAACCGGGATTTGAGACCCCAACAGGCGGACGCCGCAGTTGATATCATAACCAATCGCACCAGGCGAGATTACACCCTCTGGATAACGGGTTGCCGCAACCCCACCAATTGGAAAACCATAGCCCTGGTGCATGTCTGGCATCACTGTCACATAGCCGACCAGTCCGGGTAAGGTCGTCGCATTAACTGCCTGGTCTAAAGATTTATCCCGGGTTGCTTCCTCTAATAATGCCCTGCTGATAAACAACCGAACCGGAACCCTCATATCCTCTCTATAACTTACAGGAATTTCCCACTCGTAATCACTGACCTTCTTCAGATCGCTGATCGTTACCTGAGACATGCTAATAACCTCCTGTAGCTGAAATCGCAATCCACAATAAGGTCATAACCACACTTATTAACCGCATATGAAGCGACATTTGTTGCGTTCTCCACTACACATCGAAAACAATATTTACCTCTAAACCAGAATCTGTCTCGCGAATGCTTAGGTCGTGGTAGGTGACGGCTTTTATCTCCTTTATCTTTTCTTCGATTGGCGCGCATCTGGCTTTTATCGTATAGCTTTCCTCATCCTGGGTGATCTCAAAATAGTCAAATCCAATTCCTTCCTGTTCACTAAAAAACAATAATTCAGAAAGAAAATCCACGAGAGCTGATTCCCGGTCCAGAAGAGGGACCTTAAACTCGCGATTTTCTGAATCGCGATCTGCCAGACGGGTGCCAGAAAGAGCATACATCCCCTCCGCAGCTTGTTTCATCAGGTCTGGCATATCTGTTCCCCAGACAAGCAGTTCCCAATCAGCCGTGTGAGGAATTTCTTTATAACCAGCATTATTATCTTTAATCATATTTTTAGTATACCGGATTTTTCACAAGATTTGATTCCTTAGATTCAACAACTGAAGATATTTTCGATCTACTGGTGAACTATCAGGCTCTATCAGCTTCCGAGTTGACAACTCGTCTTGACTTGCATATCAAGACAGCCCAGGATTTCCTTGAATTGTTAACCGAGCTTGGAATCGTGACCCGGGAAGAAGTGCTCGAGAAGACCGTCCCTATTACCACTATCTTCTTAACCAAACCCGCAATGGGGTGTTCAAACCGAGAAGTAGGAATTCATCGTCGAGGCAATCAACAATTTATCTCGAATCTGGTGGTTGATCAGGCTAGCAGGATATTTATCAGAATCTGTCCGTGACATTTTCTGCAGCTGTATCTGGGAAGAAGATGGTAAACCAGTCGGCACAACAATCGTCCAAAGACACGGAAATACAAAGGTCTGGATCGTTGGAACTGTTGGTGTTCTACCAGTATTGCGCCTACTAATCCCCTTTATCAAATTCGCCCAAGGCAGTCGGGATGAGAGTTTTTTAGTGAGAGATACAAAAGGAATGATCCTCGCCCGGCATGGGTATTCATTCCCATGCAGAGATAAGGGTTATAACGAAATAATGTTGCGCCTGGACCCTGATCATGAAGTCCTGGCACCTTACCTGGTAGATTTCTTGTTAAACCAGGTGACAACCATCCGCCCCGCTCGGAAGGTGCAGTTCAGCGTTCCATTGTGGATGGAATCCGTTATCACAGCCGGAGAAAAAACGGGCTTTGAACCCCGTATGACGATGCGTAGGATGGGAATTATGCTTTGAAATTATTAAAATAGAAGCTGAGGATATTAACTTCGAGGGGATATTAATCCTCAAGTAATTTTCTCATTTCGTCCCCATTCCGTCTCCACCAATCAAATAAGATCGACAGGTCCACTCCCAGGTTGAAATGGCGCACACCCATATCAAGGTAATATTTCGCCTGGTCTGGGTGATGGATCTCCGCCCTTGGGGGCACACCAGCTTTTATTGCTTTCTCGAAGACCAAACGCTCTGCCGATCGTACCTCCGGATGATCTCTTTCCCCTGGTCTGCCAATGTTCATAGAATAGTCAGCTGGTCCCCATTGGATCATGTCAATCCCAGGCACTGCCAGGATCTCATCTAAGTGATCTACTGCCTCACGCTTCTCGATCATCACCATCACCACGCTGTCCCGCAATACCTGGGCGTATTCCGGTGTCCCACCATATTCCATATAGGTGAATCGTCTCATCGCCACGCTGAACCCTCCTTTATCCTGAGGCGTGTCCGGTTTAAGGATTCGAACACATTCAGTAGCATCTTGTGCTGATCTGACATCCGCAAACAACACCCCCTGAAAGCCTGCCCCGATTCCCCTTTGGGCTTGAAAAACTCGTGATTCAGCTTCCACTTTGATCACTGCTGACATATCAAATAGTTCCACTGCACGGCAGAAATTATCGAGGGCGAACAGATCGAAAGGCGCATACTCTGCCAGGAACTCTACATAATCAAACATGCCGCTATGCCCAACAGTCTCCACAACCGCCGGCCAGATGTTGTGCAACCTGGTTCCAAGGGTGGGTTTACCGTCATCAAGTAGTTTTCGAAGTTTGTTTATTCTCATAAGATTGAAGATTGATAATTAAATCCTGAGATATTTAACCTATGCCGTCCAATGAGTAATTGCCCAAGCAAGGGTGTAGAATGGCAGCGCATGAAACACCTGATGGCATCCAGCCTTTTCCCAGGTTTCCAACATCTCCGGATGGAGGTTGTTCTTCAGACCTTGGACTCCATCTGCTCCTGCTGCAACAGCGATGGCACCAAGAATTGATCCTATCATAAAAAAGCTTTAATTATCAGGACTCCATCGCCAGACCCTGGAGTAATATCGAAAACTTGCCAGGAACAAGCTTCCACCAATGCCAATGTAAAGGATCGCCAGTAATGGTTTTGGAATCGGGGAAAATTTGCGCAGGAAAATGCCCAAGGCAATCATAAAAATCACCAGTGGGTAACTGGTCCATTTTTGGAAAGCAAAGATGCATACTCTGTCGTTTCAATAAGCGTCAATCCGTCAAATATTATTCACAGCAAAAGGTGAAAATCCAAAGTAGTTGATACCAACCGCGAGGATGACCCCAACCAAGATGTAGATCAAAACAAGTCCCAAGTCAACAAGTCGAAACCAGGGGACGGTCAATGTGCACAGGAATATCCCGACCCCAGACCACATTAAACCAGACAGGATGCACAGCCATGACTTCCCCGCTGATGGGGAATATTTCTTTAATGGGTTCTTAGATGAGTCAATCTTCATATATTAATTCCTTAGATCAGGGCAGAGGAACAAATATTACACCTTCAATAAACCAAACTACGTTATAAATATTTCTTTACCAACAGGTCCAGCTTCTCCCTGGTCTCTGGGGGAATCACCTCTGGATCTGTGATCAAGGCGGTTGATAGGGCTTCGCTGCAATCACAAAGCCGTTCAGGAACGAAATTGCTCGCCAGATTACGGATCGCTTGCTGCGCAGTTTCCGTATTTTGATGCAATACAGCAATCACCATTTCCACAGTTACCGGTTTTTCATCGATGTGCCAGACGTCATAATCAGTCACATGAGCCATCACTGCATAACACATTTCCGCTTCTATAGCCAGGAATGCTTCAGGTGAAGTCGTCATGCCGATAACAGACATACCCCAAGAACGGAAGATATTCGATTCTGTCTTTGTTGAAAAACGTGGACCTTCAATGGTTATAAATTCGCCCCCTTTATGCACAATGGCACCTGTGGAGACGACCGCCTGATAAAGTTGTTCAGATAACGCTGGACAGAAGGGGCTTGCTACACCAGCGTGGGCTACAAACCCTCCCTCAAAAAAGGTAGGTTTCCGCTTCCCCTTCGTAAAGTCAAATAACCCGTCCGGAATGACGATATCACCCGGCGAATAATCTTCCCGAAGCGATCCACAAGCACTAATGCTGACCACGTGGGCTACATTCAAAGACTTTAATGCATAAATGTTTGCCCGGTAATTAACTTCACTTGGCGATAAAGCATGCCCTATCCCATGTCGGGCTAAAAACGCAATTTTCTTCCCTTCTAGGTCTCCTACCGTAATAGGGGCACTAGGTTTCCCAAAAGGAGTATCTATATTTATTTCCTGTATATTTTCCAGACCGGGCATGGAATACAAACCCGACCCACCGATGACTGCAAAAGTTGGTTTCATAAATTACTCTCCAAGGTCAATCAAAATAAAGATAATTATCCTCTGGATCGGATCCTGATCTAGGTATAAGTCTTATTTTCCCAACGCTTCAGTGAACCCATTATCGAGCTTGATAGTCATTGAAACATCCCCACAACGTAATTCATCACCATCAACAACCACAGCTGACTCGGAAATGGATTCCTCATTTAAGTAACTTCCGTTGGTCGAATTCAAGTCCTCAATCCACCATTGATTTTGATGGAATGAAAGCCTAGCATGGTGAACACTCACTTTTTCTGAGGCGAGGGCGCATTCACAGTCAGGATCACGCCCAATGATAACCACTGGTTTTTTATATTGATAGATCTGAACGGCGTCTTGATTTTTAACACGCAGTTCAACAGAAGGTACTTGACGTGCAGCAATAACTTCCCTTTGAACCTGGAGATTCTGCCATAAGCTCAGCATCACCCAACCTAAAAAAACATAAAGGCAAATTGCCATCAACAGCCGTAATATCAAGAGGATTCCACCAATCATATAACAGCCAATTACTCGATATCTTCAGTGAGTTTTGCGTTGTTATCAGGAGAAAGAGGTGAAATTTGGGTTTCTTGGGTTTGTCCCGATCCAACATCGTCCTGACTGTATACCAAGGGAACACCGGCAAGAGAGATAACATCCCTGGGATGTAACATTCGCTGGGTCACCCGTTGACCATTCACTCTTGTTCCATCTGTAGAACCAAGGTCAGAGATCACATATTTTCCACGAATGGCTCGCAGTTGAGCATGCACCCGGGATACTCGCCGATCATCAATTACAAGATCGTTATCAGCCCGACGACCAATATTGATCACCGTCTGATCCAATGGAAAGATCTTCGCTCCATTGACGATTAAGAAAGCATTCGAGGGAATATTCGCCGAGTTTTCACCTGATGATGTGTTTAATTCTACTGTTTCTCCCAGGTCATTATCGCTGATATGCGCAATAACCTGTACTGCTTTATGGTCTAAATCAGAGTTCGGGGCTAGAATGACTTCCGGAGATCTAGTAAAAATCAAACCAGCATTGTCTCCAATAACCTGGATTATACCTTTTAAGTCATTTAGAAATTTATCGGAAGCGCCAAGTCGAAAAGCCAGGTCAGGGTGGACCATTAATGTATATGTATCTGGTGCAATCGTAGAGCCATCAGGCAGAACATTGGTTCCAGCTTTCATGGCTGCAACCAGTCGTTGAATAAGCTCATCCTGGAACGCGTGGGTAGGAAGCAAACGGGCAAAACGTCCTTCAAGAAGGATTTGTAAACGAGATTCTAGCTGGTCTAGTTTTGCAGATAACCCATTCATCAATAAACGTAGTTATAGATAGACACTATAAATTCTGACAACCATCAGAAGACACAACAGAAAAGAAACAATGTCCCCAATTATAGAAGAGAGGCTGATTATCGACAACCCTATATTTAATCAGTAGAAATAGCTTCTCTCAACTTCTTTTCCAAGGTCCCAAATTTTTTACTATATCGAATCTCTTCACAACGGGGACGGTCAAGATCCACAGTCATATCCAGGCAGATCTTCCCTGGACGAGAAGTAAGTACAAGAATCCGGTCAGCCAGCAATATTGCTTCTGAAATCGAATGGGTTACCATGATCACTGTTTTACAGCTTACCTGCCAAATTCTTAGTAATTCTAAAGCCATCCGTTCACGCGTCAAGGCATCCAAGGCACCAAAAGGTTCATCCAATAGAAGGACATCCGGGTTATAAACCAGCGCTCGGGCGATTGCTACTCTTTGCGCCATACCTCCCGAAAGGTCTGGTGGCATCCAGTATTCAAAACCTTCTAGCCCAACCAACCGTATCATATCAAAAGCCTGCTTAATTGACTCTTCAGCTGGAACCTTGTGTATTTCCAAAGGCAAGGTGATATTTTCGATGACTGTACGCCAGGGCATCAGGTTCGCATCTTGGAAGACCAACCCAATTCTGCGTGATGGAGCAAGAACAGGTGAACCAGCAAAGAGGACTTCCCCTCGTGTTGGAGTCAACAACCCCCCTAAGATCCTTAACAGCGTGCTTTTTCCACTCCCAGAAGGACCTAAAACACAGACAAACTGTTGGGTTGGAATTGAAAAGGTCAGGTTATCCAAAGCATGTAAGCCGCCATCCTGATTTCGGAAAATGGCACTTAACCCCTGGACGGCTAATATTGATTTATTCGACGAATTCATTTGTGTAAGCAGCGCTAAGGTCAAGTTCTTCTGAGAGAAAACCCATCTTGATCAACAATGCCTGCATGTTCTTCCAACCTTCAGGATCGGTATACCCATATGGATCAGTCTTGTAGAGGGCTGCGTACCGGTCGACTTCAGCCACACGTAAATGTTCTTCCAAAACCGGGAGTCCTTCAACATAATCTTCACAGTCTTCGTAGGCATCTTCGGGATGATCGACGGTGTACTTGATCCCTCGCATGGTCGCCTGAACCATTCGCCTGACCAGATCTGGATTCTCCCGGATCGTTTCTTCGTTAGTAATCAAGCCGTTCGAAACCAGATGAGCGTACTCTGCAACCTGAATAACATCCACTTCGTAACCCTGTTCGCGGAGTACATAGGGTTCATTGTTGACATAAACTACTGCAGCTTCGACCTGGTCTGTTGCCAAGGCTTCTACCTGGTTGAAACCAATTGAATCTAGTATGACATCACTTTCTTCGAGACCAGCAACTTCAAGTAATGCTCGTAAACCGATATAACTGGCACCAAACAACCCAGGAATACCAATGTGAGCACCTGCCAGGTCTTCAGGCGTACGAATTCCTTGTTTAGCTTTTGAGACCACAGCTACTGGAAAATCCTTATACCAGCCCATCACATAGACCACGGGCAACCCCTCGGCTCGCGCTAGTAAGACCTGTTCTCCGGAAGCGAGAGAGAATTTTAGCTCGTTACTGGCGACCAGAGCAACACCATCGGTTTCAAAACTGTAATCAAATTCGAGTTCAAGCCCCACTTCTTCAAAGAAACCACTATTATCCGCAGCATAAAAAGGTGCATATTGCACACTAGGAATATACCCCATCGGCAGTCGAATATGAGTTAATTCACTACTTTCCTTCCCAACAAGTTGACTTCCACCGCAAGCTGATAAAAACAAACTGAACATTAAGACGAAAATTACCTGCTTTGATATTCGCATTGAAAACCTCCAAAAATATTACCCAGCACCAACTCGCCGCTGCCAAGCTAATAATCTTCTCTCTAGTAAACTCACAATGGCATAGATCGATAAAGCCATAGCTACTAGGGTGAAAATTGCCACAAACACGAGGGCGGTATCATAAACACCGCGACCGACGTTAATAAGGAAACCCAAACCACGGTCCGCACCTACGAATTCACCGACAACAGCTCCAATAACTGCCAGAGTGGCACCAATCCTTAAACCACCAAGAAAAACTGGCATAGCGGCTGGGATTTCTAGATAACGCAAGATTTGCCAGCGGTTAGCTTGAAAAGAACGCATTAAATCGTAGAAATCCGTGGAGACTGTCCGCACACCGACAATAACGTTGACCAAAATTGGAAAAAAGACAATAAGAGCAGTAATCAAAATCTTTGACAAGACCCCCGGTCCAAGCCAGATGATCAGCAAAGGGGCAATTGCCACGATAGGTACAGATTGACTGGCAACAATATAAGGTGCCAGGATACGTTCCAACCAATCCAATTTTGCCAGCCAATACCCCAGGATTACAGCAGTCCCGAGTCCAATGGTTAAACCGGAGAATACTTCTTCCAAGGTTACCAGTGTGTGTTTTACCAAACTGCCATTCTGGACGACCCGAAAAAAGCGTTCAGCAACATCAAGTGGGGTTGGTAAAATAAAGGCTGGAAAATCGCCCAGAACCACTACCAACTGCCATAACAGAAGCGCTCCGATAAGAGAAGCCGGGATTAACAATCTGCTTCTACTTTTTTTGATCAACCTTTCACCTGGTACTTTCTATTTACTCTAATATTGTTAATATGACCCAATTATCAATTCATGATAACCCTTATTGGGTTTCCGATATCAATAACCTGGAAACTTTATAAGAGAAACCTTCATAATTTCCCAACAGGACTTCACTATCTTATCAGATTATGCTTTATCCTTTTGAAAAAACCAAATGAAAATCATCGGATTAAGATATATATCAGATTCGGGGATTGATTAAAAAACCCCGAAACATTCTCGGGGTAATAAGGTGTTATCCTGATAAAATCCCCATTTCATAATTTGCCGATTAAGATCCGACAGCAAAAAAAGGGGATTGGATTACCTTCTTCCATCCGGACTTTACCGTCGGCTCCGGATTCAAACCGGATCTGTATTTGTTGTACTCGCGGGCTCGATCGCTTGACTGCAACCTCACCGCCGGTCAGGAATTTCACCCTGCCCCGAAGGTTACCAAAATAATTATTAATCTGATGGTATTATACAGCCACCAAAACCTGGGGTCAACACTTAGGGAAAATATAAAACATATAAATTTATCTTTGTGGTGGTTGACGATTTTTGGCGGTGTATGGTATCATCCGGGCGTTAAATGCAAGACGATTGTTTTTTCATAATAAAAAGAGGAGAAAAACATAAGCGCACTAGATTTTCGCAGTAATAACCAAATCAATGCCCCAAAAGTCCGTTTGATTGGGGCTGATGGTATTAACCATGGCATTGTAGCGATACAGGATGCCCTTCAGATTGCCAGCGAAGCAGGACTTGACTTGGTCGAAGTAGCCCCAAATGCCAGTCCACCCGTCTGCCGGGTAATGGACGTAGGGAAATATATCTACGAACGGAAGAAGAAAGAACGCGAAGCGCGCAAAGCACAATCAAAGATTGAAATCAAAGAAATCCGCCTTCGACCAAAAACCAGTGAACACCATCGTGGCTTCAAAGTTCGAGATGCCCGTCGCTGGTTAAAAGAAGGAAAAAAAGTTAAAGTTCGAATACGGTTTCGTGGTCGTGAGATCCACTACCCAGAAATCGCACTAGAAGATCTGAAAGAAATCGCCGAAGAACTGGATGATGTGGCTGTTATCGAACATGCTCCTTCCAGGGAAGGGCGCACCATGCTTATGGTTTTAGCGCCTGCGAAATCAAAATAATAACTCTGGGTGCACCAAAGTACTTGCTGGGTTTCCAGAGCAGATTATCGCCATAATCTAATATGCGTGTATCCCCGCGGAATAACAGGGGCGACGGTTTATGTCGCCCCTGATTACGCGGTAAATAAACTGAGAGGAGTTACGTCGTGCCTCGAAAATCGACAAAAAAAGGAAAGTATAAATTAAAAACCCATAAGGCGACCTCGAAGAGATTCCGCCTCACTGGGACTGGGAAGCTGGTTCGCACCAAGGGTGGAAAAAGCCACCTGCGGCGCCGTACCTCTAAGCGGACGAAAGCCATGTTTACCACAATGATCCCCGTAAAAGGGAAAAGTATCCAGAAGCGGATTCGTCGCTTGGCTCCCTATATGTCCAAATATAAGGCTAATCCGAACGCACGGAGTGGCCAATCCTAAAAACCTTGTTGCGGCCGTTGAGTGTATAAAACAGGTGACCTCGAGTTACCGGCGCTCAGGGGTTCGCAGGAGAGAGTTACATGGCTCGTGTAAAAACTGGTTTTACCCGCCGTAAAAGGCATAAGAAAGTACTCAAGCTCACCAAAGGACAATTCGGCGCTCGCAGTCGTACTTACCGTCGCGCCAATGAAGCGATGATGAAAAGCCTTTGGTACGCTTATCGCGATCGCCGCACCCGCAAGCGCGACCTACGACGATTATGGATCGCAAGAATCAACGCGGCAGCACGGCTGAATGGAACCACCTACAGCCGTTTCATCCACGGCATGAAGAAAACAGGGATCAACATTAACCGAAAGATGCTTGCCGATCTCGCGGTGCACGATCCAAAAGCCTTCAGTGCTGTAGTCGAAAAAACCACCAGCTGATAATCTTTCTCATCCCATTTATAAAGGACAGGACTGGCTCCAACCCGGAGGATCACCTGTCCTATATTACTTTAAGCATGGAATAAGCCACTTCTCGGTGAAAAGCCCCTTTGTCAACTGTCCCTGATTTAAGAAACTCCACTTGAAATTCAAGAAGAATCAGATCACATTAAGCAGCAATTACCCTTGATGAAATCGCGTCTGGCACAACACCACGAATATCGAGGAAAAGCCAGTACCCTACCCTATCGGACAATCGTGGAAGGACCTCCTACTCTCATTGACTCGCACTTCTCGCCATGCTAAAATCAGCTCATGAACGTGATCCTCAGAGAGATCATCTACCCGAAGAGTAAGACATTTCAAATCGTCCAGGGGGATATCACCATGGAACAAGTAGATGCTATCGTGAACGCAGCTAATGAACACCTGGCGCACGGCGGAGGTGTTGCCGGAATCATTTCCAGGAAAGGTGGGCCTACAATTCAACAGGAATCCTACCGTTGGGTTCGCGAGCATGGTCCTGTCAGCCATGAGAGCCCAGCATACACCTCTGCCGAGAAGCTCCCTTGCCGATATATCATCCATGCTGTAGGTCCCATCTGGGGTAGCGGGAATGAAGATGCAAAACTGACTGCGGCTATTCAGGGATCTCTTCAGATTGCGGAGTCCCTGGGCTTACAGTCAATCTCCATGCCCGCCATTTCCACTGGTATTTTTGGGTTCCCAAAAGAACAAGCCGCCCGGATCATTTATAAAACCATCGAAGAATACTATAAAGAAGAACAGCCCTCCTCTCTTGAACTCATCAGACTGATCCTGTATGACCAGTTAACCTTAACAACTTTCCTGACCGTGTGGGACAACAGACCCTGACCTTTGTCCCTTGTTATCTATCACGAAATACTACATACCGATCTGGTTATTTACGGATCTGCTTCCACACGCTCCCCTAACATGCTCACATCAACAAAGAATCCTCGCGTCATCCATATCCGTAAGTTGCAAAGCAGCGCTCGCCTTCGGAGGCAGGAGGGATTATATGTTGTCGAAGGAGTCAGATTAGTCGAAGAGGCATTTAATAATGGGTTTCACCCCAGAACACTCTTTTACACTGAAGACCTATCCGAACGGGGAATGAAGATTGTCCAAGCATATTCTGTCCGGAGTGTCGAAGTGATCCCCGTCGCCAGCCATGTGATGCAAGCAGCTAGTGATGCGCAGAGTCCACAGGGGATCCTGGCTCTTTTACCCATCCCTACGCTCTCGATCCCCAAGCAAATGAATTTTGCCTTGATTCTGGACAGACTAAGAGATCCAGGCAATATGGGCACTATTCTCCGCTCTGCCTTAGCTGCTGGGGTTAATGCCATCTTCCTGCCTCCAGGAACGGTTGATCCCTTCTCCCCTAAAGTTGTGCGTGCTGCCATGGGCGCCCATTTCAAGCTTCCACTGCTACCTTTGGTGTGGGAAGAGATTATTGAGTCGGTGAAATCAAAGCACCTGTCTTGTTTCCTGGCGGATTCCGCCACAGGTCGACCTTACGATAAAGCTGATTATACAACTCCTGTGATATTTATTATTGGTGGTGAAGCAACCGGTGTAGGTCCGAAGGCTCTTGAATTATCCCCACAACGAGTGCATATCCCAATGGTTGGACCAGTAGAATCCCTCAATGCAGCCATTGCTACTGCCATATTGATCTTTGAGGTAGCTCGTCAAAGGAGGAGATCAGTTACCACCACTTCCTGATCTGTTTCTTGTAGCCTACTTCATTCTGAACCGATCCAGGTTTCTGAAGTGCCAGGAAACCAGGTACAATATATCGTATGATAAATAAAAGAAAGCCTGTTTAAAAAAAAACCGAAACTCATTGTCACGAATAACCAGTCACTAGTGACGCTTTGTTAATGACTTGTGACATATTACCATTCACCCAGTCTAAACCATGCCCCTCCCTGTAAACAAAATCATACACGGTAACTGCCTTGACGTTCTACAAGAATTCCCCGCCAATTCAGTGGATTTGGTCTTTGCTGATCCACCTTATAATTTGCAGCTTTCTCAGGATTTGTGGCGACCCGATTCTTCTCGGGTGGATGCGGTCGATGATTCATGGGACCAATTCGAAAGTTTCGAAGCTTATGATGATTTCTCAACCGCTTGGCTTTCTGCCTGCCGTAGGGTACTAAAAGATACCGGCTCGCTATGGGTGATTGGCTCCTATCACAACATCTACCGCCTCGGACGGATGTTACAGGACTTAGGGTTTTGGTTCTTGAATGATGTCGTCTGGATTAAAACCAATCCCATGCCTAATTTTCGTGGGGTGCGGTTCACCAATGCCCACGAAACCTTGATTTGGGTAAGTAAATCCAAGGGTACTCGCTATACTTTCAACCACCAAGCCATGAAAGGCTTCAACGATGGCAAGCAGATGCGCTCGGATTGGGTTATACCAATCTGTACTGGAAACGAACGTATCAAAGTCAATGGGGAAAAAGCTCACACCACCCAAAAACCAGAAGCCCTCCTCTACCGGGTGATCCTGTCTTCCACCAATCCAGGCGACCTGGTACTTGATCCATTCTTCGGCACTGGAACCACAGGAGCCGTTGCCAAAACCCTACACCGAAAATGGATCGGGATTGAAGCCGAAAGCAGCTATGTAAAAATTGCCCAGAAACGAATCGACGCTGTCACACCACAACTGTTTGACGAAAATACTTTTGATGTGCGCGATAAGAAACGTCTGGCACCCAGGGTGGCATTCGCTCAATTACTGGAATCAGGACTGCTGCAGCCAGGTCAGCACCTGTACTTCAAAGGGGACGAGATACGCTCTGCCAGGATTAAACCCGATGGTAAATTGCTTTGGAATGGATTCGAAGGGTCAATCCACCAGGTTGCCAGGTATTTCCTTGACGACAGACCAGGCAATGGTTGGGACCTCTGGTACTATCGTGATAAAGCTGGAGATCTTCATCCAATCGATCACCTTAGGGAAATCCTGCGGAGGGGTAGTAGGAGTGATTAGGTTCTAGTTACCGGTGATTTGAATCTTTTTTAGCAGACTCACATTACTTGTCACCTAACCGATATCATTTGTAGAATATTGGACAATCAAAGAAATTACTTATCTATAAAACAAATATCCCATGAAAATCCGATCGATTACTTACTTCACCAATCCCGCTTGGCCTTTGGAAAAATCAGTCATGCAGGCAGCAGCGGACTTTATCCATAAGGCGCGCCCAGCATTCGAAGATGCTGGATTCGAAGTCCAAACGAATCGCTTGGCAACAACACCATTCCCCACCTTGCTTCCCAACTGCCATCCCGATCAAGTGACTGCATTCGCAAAAGCTTTGGAATCTGAAGCAATGGAGATTGGTTATGACTATCTCAGTATAGGACCCGCCTTACCTGCAGTGCCAGAGAGTTATAGAGCCATACCTGAAATAATCGCTGGTACGGAGAACACCTTTGCCTCCGCAGTGATGGCTTCCCATGAGATCGGTGTTTCTCTTTCTGCAGTCCGGGCTTGTGCAGAGATCATCCACAATCTGGCGCCACAAGATCCTAACGGGTTCGCCAATCTATACTTCACCGCCCTGGGGAATGTCGCTCCAGGTGGGCCGTTCTTTCCAGCAGCCTATCACGACGGCACTTCCCCAGCCTTCGCCATTGCTACCGAGGCAGCGGACCTGGCGGTGACTGCCTTTAATGGGGCAGGTTCTCTCTCTGAAGCTCGCAAAAGGCTTACAACTGCTATCGAAACAGGAGCCAGGAAGATCGTCACGGTTGCTGATGAATTAGGCAGCTATTTTAATGTCCGGTTCTCCGGTATTGATTATTCTCTGGCACCTTTCCCTGAAACTGCCTTATCCATGGGTACCGCCATGGAAAGCCTGGGTGTGGTGAAAGTCGGGCTTCATGGTTCATTGGCTGCCGCGGCCTTCATCGCTGATACGATTGACAAAGCCATTTTTCCTCATACCGGCTTCAGCGGTATGATGCTGCCCTTGCTCGAAGATGCTACTTTATCGGCACGCGCAGCCCAGGGTACCCTGTCTGTTAAGGACCTGCTGCTTTTTGCCACCGTTTGTGGTACCGGATTGGATACAGTACCTCTGCCCGGTGAGGTCTCCGTTGAAGCCCTCACCGCTCTGTTAATTGACCTGGCTGCTCTCTCGATGCGGTTGGACAAACCCCTTACCGCCCGGTTAATGCCCATCCCTGGCAAAAAGGCTGGCGACCCAACCGATTTCGATTTCTCATACTTCGCTAACAGCTCAATTATGGCTTTGGATGCTGAGCCTTTAACGGGTTTTTTGGGTGGCGAGGAGAGTCTCGAACTTGAGTCGAGAAAGGGGTGAGCAGGGATTAAGAGTTGATGTGTTGCTGTAAAGAAAATTGGATTTCCACCAAAATTATCAGTTGACTTTCTTGTTCACTAACCAGTATGCTCTACCTCCCCCTTCCCGCACCATCAGCTTGTATTCCACGAGTCCCCGCCGCAAAGATGCAACGTCGTCTGAAAATCGCGATAGGATTTCGTTGCCTCATGCTCACTGTAGCACTGCTCCGCTTCGAAATCCCGCGCTACATAACGCAGGACCGCCTCAAACTTCTTCTGCTGGGCTGGGAACCGTCGGATTCGTCCTTCTTTATCGCAGAAGATGTTAATCACCTTGCGGTCGTAAGCGTCCATGTCCACATCAGCAGTAACCGCAGGAAGTGTCTTCCGCTCTAGCAATCGTTGCGAAATCTCTTCCAATACCTTAGTCTCCAGGTGGTAAACATTGTAATAACTCTCCGAGCGCGCTGCCACCAAACCCGCCTTAGACAACCTGGATAGATGATGGGAAACCGTTTAGGGACGTAAGTTCAACATCTCAGCCAACTGCTCTACTGTGAATTCGTCCTGAGCCAGCAATCCGATAATTTTCAAGTGGTTAATGTCTAATAAAGCCTTAAAAAAGTCTGCAAACTCATTCAAATGCTCATTCATTTCTATATCCATGGTTTTATTTCGACAATTATCGAAATAATTATAGGTGAATAAAAAAATGTCAAGATATCATTCTTAACATAAATTTACAAAACCCATTTCACAAAGGGGGAGAGAAAACGGGCTTATTATCCATGAACTTTGTAACTAAAGATGATCTTAGCTGGTCTATTTACTTGTGCTCGATATCAGTTTAGACAGTGGCGTCTCATTCGGTGGTTTTCCGCATCCCAGTATACTAACTCTAATATGACTCTGATGCCTCCTAATCAAGAATATGGGATAATTAATCCATGTACAAACTCATTATCCTCATTGAGACTCCACATGATATCCAAACCTTTGAAGAATCCTGGCCCCTTTTCTTACGAGAAGCAGAGAAGATACCTGGACTACAGCGTGAAGCTGCAATTCAGGTGGTCGATACCCTCTTTGGAGAAAGCCAAATTTATAAAATCCATGAACTTTTCTTCGATACCAAGAGAAATCTTCAGAATGGGATGGCATCTCCCTCCGGTCAAGCCAGTGGTCGAATCCTACAGCAGATAACCGCTGGAAAAATGACTCTCCTCATCGCAGGACACAGAGAAGACAGCATCGAAAACCTACGCAAATATCATGAAGCAAATTCTAACTCCAGCTGACCTTCAAGCCTTCATGGAAGCCAATGGCATTCCTGGTGAAATTATTTACGTTAATACCCCAACCCCAACGGTGGAATCTGCCGCCCAGGCGGTAGGCACCCAACCATCTCAGATCGTAAAATCGGTTTTATTCATGATCAGGGAAGAATTTGTCCTTGCCATCGCGACAGGCACCCTCCTGATCAAGCGGCGGTCTATTGCGGCACACTTTGAGGTCGGTAGGAAACAGGTCAAGCTAGCCTCTCCCGAAATGGTTCTATCGGTTACTGGCTATCCAATTGGAACTGTTCCTCCTTTTGGACATCGTTCTCGACTTTCCACTTTTATTGACCAAGACCTTTTTAAATGGGAAGTCATTTACGCAGGTGGTGGTGCCCATAACGCCCTTGTGCGCCTTAACCCTGATGACATCCTGCTAATTAGTGGAGGCCAGGTTCTGGATTTACACAGTTTGCCTTAAGTCTGAAATATCACCAAGAGAAATGGTCTACTAAAACAAGCATAAGGAAAAAACTCTTCATCTTCTGAATCAAGATCACCTGCTCTCTGTACCACTTTTTATTAAAACAGGTAGATAGTATATGGCTGAAACAAAATCGGAAAAGTTCACCGAAATACAGCTCAAGACCCAAACCCATAAGCCAGAAACCAGGGTGGAGTCGTTGCGCGCTATCATAAAGAACCTGGAAAAACAAATCAGCGGGCTATCTGAAATTTCACCTGATGACGCCCTTGAGATCCCACGATTGTTCGATGAAGCTGATGATCTTCTGAATGATTTACAGTCGCGCGGTACCAACCTGTCTAGTGAATTAAGTCAGGTCAAAACGCTCTTCGCCCAGTTTAATAAGGTCATGAGAGACTTCATCCGCAAAATCGGTGGTCCCCAAAAGATGGTAAAAGCTCGTGAGGAGATGAAACCCTCAGAAGACCGATGGTGGTGGTTTGTCGATAACAGCCTCGCAGAAGACAACAAGCGAAAGACAATTCATCTATTGCGAAACTTTGGATTGATGGTTGTCCTGCTGCTGATTGCTGCGCTAGTATATAACCAGTTCTTCGCTCCTGACCCAGCCATTCAATCTAGCTATGGTCACCATCAAGAAGCAGAAAACGCCCTGATCGAAGGGGATTTGCAACTTGCTTTGCAAGAAGTACAAAGCGCAATAACCTACACACCGAAAGAACCTGACCTTTTTGTCTTACAAGGTATCATTCTTGAAACGCTCGGACAGGAAAATGAGGCTCGGGTTAGCTATGATACCGCCCACTCTCTTTATGAACAACCTGAGCATTTTTACAACCAGCGCACTATCCTTTACCTAATGCTCGATGAACCGCAATTGGCTCTAGAAGATTGTCAGAAAGCCATTGAGATCAACCCTGATTCTGCTATCTCCTATCTTTACCAGGGACAGGCATACGAAAAGCTAGGAGATATTGAAAACGCCATACAGAATTATGAAAAAGCGGACGAATTAGCACGACAGACAGACAATCCCCAGCTTCAAGCCTTCATCCGCATTAACCTAACTAATACTTACCAAAGCATTTTCCTCCCTACTTTTGAGGTAGACGAACCTGACGGGGCAGAAGCACCCTGATAGGATCTTCAAAGCCACAAGTGTATGTAACCTAAAATACAAGTTTCTAGCTTTCAGTAAACAGGACCAATGTATATCGTAAGATCGAAAAAACAACCCAACCAGGGCCTGATAATTATCCTTTCTATCCTGTTCATCCTCTTGATTGTGGTAGGATATTTCGGTTACCGCTGGTTTACTCACAGTGGTAGTAGAACCAGACGAGTCGGTGTATGGATCCGGAACCCAACCTCCCACCCAGAATGGGCAGTATCTGCCGGTGAACGCTGCGGTGAGGCACCTTTTATTATTCCAACTTCGGGTTTAATTGGGTTCCTGTGGGATGATTCTTTCCGTCCTGGTCATCACCACCAGGGGATCGATATCTTCGGCGGCGAGGAACCAGGCCTGACCCCAGTCTATGCTGCTTACACTGGTTTTCTCACCCGCTTACCAGATTGGAAATCATCTCTCATCATACGTATACCCAACGATCCCCTCCAACCTTCACGGCAGATATGGACTTATTACACCCACCTGGCGAGTAAATCAGGGGAATCCTTCATCAACTCTGATTTTCCCCCAGGCACATCAGAAATTTTTATCGAATCAGGTGCCTTGCTTGGGTACCAGGGAAACTACTCCGGTGACCCAAACAATCCCACGGGGGTCCACCTCCATTTTTCGATCGTAAAAGACGATGGAAATGGTTCCTTCTTGAACGAATTGAAAATTAAGAATACAATAGACCCATCCCCTTATTTTGGGTTGGTACTGAATGCGCATGAAAATTCAGACGAAGTTCCGATATGTAAAGATTAGGAGGAACAACCATGGTTTCTGAAACTGAATATTCGGTTATACGCATAGAAATGAAGAGACGGGTTGGTTTCATCCAATTAAACCGACCCAAGGCACTAAACGCCTTGAATCAAACCATGCTCATGGAAGTAATGGAAGCCCTGGAATCTTTTGATGCAAATAAAGAGGTTGGAGCCATGGTTATTACCGGGGGAGACAAAGCTTTCGCTGCTGGAGCAGACATCACCGAAATGGCTGGAGCATCGGCAGTTGAAATGTTCCAAAGCAAATTTATCCCCCAGTTTGACCGCATCCGCCACATTCGAAAGCCCATTGTCGCCGGTGTATCCGGTTGGTGCCTGGGTGGTGGGAACGAATTAGCCATGGCTTGTGATCTCATCGTCGCTTCCGAGACTGCAAAATTTGGTCAGCCAGAGATCAACCTGGGTGTAATACCTGGGGCAGGTGGCACACAGCGTTTGACCCGGGTGGTTGGCAAAGCAATTGCCATGGAGATGGTGCTCAATAACCGCACCCTGAATGCCCAAGAAGCCTTGAAATATGGCCTGGTGAATTATGTGCTACCCCTTGATTCATATCTCGAAAAGACTTTATCCCTGGCAGAAGAAATCGGTTCCCGTGCCCCATTGGCGGTTCAAATCGGAAAAGCGACCGTAAACCTGGCACATGAAACAGCTTTGTCCAAGGGGTTGGCGGATGAACGCCAGGCATTCAACTTCCTCTTTGCTACCGGTGATCAAAAAGAAGGGATGTCCGCTTTCATCGAGAAGCGTACTCCAGCCTGGAAAGGGAAATAGTCAAGCTGGTCTCATAGCGATAAATGGATACCTACTTCATTGTTCCTACTCCTGGATATTCTTTAGTGGGTATTACTGGAACCGATAGGAATTCTCTCACCCGCCATGGTTTCTTTCCGAGATATCATCACTTCCTTCCGAAAACTTGATCTGGATCAAGCTCCCATCATCGCTCATGCCTCTCTCTCAGCTTTTGGTCAGGTGCAGGGAGGCGCAGATACGGTTGTTGGTGCTTTGTTGGCTTCATTTTCTGGAGTGGTCATGCCGACTTTCACTTACAAAACCATGATAACCCCTGAGGTCGGACCGCCAGATAATGGAATCACTTACGGCACAGGGTCGCAAACCAATAGGTCGGCGGAATTCTTTCGACTTAACATGCCAGCAGATCCTCTCATGGGCATCGTAGCTGAGACTTTACGCCAGCACCCCGACGCGATCCGTTCCAACCATCCGATCTATTCATTTTCTGGTGTGAACGCAGATTTCGCGATCAAATCCCAGAGCCTTCAGAATCCTTTTGCACCCATTGAAGCCTTAACTGCTGCATCAGGCTGGGTATTGTTAATGGGTGTCGACCATACTTCCAATACCAGTATTCACTTCGCTGAACAGGAAGCGGGACGTAGGCAGTTTATCCGTTGGGCTCTAACCCCTCAAGGGATAATTAGCTGCCCTCGTTGGCCGAGCTGTTCATACGGATTCAATCAAATCTTTCCAAGGTTAAAAGATGTAACCAGACGTGTACATATCGGTAACGCCATGGTCCAAGCCTGTCCATTGGTAGACCTCGTAGAAACCGTAATAGAAATGATCAACCAAGACTCATTGGCATTGTTATGCACAAATATCTCCTGTGAAAGGTGTAACGCGGTCCGTATGGATGTCAAAAACCAGATCAATAAAAAGAGAAATCCTGATTTTTGAGCAGATAATGGTCCATAACCAGGTAGATTAGACGTCTCTCCATCCCATTTTGATCACGACTCACATATGATGAAATTGAAGGATAAGGATACCCGCCGAACAAATTCCTCAACAGCATTATGGATATCTGGCAGAGGCCACCCTCTCATTGCTTGAAGACGATTTTCATGCCCATCTCATCCCTTTTTTAGAAATTATTTCATATAAATTTCTAACGCCTAAAACAGGACTTGTTGGGCTTGCCAATGATATAATCAAGTTGGCAGGCTTAAAACTGGTATGCATATTGAAGGAAGAGCGAAGATCAAGACAATCGATAAGTCATGGACAATTAAAATTTTTCTTATCGATTGGATTAAGACAATATCCTGCCATGATCGATAATTTTCCCCGAAGACGCATGCAATTGTATGATAAAGGAATAGAAAGATGATGCGATTTGATCGCTTTACTGAAAGAGCCCAGGAGGCTGCCCAACGTGCTGCGGAAATAATCCAGCGCTATGGACACAATCAAATTGACTCTGAGCATATCCTCCTTGCCCTGATTGAACAGCCTCAGGGTGTTATCTCTCAATTATTAGAAACTCTCAAGGTAGATGTTGATGCCTTGACAGACCGCCTGGACTATGTGCTCCGCACCAGTCCCAAGGCAAATATCTTTGGGGGTGGCGCAGGACAGATCTTTATTACACCGAGGGTTAAACGGATTGTTGACCTGGCTAACCAGGAGGCTAACCGGCTAAAAGACGAATATATTTCCACGGAACACCTCTTCTTGGCGATCTTGAGTGAACGGAATACACCGGCAACTCGATTGCTCGAAGGAGCTGGGGTGAACAAAGACCGAGTCTACGAAGCCATCCAACAACTTCGAGGGGGTCAGCGGGTCACTGATCCACAAGCCGAATCGCGATACCGCGTTTTGGAAAAATACTCGCACGACCTGACCACGATGGCTCGAGAGGGCAAACTAGATCCTGTGATCGGTCGTGATGTCGAGATTTTACGACTGATTCAGATCCTCTCCCGACGCACAAAGAACAATCCTGTGCTGATTGGCGAAGCAGGCGTAGGTAAAACTGCGATCGTCGAGGGATTGGCCCAAAAAATCGCCACCAATGATGTACCCGAAATTCTATCCGGGAAGAAAGTGGTCTCGCTTGATTTAGGTGCAATGATCGCCGGCTCCCGGTTTCGAGGCGAATTTGAGGAACGCTTGAAAGCTGCTATTGAAGATATCCAGCGTGCTGAGGGTGAGATCATCCTCTTTATTGATGAACTCCATACCGTGGTTGGTGCTGGTGCAGCCCAAGGTGCCCTGGATGCATCCAATATGCTCAAACCTGCCCTTGCTCGTGGGGAGTTACAGTGCGTAGGTGCTACAACACTTGATGAATACCACAAACATATAGAAAAAGATTCTGCCTTGGAACGCCGTTTTGCACCAATCTTCGTTGAAGAACCGAACATCGACGATACAATAAAAATGCTTATGGGGCTGCGAGATCGCTATGAAGCTCATCATAAGGTGAGTTTTTCTAAAGACGCCTTGATCGCCGCGGCTCATCTCTCCGATCGTTATGTCTCCGATCGACATCTTCCCGATAAGGCTATCGACCTGATGGATGAGGCTGCTGCCAAACTGCGGGTTGCGCTGTACTCCCTGCCGCAAGACCTCAAAGACATGAAATCCGAAATCGACCGTCTGACAGCAGAAGAAGAACAGGCTGGTCTAGAGCGGGATTACGAACGAGCTGCCGAGAAAAAATCCGAGCGCATCCGAATGGAAGAAGAATTTAAAGCCAAACGTGATGAGTGGGAATCCGAACACGAGTTGGACGAGGTTGTCGATGAAGACGATGTGGCTGAGGTAGTCGCCCAGTGGACTGGCATCCCGGTAAGCCAGATGTTGGAAACTGAGGCAGATAAACTGCTACATATGGAAGACCGATTACATGAACGGATCATTGGTCAACATGAAGCCATTGTCGCTATCTCAGATGCTATTCGAAGAGCGCGTTCCGGATTAAAAGATCCTCGCAAGCCAATCGGTTCATTTATCTTTATTGGTCCATCAGGTGTAGGTAAGACTGAATTAGCAAAAGCCCTGGCTGAATTCATGTTTGACGATGAAGATGCCCTGGTCAGGATTGATATGAGTGAATATCGGGAACAGCATACTGTCTCACGACTCTTTGGTGCCCCACCAGGATATGTGGGTTATGAGGAAGGTGGGCAGCTTACTGAGTCTGTCCGGCGCAGACCTTACCGTGTCATCCTCTTCGATGAGATCGAAAAAGCACATCCAGAAGTTTGGAACGCTTTGCTTCAAATCTTGGATGACGGCCGGCTAACCGATGGTCAGGGACATATTGTTGATTTCCGTAATACCGTACTGATAATGACCAGTAACCTGGGCACTAAGTTCATCAGCAAATCAGGTCCTATCGGCTACAATTTGCCTAATGTTGAAGCAGAAGACCGTGAAGCCCAGCGAAATATAGAAAGAGAACTCAAAAAGACCTTCCGTCCTGAATTCATCAACCGCATCGACGAGATCATTACTTTCTCACCACTCTCCATTGAAGATATGATAAACATTGTTGACTTGCAGATGTTGGAAGTGCGAGAACGTCTGGCTGAACACGGGCTGAAGGTGGAGATCACCGACGCTGCCCGAACCTGGTTGGCAGAAATTGGCTTCGATCCCGACTTTGGTGCTCGCCCTCTACAGCGTGCCATTCAGAAACACCTGGAAAGCCCTCTGTCCCTAAAGTTGTTAGGTGGTGATTTTTCCGATGGAGATACGGTCACTGTGGATGTCAATGAAGACGACAACGAACTCACATTTATTGCCACAGATGGTAAGAAGAAACAAATCGTTTCAGAAAAGGTCGAAGTAGAAGCTTAAAGTAAACAAACATAGAACACGAAACTCCCGGCAGTAAACAGCCGGGAGTTTTTTCATCTCCAAGGGGTCATCTCTAAATATCAATCATCCGATTCTATTTATTAGAACAAATATTGGGCAATACGATTCAGTTCTGAACCTTTCTGAATCTTTTTCTATCTTCCTCTCTATCAAAAATATTCGTCATTACTCTACAGGACAAATGTCAACACAAAGAGGAGATTTGCCACTAGCGAACAGCACCTTGTTCAGATAAATTAATACCAATTCAAGTTCAGGCGAAGCAGTCGAATTGACCAAACACAACCGCCAAACAGCAGATCTTCTTATGTTAACACAAATAATGAGCCGGCTTTCCATTTTTTCAGATCTGACCCAAGATCAGTTATTTTTGTTAACATCCATTTTCTCACTAACCAATTGTAGAGAAGAACAGGTCATATTTGTACAAGGGGCACCTGCAGACTATCTCTACATCATTATCAGTGGCATGGTTGCCATCCGGTTTAAACCAGATGATGGCGAACCCATCACGGTTGCTCGTATCCAGGATGGTGGTGTTTTTGGTTGGTCTGCTGCATTTGGAAGTGGCAGGTATACTTCCGGAGCGGTTTGCCTGGAGGAGACCTGCATGTTGATAGTGCCAGGAGAAGACTTAAAAAAGTTCCGCCAAAACCATCCAGAAACAGGTATACTTATCCTCAAACGCCTTGCGGCTGTCGTTGCCGAGCGCTTTAAAAGTTCAGCGATGCATGAACAGGTAGTTGCTTTGTTAGAACATGCTCTTACGAACGGTGTGAAACCTATTGGAGGTTGAGAGATGGCAGTACAGAATGGAGAAAAAAATTATTCCAAAGCCGAGATGATGAGAGGACTCGTCACTCAGATCAGTTCCTACATTGAACAATACCACGGGGGTTCCGTTGAGCTGGTCTCATACGAGGATGATGAAGTGAAGGTGCGTTTAGGCGGTGCTTGTGTTGGCTGTCCACTCTCTGCAGCTACCCTGCGTGGTTGGGTGGAGGGCACTATACACCAGTTTTTCCCTAATGTTAAAGTCACTGGTGTAGAGTAGGAGAAGACATGATGTTTAATTTTCTTGACCTGACAACTTTCTTGGGCAATCTTCTTCGTTTAGCAGGACTGGGACTATTTGGTTTTGCTGAGGGTTGGTACTCCCTAAAAGCTTACAAAGATGCTGAAGCAAAATGGCCTCTACAGATAGCTATCTACCTCGGTTTCCTACTTTTCACCACCTTAATACTGGTGATGGTCTCCCCAGGATCTGGTGGAGCACTGACCCTTGGCGCAGCCATCGCCCTCCTTTATTGGGGAAATAAAAAAGATAAAAAAAACGAAACAGGTGAAGATGACAGCAAGGATAAATAATATCTACCCTCAAAAACATAAAAAGCAGCTGAAAATTCAGCTGCTTTTTATGTTCAAGGCCATATATTATGTTTAAAAACTCATCGCACAACCATCCGCTCGTGGGTCACTTCCACCGCATAACACGCCACTTTCCCTATCTCGGATGATCACCTGGCCTCTACCAAAAACTGCCCTGTCATAACCGCTAACCATTTCCACCGGGTGTCCCATCTGCTGTAACTGACTTAGAACACCTTTCGTAATTCCATCCTCCAAACCAATTTCACCGCCAGCCTCCCCTGAATGGATGACGAAACGCGGTTGATCCAAGACACTCTGTGGATCCAAACCATCATCAATTAAACCGCTTACAACCTGTAGATGCCCCTGTGGTTGCATAAAACCACCCATCACTCCAAAACTGGCGAACAACTCCCCATCTCCCATCTCTGGTCCTGCTTCTATTGTTATCATTCCTGGAATAATCGTATGGTAAGGTCGCTTGCCTGGAGCAAGTACATTGGGGTGTCCAGGTTCGAGGTTGAAATTATGACCACGATTCTGTAAGCTGAAGCCCCAGCCTTTAGGCACGATCCCCGTGCCAAATCCCATGTAATTGCTGTTAATAAAAGAGCAGGCATTACCACTGCCATCTACCACGGTCAGGTAAACCGTATCCGAAGATGAGATAGGTGTACCACGAGTCTGGTCGAGGGTTGCCTGGAAAACATTTATCCTCTTTCGGCGGGTATCAGCATAATCTTTGGAAAGCAAATGGTCTACTGGAATTTGGTTGAAGACCGGGTCGCTTACATACCAACGGGTATCGGCAAATGCCAGACGTAACGCCTCGATTTGGAGGTGCAACCTCTCTGCTGAAAGAGGTGAAATATCTGTCAAGTCAAATCCCTCCAGGATATTCAGTCCAATCAGGGCGGTTAATCCTTGTCCGTTCGGTGGGCATTCCCAGACCCGGTAGCTGCGGTAGGTGGTACTGATCGGCTTATCCCAGGTGGCGGTGTGCAATGCCAGGTCCTCAACCGTTAGGCAACCGCCTACTCCCTGAACCTCAGCTGCGATCGCTTCAGCAATCACTCCCTGGTAGAAGGCTTTCAACCCCTCAGTTGCAACTACTCTCATCGTGCGCGCCAGGCCTGGATTTCGGAAGATTTCTCCGGGTCTCGGAGCGCGACCATCAATGGTTAGCTCCTTACCGTTAGGAGCGTTTTTCAGTTGTCGATTTGCACCTCTTTCCCAGAAGTAAGCTGTGACCGGCGCGACCGGGAAACCTTCTTCCGCAAGTCGAATCGCTGGTGCCAGTATTTTTGCCATGTCTAGATGACCATGCTGTTCGACAAGACCACACCAGCCTGAACAAGCCCCAGGGACCGTAATAGTGTATGGGTGAAAGGGCGGTAATTCACCCGCAAAGCCTTCCCTCGACAACTTTTCAAGGGTTAATGCTTTCGGCGCTCGTCCAGAGGCATTCAAGGCAGTTATTCTCTTTGCTGATGCATCGTAATACAGGGCAAAAGCATCCCCGCCTATACCAGTTGATGTCGGCTCTGTGACATTCAAAGCTGCTGCGGTCGCCACCGCCGCATCGGCAGCATTCCCACCACTCCCAAGTACTTCCAACCCAGCCGCTACAGCCAGGGGTTGTGAAGTGGCAACCATGCCCCGCGAACTGATCACTGTTGAACGGTGGCTGTTAAATTGGAAACCAAATTTCATAATCTTCTTTTAACCTTGCGCTCCCAAAATGATGGGGAAACTAGGTTATGGAATGCGATTCTGGGCTAAAAACTAAAATCAAACCAATTCGTCCCAGTGATCACCGAACAGCTTAGGGCGATGAGCAGGATCAATAAGATAAAACCACACCCACATCCCGTGCAAGATAAACCTCGACCAAATCCAAAACGGTCCTGCAGGAATTTAAAGATGACATTCAAAAAAGTTAATTTTAGAAAACCAGACAGACAACCAGGTCGATCGTTCATTATCATCTCCTTGAGAAACAAAACCTATTTGATTCTTTTATCTTCCTTCGTGTTATCTTTTACAGAATATCCATTACGGTAGATATTACCTCACAATCAGGCCAGGAGACCGTATAAAATCCCGGTAATCCAAGCTGACGCCAAAAAATAAAAGGGTCTTTCCCGGTCAAGTCCTGGTAATATAATGACATTACTATCCCATGGCTGACCACCGCTAGGGCGCTCCCAAAATGCTGCTCCATGACAGAATGAACCGCCTCAGAAAATCGATCCCTTGCCTGGTTCGCTGTTTCTAAGCCAAAGATCAATTCGCTGGGGTAGGTGAAGAATCGTTCAATCAGCTTAAACCAGGTTTGTTGGCCATAAATTTCTACCATTTCACGCTTGTGTTCATGCAAGTCCGGTGCTGTGATGCATTCCAGATCAAGTATGTCCGCCAAGACCTTTCCAGTCTCATGAGCTTTGTATTCCTCGCTGGTGATGATGAGTTCGGGGTTGAGAACCGCCAATCTTGATGCAAGAAGGAAACATCGCCGTCTTCCCTCCCAAGTTAAAACCCAGTGCTGTGGGAGGATCGCCGGATCTACTCTCGATTCAGAATGCCGAACCAGAATCAATCTTCGCATTCGATACTTAGGATCGTCTGAGCTGTACGGAAGGCAGCGGGGATGACATTATTTATCCCTCCACCGCTTTGGCTTTGTGCACCTACAAACCACAACCCTTGAATAGGAGTTTTATGAGGGATACCAGATTTACCCATAATCGGTGCAATCCCGCCAAAAGCATGGTGATCGAGATGAGTCCTTCGTCGGAAATCTTGGGGAGTCAGGACTACCCGCTGCTGAATGTGTTCAGATAGACCGGGAATGTGGGCTTCAGCATATTGGATCAGCTTATCTGCAAATTCCTCTTTCCGATCTTCCCAACTCCCCTCTCTAAGACGATCCGGACAGATCGTGTAAATCGTCATGGCGTGATGACCTGCGGGGGCCAATGAAGGAGAGTGTAAAGAGGGGATGTGTACGACCAGGCCTTTTTCACCTTCATGATAAACTCCTTCTTTAGCTTCCTCGACACCCCCCTCAATATCATAAGTACCATAAAAATATGTACAGACCCCATGGACATAGGGCGTAGGATCAAAATCTACACCCAGGTGCACCATGAAGACTGAATCCATTAATGGAATTTCATTGACCGCCTGGAGAAAGCCAGCAGGAAGAATTTGCTCGCCCACCAGTTTGAAGAAAGTCTCCTTTGCTCCACCCGAAGCGACCACAACATCTGCCACTGTAACCTGGTCGTGTTGATCAACCACCCCGGCAACCCGGTTCTCCTCTACCTCGATCCTGGTCACTGCATTACTCGTATAGATCTTGCCCCCATAGCGCTCAATCTTCTCCACTAGGGCATCCACTAAGGCGCTGATGCCCCCCAGGACGTTATAAAGATAAAGCTGGTCAGTGTCTTTCGCTAGGGTCTTGGGGATGCGCGACTCATAAAAAGTTTCATAATTCAAGGCAAATACCCCTAATCCCATGAATTGGCTTGGCTTGGTGAAGAAATCAGCCAGGATGGAAATAAAGACACATTGCAGTTTTTTAGACTTGAAATATTGGTCCATTAACTGCTGAGAACTCCATTTTAGCTTTGGTAGAAAAGGAAGAAGGGTCCAGTAAAGTTTTAGATTTAGGAGCAGTCTGCGAAGTCCTTTCGTTTTTTCTATTGCCCTACCCAATGTCATCAGTCGGGTAAAGTGCATGTAACCTCGCCAGTATTCATCTAACCCAACTGCATCCTCTGGAAATATTTCCTTCAGGAAATCCATCCGCCATTTTAATCCTTGATAGGTCTCAGGTTTGATTATTGCGAAATCTGGAAAGATATATCCACGATCATCCTTTTCAATGGGTACCTGACTTGTAAGACCCAAATTTGCCAAGACTTCCCCGGTAGGTTCATCAGGACCAAAGCCCTCTACCAAGAGCTGCCCCAAGTCCCACTTGAAACCTTCTTTTTCGACTGGAGCAGTGACTCCACCAACCCGTTCAAACTGCTCAAATATAGTCACATCGGCTCCTTCCTGCGCCAACTTCGCCGCAGCTGTTAACCCCGAAAGACCCGAACCAATCACAACCACTTTCATAGTGCCTGCCTCCTAATAAATTGTTAATAGCACAATCATAGCATGGAGATAGAAATTTGGTACAGGTTGTCCGGTGTATAATTGCCCAATATTTTTACCAATATGGTTTTCTTCTCCTTTACTGGAGACTAAAAAATGAACAATCGATGAACCCCACCCGCAAAACAGAATTTTTGAATGGCTTCAAAGCAACCTTCCCTCTTGTCGTTGGTGCAATTCCCTTCGGCATAATCTTTGGCGCCCTGGCAGTGACTGCCGGGCTAACAGTAGAAGGGACTATGGGTATGTCATTGATTGTTTTTGCTGGTTCTTCGCAGTTTATCGCAGTAAGCTTGATTGCGGCGGGTGCAAGTGCAGGCACAATCATCTTGACCACATTCATCGTAAATTTACGCCACGCTCTTTATGCAGCTACTCTCGCTCCCCATATGAAAAATTTACCTCAGAAGTGGCTGCTTCCCCTCGGTTTCTGGCTGACGGATGAAACATTCCTTGTTTCTATTCAACGTTATAATCGTTCTAATTTATCCCCGTACAAACACTGGTTCACTTTTGGGTCAGCAGTGTTTATGTATACAAACTGGCAGCTCTGTACCTTCATCGGCATTATTGCGGGGAGCGCAATCCCAGATCCAGCCAGCTGGGGATTGGATTTTGCCATGGTCGCCACCTTCATAGGAATGCTGGTCCCCATGATAAAGGATCGACCTGTTTTTAGCACAGTTTTAGTGTCTGCGGTGACCGCCCTGGTGCTTAACAGCTTACCCAATCAGATGGGATTATTCATCGCCACCCTTTTAGGCATCATCACTGGAGTAACTGTTGAAAGGTCTTCAATCAAATGAACGAAATCCTGCTCTTAATGGGTATGTTTGCGGTAACATTTGGTGTTCGATATCCAATCCTATCCTTCGTGAGTCGTATCCAATTACCAAAGATTGTAGTCCAGGGACTCAAATTCGTGCCTCCCTCTGTCCTCACTGCGATAATTGCCACTACTGTTCTTATCCCTGAAGGAAATCGCGTTGCCTTTAACCTTTCAAATGCCCCTCTGATTGCCAGTGTGATTTCCATCCTGGTTGCCTGGCGTACTAGAAACCTGCTTCTTACCATCCTGATTGGCATGGGCACGCTGCTACTCTGGAGATGGTTTTTTGTTTAACTAGGTTATATGGCAAGTACCCATTTACCTGCCATTTCTAGCTGGTCCTATCATCGCAAAAAAGGATGATTTTACTTGCCTAATTATTTTGAAGGAAAATCTTGGAAACGAATTTTTTCAGGTCCAAACGGACTCCTGAGCTTATTGGTAGTAAAATTGTAATTCACCATTATGACCGCATAAAAGTTTGTGGGAAATTTTTCCGTTTTATTCGAGAAACCTGGCTCTTATCATGTTCACGCTGAAGATGGGTTAAACAATCTCAATTCCTTCGCCCTTAACCACCTCTCCAATTACCCAGAGAGGCTGTTTGATCTCGTCCGCACGGGTGAGCATGGCACCAAGCTTCCCAGCAGGGACAGCCATTAACAAACCTCCGCTGGTTTGTGGATCAAAAAGCAGCATTTGGTTTTCCTCTGGCAAATCACGAGAAAACTTAACCTGAGAACCAAAGAAAAGACGGTTATCGGAAGCACCTCCCGGGAAGATGAATTCCGTAGCATAGCGATAAGCTCCCCGAGTGAATGGGATGTTATCCCAGTCCAAACGCAGCCCTACACCGGATGCCTGGGCCAGCTCACAGGCATGACCAAGCAAGCCGAAACCAGTGACATCGGTCGCCCCACGAACCCCGAATTCCAAACCCAATTGAGCTGCATCGCGATTCAGGCGTACCATCCAACCGATCACCTGATCAATATCATCCTGGATTGCACACTCTTGTTTGATTGCTGTCGTGGTTGTACCGATTCCTAAAGGCTTGCTTAATACTAAAAAATCCCCCGGATTTACCCGGTCTTTTGTCATCATCTTTCGCTGGTCAACAAATCCTACTGCAATCAAACCATATTTTGGTTCTTTATCTTGTATAGTATGACCACCGGCGATCACTGCGCCAGCTTCTCTGGCTTTTTCCGCTCCACCAAGTAGGATTTGACCAGCAACTTCTGTAGGTAAGTCGGGTGGGAAAGCAGCAATATTCAACCCCAGGAAGGGGGTTCCTCCCATTGCATAGACATCGGATAAGCTGTTTGCAGCAGCGATGGCTCCATAATAATAGGCATCATCCACGACCGGGGTGAAGAAATCTGTCGTCACCACCAGGGAGCGTTGATCATCCAGACGCCATACCGCAGCATCATCAGGTTGCCCCAATCCAACCAACAGATCTGGATAAGCATCTGGGTCAAAGAAATTATTTAACGGGCGCAGCACCTGCGCCAGCGCGTCAGCGCTTAACTTGGACGCTCAACCAGAACAAGAGGAAAGTGTGGTGAGGCGTATTTTTTTCTCAGAAGGTGTTTCAGTGTTCGTCATGAGATATGAAGACTTCGGAAGTTCTTATAACTTCCGAAGTCTTAGAATTAAGGGGCTGTATCCGTTATTACGGTTGAGGGAGTAGGGAGGATTGTGGCTTCCGTGGTCTCATCGCCCATCAGACTGGGGAGCGGTAACAGGTATGGGTTGTCGTTAGGCACCAGCATCACCTGGATCCCAGGACCGAGCTTCTGGATATATTCATAATTCAACAGGTCGGGGTTTGCTGCCAGTGCAGCGGCAATTAACTGCAGGGCTTGCTGCTCAGCCTTTGCTTGGATCAGCCGCGCTTCTGCAGCTGCGTTTGCCTGGATTACCAAAGCTTCAGCTTCAGCATTGGCAGCGATCACCCAGGACTTGGCTTTCCCTTCCGCTTCTAAGACTGCAGCATCCGCAGCGCCTTGTGCCGTCTGACGGACCTGTTCGGCTTCTTGTTTGCGCTGATCGACCACAAAAGCGGCTTCCTGGGCTTTTTGTTCAGCAATCTGTTTCTGTTCCACGCTTTGAGCGTACTCATCGGAAAAAGTAATGTTTCGGAGTACAAAGTCAACCAATAACAGCCCACCTTGTTCCAATTTATCTGACATTTTCTGGTTCAACTGTTGATTTAATTCCGTCCGTTTTATACTGTAAACTTCCTCGACTCTAAACTGGGACACAGCCTCTCGGATCACGCCACGCGCCTGGGGTCTCACCAGATTGTTGACATACTGGTCCTGCCACATGATGTGAACATCTGTGACTCTTGCGGGGTCTATAGTAAAAATAATCGAAGCATCGACCAAAACCACCTGACCATCTGATGTTCGTGCCTCAACCGAGTCATCTCCTCTAATCTCCCCCTCTTCCGCAGCGATCGACATAGTATAGGTCTGCCGCGAGATTGAATAAGTAACCACGTTCTCAAAATAAGGCACCACCCAGCTCAGGCCTGGTTGCAATGCTTGAGGCCGAATGCCTTTCTGAAGGGCTGAGATCACCACACCTCGCTCCTGTGGTTCAATAAAGACCAACCCCGCGCTGACGGTATTTATAATTAAGGCGAATGCCAGGGAGACAATCAGTCCGGTGGTTACCGCTTTCACCGGCTGTCGACGTGTAGCACGCAAAATTACCAAGACCACGAGGGCTACGACAACTAACCAGGATAGGCCAGCAATAGCAGACACAACAATGGTGATATTCATTTCTACTCCTTTGGGATTTAGATTAATGCTGATTGAAGATTATTAACGACATGGCAAAAAAATATTACGAATTACGAATCGTAACCGGTTAAGGTAATGATACCTAAATGCCTAAAGGTTTCTTGGTTGAAATCGTGAAAATTATAACCCAAAAACTGGTAGAGACATTGCAAGGAAAGACTTCTGATATATCGTTAACAATCCTTCAAAATCATGATACCATGCGATTATGAACTACGATACGGGCATTATCAGGGTAATCCAGATGGATTCGCAGGGAGAGCGTGCTGCACAAGTTGAATGTACCAACAAGATAATTCCCCACCCAGGCCAATATCTTCTCGCTTACAATCCTGAAGAATATGACAATCCCTTAGGACAATGCCTTTTTCTAGAAGGGTTTCAGAGAGGTATGGATTCCCTATCCATTCCACTTCTTGGACCTATTCCTTCCACCTGGACCCCTGGAACCAGGCTGACCCTTCGCGGCCCGTTAGGGAAAAGCTTTCAAGGTTACGCAACCGCCCGTCGCCTAGGAATCGCCACTTTCAGCAATACTCTCAACCGTATGTTGCCCCTAATTGGACCCGCTTTGAAGTCAGGCGCAGATGTGGCTGTCTTTCTCCCGGAGCATCTACGCCCGGAAGAGTTACCGGCTGCCGTTGAAGTCCACTCAATCTATACGCTACATGAATCCCTTTCCTGGCCAACCCTCCTGCTTGTGGAAATCCCCCTGGCAGATCTTTCCCATCTCAGAGATTGGCTGAAATTAAATCCCGTCGACCTTCTTCCCTGCCCAGCTCAAGCCTTAATCCTGACACCAATGCCTTGCGTCACATTTGGGGATTGTGGCGTCTGCGCAGTCCCCACCCGCAAAGGAAGATATCGGATGGCATGTAAAGAAGGACCAGTTTTTGATCTCAAGGAATTAGATTGGTAAAAAAGAGTCGCCTCCTCTTCACTGGAATTTTCCACCCAACCTTATCCAGCCCCTGTTATGAAAATTTTAACGATCTTCGCTCATCCTGACGACGAAACCATATTCAGTGGTGGTACTATGGTCTTATTAAATCGAGCCGGGGCTCAAATCCACTTCCTCTGTGCAACTCGTGGCGAGGGAGGTGAACTTGGTGAACCAGCAGTTTCATCTCGAAAAGATATTCACATTTACAGGGAAAGAGAATTGATCCAGGCGATCGAAGCGTTGGGCGGCGGTTCACTTTCTTTCTTAGGCTACCTGGATCCCCTCATCGGTGAAAGTGACCAACTATACCCATATACCGAAAATTTCGATGGTTTAGCTGGAAAAATAACTCGAGGTATCCAGGAAATCCAGCCTGACGCCATCATTACCCACGGTAGCAATGGCGAATACGGACATCCAGGTCACATACTGACGAATATGGCTGTTCGGGCTGCAGTAGAACAACTCGAAAAAGATGCGCCACTTTTGTACACCTTCAGCGCTATTTTTCCCGATCACCCACGAACACGACAGGCAAATTCCGCTGACCCAGCCCATCTCATCCTTGATGTCTCATCAGCCATGGCGCAAAAGGCACGAGCAGCCTATTGCCATATCTCTCAACATGCCCTGTTTTTACGTCGCGGGTCGAAACAAGCTGGGTACCGCCTGACCATCCCTGAAATCCTGCTTAGCGTAGAAAGTTTTCACCGAGTGCATCCGCCTTTGAAAGGTGAGCCACAGGACGAATTTATTCAGATCCTGAGTCCATGGAGAAGAAACAAGCCATGAAATGAACCCCCTTTTTCGATCATGAGGCCACTGAAAAATCCATGATTTAATTCACCCTAAACATTTTTATAAATTTTAACAATCATAGGGTTGTTTGTTTCTACAAATAATTATCGGTTAAGAATTCGCGTGAAACCCTTAAGGCTTCCTAGTTAAATACTCGATTTCAAATGTCCAAAACAGAACTCTACCTGCAAAAACCTCTTATGAATGCTGCCGGTAGCCTGGGGTTCTCCCCAGACTTGAAAACCCTGTTTAACTTCACCGGACTTGGTGGTTTCGTGACCAACCCTACAAGTTGGGCACCCCGTACACCAGCGAGAGGGGAGCGCTTTATACCCTTTCCCGGTGGTTTCCTGGTCCATACTGGTTATCCAAATCCAGGATTAAGGGCAATCATCCGCCACTATGCCAGGCGATGGGCAAGTTCTCCAGTGCCCATCATCGTTCACCTTTTAGCCCAGGATGCGGACACAGTGGAAAGGATGGTCAGACATTTAGAAGGAGTTGAAGGTATCATCGGAGTCGAAATCGGCTTACCACCAGAAATTAGTCCTGATGCGGCTTATGCAATGGCAGTAGCAGCTCTTGTCGAACTTGCGGTGATCGTCCGACTACCTTTTGAAGCTGGTCCGGAGTTGATAGCTGCTTTAAACATGACGGATATAAACGCGGTCAGCATCGCCCCACCGCGCGGTATCCTTCCCGGACCATTAGGCTCTCTGATAACTGGGCGCTTATACGGACCAGGCTTGTTACCTCAGGCTTTAGCCAAAACAAAGAATCTTATCGAGAGTGGAATACCTGTCATCGGCGGAGGTGGAGTATATACTCAGGAAGATTACCAGTCATATCTCGATATTGGAGCGATTGCAGTACAGCTTGATTCTGTTTTATGGTGTGGTGGTTTTTTTAGATAGCAAGGCTTGAAACTGATGCCTTTTAGTTTAGATCCCCAACCGAAAGAAGACGAGATCGAGTGTGCCAGATGCGGTGCGCTGATCTACTACAAGCTTACTCGCTGTCCCGAATGCGGCGTTAACCTTTATGAGCAAAAGGACGAGTTTGATCAAGAATATTTTGATGGATTTCAGGAGTCAATCCACCGATACAAGTCTATTTTTTCCTGGATAAGAGAAATATTTAAGAGATTAACTGGCAGCCCTTATTCTATAGAAGAAGTCTTTGGGACGGAATTAGATCAGGCATATCTTTACAGTCAACTGCTCACCAGGGTTGGTGGTGATCGCCAACTTGTAGACCGTTTGATCCAGTTCGAACAACAGCATACCCAAGATGGAAGCCATTACCTCTGGTTGAAGAAAGCCCTTGACCGTTGGGAACGCGATAACGACAGTTCTTCTTAAATATTTTTTTGGGGAAACCCCACATTATAATGCACATCTACCCATTTCGGTCCTCGACGAGGTTTTGGCTTCTTCCCGTAAAACAGGTCATCCATCCACAACGCTACTCGACGGAAGAATCCAGAGTGCTGAATACCCCAACGGATCAGGTTATGACTGAAGTTGTTAGGATGTGAAAAGGGACAAACACTCATGCACCGGGCACAGTCTGTCCCAGCCACGTTCCAATATCGGAAGCAGGTATCCGGGTTGAGCTTCCAACGGGTAGCGTCATTAATTTCCTGTCGCGGCCCGAATGGGATTGAGTCAGATGGACAGACCCGAGCACATTTCTCACAGATAGTGCAGAAGTCGATAACAGCCTGGTTAGGTTTACGAGAGTCCGGGATCAGCTCCAGGCCGGTGGTTACCACTCCCAGACGGACGCGCGGCCCTTCCCGAGGAGTCATCAATAAGGTCATCCGTCCAATCTCCCCCAGACCTGCATCACGAGCAACAAGAGGTGCGATGACACGGTAGTTCCCATCGATGTGGGCTCGGGCTGGATATCCCATCGCCCGGATTGCCCCTGCCAACTGAACTGCCACCCGAGCTGATTCTACATACTGTTTTCCGGTTTCCATGGAGGTTGGTGGGTGAGGACCTGTCCCAACCAATCGATAATTCATTTCTACTGTGAAAGCTATGGCATAAGCATGCATTACACTCAGGGGCTCACCATATGTCCCCGAACCTCTTCCAATATGGGAATACACATGATAGGGTTGCAGCAGAGTCACACCGACGTCTTTTGCCCCGTAAAAACATGCCAGATTCTTGACATACCATGTCATTTCTTTTGTGTTCCAAGTTTGAATCTCTTTCGAAACTGGTCCGTCCACCGCATCCCTGAGTGATTCGGTCATGAAGAAACTACCCTCAACGCTGGCAAACTGTAAAGGGTTGGCAAATTTCGATCCTGGAGATAATAAACCAGGTTTAGACCTGGTGATATTGTCCTCAATCTCGTGGTTCGGATGCGAAGAATAATAACTTTTATATTCCGACGTGCCTGGCAATAATCCAATACGAGCAAACATGATTTCCCGCTCATCAAAACGTGTCCGAGGAATATCATTAACTGGATCAACCTTACCAATCGGCAGAAAAAATAAAATAATTAGCCCCACTAAGGAGGTAATTATTAACCAGAAAGCAACCAAGGGAACAGGTTGTGGTAGCACCGTTAAACCTAAAAATATTCCACCGCCTCCAATTGCGGCTGTCAATGCTACTCGTGAAGCCCGGTATTCCTTTTCAAAAAATGACATCACCCCGAATCCAATCAGGCTTAGTAGTGTAATACTTCCAAAAATAAAAAGTGAAATCGTAGCGATTTGTTCCATAAATAACCTTTATCTGGCATTCAAACCAATTTTAGAGACAAGAAAACATAGAGGATTTTCGATACATAGCACCCTGATGCCTTTTTGTGTTCTTTCCATCACCATTGTTCGTAACCTCATCGGCGGTTTGTTGAGGTTATTCCAGCAAACTGCCAAGCCGAATTTCATTCGGCCGTCATCCTGCGTGGAGCGAAGCAAAAAAAGGATTTCCTGAATCAAGGATGAGATTCTTCGCTTCATGCAGAAAGAAAATCCAAATTTTAATATTTGTTAAATCACTAGTGGTCTGTCAAGTATGAATATATAGGATAACTATCAATAAAGAAGGTAAGGTTTCAGTCAGCACAAGGTAGAGATTCTTCACTCCACTTCGTTTCGTTCAGAATGACATTATTAAGAATGAGATTTGACAGACCACTAGATTCCAAGATTATATTAAGATAGAATACTCCCGAGTAAAAATGTTGCTCATCAAAGAAAATAAAATTCTATCATATGTAAATTGTGCCCTAAACACAATAGGGATAGTGTGGTTGACAATTTACCCAGCGCTCGAATGCTGGTCTGGCAATTATAAACCAAAGACTATTAGAGGTAATTTATGACATATTTCCGTTACCACCCAGAAATCCTCTCTCGTTTTCCAGACATCGTTTGTGGAGCCCTGGTCGCCAGAGACATGAACAACTGTCCTCCATCTGAAGCCCTTCAAACTCTTTACCAGACAGAACAACAAGCCGCGCTAACCAAGATTGGTGACACCTCCCTGAGCGAGCTTGAATCCTTGAGTGCCTGGCGAGCAGCTTTTCGTACTTTTGGCGTAAACCCCACCAAGTATCGAAGCGCGGCTGAAGCCCTTCTCCGCCGATTAACAAAGAAAGGCGATGTCCCTTCCATTAATTCAATCGTCGATATCTGCAATTTGGTCAGTATTCGTTACGCGCTACCTGTTGCTGCTTTTGACACCCGCCATTTATCTCTACCAATCACTGTTTGTTTTGCGGAAGGTCATGAATGTTTCACTCCATTATTCTTAGAAGAATGTGAACACCCCGACCCTGGGGAGGTCATCTTCAATGATGAGAATAACCTTGTAGTCGCCAGGCGATGGTGCTGGCGTCAGAGTGATGAGTCTGCCACGCGCCTCGAAACTAACGCAGCCATTTTTACCATTGAAGCCCACCATCGCAAGGGGAAAACGAATATAGAAAATGCGCTAGATGATCTACAGATTCTGCTCAGCCACTTCATTGGTGGCAAAATACAAGCATCAGTCCTTGATGCGAACAACCCCGAGTTTTAATATTTTATTTTGTACTCCTAATCAATAATAAAAATCATGAATCAAAAGAGAGGATCAATTCCAGAGCGATTTTCCTCTTTGCTCAATAAGTTTTTTGTGCTATGCTATACAAAGATGAATGAATAATTTTATATACCAAAGGAGGCAGTCATGAGTTATCACGATGAAAAATACGAAGAAAAAGAGATGCAAAAACGAGAAGAAAAATCAGTGGAGGAGAAATCGGCTGAGGAGAAATCTTATGAAGAAAAATATCGCCGAGACCCCTTAGGAACCCTTATCTGGGCTTTCATCTTGATCTGGGCTGGAGTGGTCTGGCTCGCATCCAACTTCGGGTTTCTAGCCCGTTTTCGAAACAGCTTCTCAGGTCTACCATTTCATTTCCCCTTCGCTCGAGAAGTGTGGCCGCTTTTCTTTCTCGGTGCTGGCGTAATCCTGCTAATTGAGGTCATAATTCGCCTGACTGTGCCAAATTACCGCCGACCCGTCCTGGGAACTTTTATCTTAGCTGTGGTTTTCTTTGGTATCGGTCTGGGAAACTGGGCCTTAATCTGGCCCATCGTCTTAATCATCATCGGCGCCACCATCCTATTACGAGGAATGTTCCGGAGAGGTTGATCATTCCGGATTTATATATAAACGAGGCTGCCCTTTTTGGACAGCCTCATTTATTTTATACATGAGGCAAAGACCAGGAAGTATCGAAGAGATCCCTGGTTTGTAAGTTCCTTTACTATTCACCTTCCCTTTCAATGCTTCCCAAAAAACCATTCAGTCATTCTTATTTCCGATTTATTCAAGGAAACACCCTACACATACTTCCTTAGAGGTTGGAGGTCATATACCACTCGTTTTAGGGAGATCACCCCATCAATTATCGTAGCATAATGCGCTGTCTGGTCAGGATCATCAGCTCGCCGGTAGGAAACGCTTCCGGGATTTATCCACAGTACACAGTTACTCAGGTCTCAGGTAGCGTACAGCCTGCCGATGGGTATGACCCAAGATCAGACGGTTGAAATCGGTTCCTTAAAACACTCCGAATTTAGTTTTTCGGAAATCCTCAAAAGCATAAAAACTAACGATCTCTTCATATTCTTTATAAAGATGAGTCATCCCATATTTTATGACATCAAGCTGAAAAGTGATTGATTCTGGTAGGAATTCCAAGAACAGGATATCTTCTTCCTGTAGCAAACTAGCATTGTGGTGCACCCGGGCTCGTTCTCTTCTGGAAACTTTCCTCAAAAAATTACCCCACCTGTAATTCATTACCACCCACTTATCATGGCTCCCTTGGGTACAGACAACACCACGCGTTCTAATTCATGCCAGGACTTCACGCGGGAACGGACCATAATCCACCAGGTCACTCGTACAGTAAATCTGGTCCCGTTCTCCCTCCTGAGCACATATTGCCTCCAGGGCGTGGATATTGCTGTGGTTACCATTCATTAGGGCCAAGGCGGATGTCTTCATCTCAGCGCTTTAGAAAATCAAATCACTGCTAAGTCAGCATCTTTGTTGAAAGTCAGGTTAATAGCAGAAGGAGCGAACAGATCTATAGATATCAAGGGGGCTGATATTTGCAGCAAAGAGGTATTCAGGTGCTTCCTGACATTTTATGTAATTCTGGTGGAGTCACCGTGGGTTATTTCGAGTGGCTTCAATACAAACGCAGTGAATTTTGGGACCTGGAACAAGTAAATGATAAACAACATCGCATAATGATCAATGCTTATCAAGGGGTATAACAGGTTGCAGATAAAACAATACAGATTGGCGTACTGCCGCCTATATTGTCCGGCTGTATTCGCTCATCATCCTTAAAACGAAGGGTTGGAGTGAGATATCTCCAGGTCCCGAGCACACAGGAACCTGGGCACGATCATCGCTGTCGGGTTTCGTGCTCCATAACTTTGGGAGGTATTATATGGGATCGTTTTTTCTGATAACCACGCCACTTTTTCTCCAAAGATATCTAACAAGCTTTGGGTCAAGCGGACATTATAAGGTGTTATCACACTCCCATCACGCTTCAATAAGAGTGCTCCGAACCGTGAACTCCCCGTGATTACGCCTTTAGAGGGGTTGACAATATTCATGTAGTGCAAGAAAGGTATATACAGCATATCCTTTTGCCGCTTCATTCCCACCAATCCCTCCAGAGTATTAATTTGTGCTTCTCCGGATCTTAACACAAGGCTATTATGTGGAACAGTATGCCCAGTGGGTTCTGCGCCAAACTCATCAGCATCATCTTGAGTCCACAAGAATCCTTTAAAAACGCCAGCATCAAAGATTGGATATTGCTTTCGAGGGATGCCAGTAAGGTCACGCAGATATGGGAAGGTTTCCAGATATCCTGGATCATCAATAAGGTTGATCCACCCAGAAAACACTTTCTCTCCGACCCGACTTTCATTCAGGAAGGAGTATCCACGTTTCATCAAGCCACCATTGTATCCTATCCAGTCCATAAAACCGATCATCTCTGCTGTGGCTGCTGAACCAAATACGATATCATATCGACCAAGGGGAAGCTGTTGTGCTGGGTTATTTTGATATGTCTCTACCAGGAATGCCAACTCATGATGGACATCCGTAGCATCCAAGTCTCCTATTTTCTGGGCGGATTGTTCAGCAATTACTTCCCACTTATCTACGGTATGAGCCAATACAGCAGTAATCTGAGCATCCGATGTCTTGAAATATTGGGCGTTCTCAGAAGCCGTATTAATCTGGGCGACAATGTTAGTACCATTGGAGAAGATGCCCGATAATCGGATCTGCTCTGTTTCCAAACCCTCAACCGCTTTATTAAAGTAATACAGCCTATCCTCATTACTGATCTTCGCCAGTGAGGGATCAAAAGCGCTTTCATCAACAAAGTGCTCTTTGAATTGAGGAATGGTTGGTTCATAATGAAGCGGTTGCGAATGAACCACAATCTCAGCAGCGGTATCGATCCCCTTTTTCATCTCATCCACTTTTTCCAGGTCCGTGATTAAAGCATAATTCGCTCGTTTTTTACCTTCATACGCGGTGATATCCAATCGAATCAGGTGCTCATTGGTATTTAAGGATATCGCCGAGTTGGCAAAACGCATTAAATAACTATCTTCCTCATGGTAAGAAAGCGTGACACAATATCCCCTTCCTAGGGCATAGGATCGCAGATCACTTAAAGTCTCTAAGATTCTGTCTTTCACGACTATTCTCCTATCCTGACATTGTCAAAGCGGCAAACCGGAACGCCATGTCCCAACTGCATAACTTGGTTTGGCTGTCCTTTACCACAATTTTCAACAAATCTCACTTCCCATGTCGACCGATCGCCGACTGCGGAAAGCGAGTTCCAGAACTTTACTGTATCGTCTTTATAAGTGGGATTCTTCACTACCTTGATGATCTGTCCATCTTCTACAAGCCATCCGATTTCAGTGCCAAAGTGGAACTGCTCGCGGTTTGAGCCGATCGACCAGCTTCGCTCATTGTCCAGGACAATCCCCTTCTCAGTATTGGCAATCATATCATCCAATGTGCCATCTTCTCCAGGATCGATGTTGATGTTTGTCATACGCTCGATAGGTACCCGGTAGAAAGATGTAGCCCGGTTAGCACCACTACTCCCGGTAAAGATTTGTCTCTTTGCCCTGGCATTGGCCTCTTCCACCATCTGTCTTCCTGTGATTGCCCCTACCAGGATCCCTTTATCGATTAATAGGTTATTCTGGGCAGGGATGCCGTCATCATCATAACCAAAACTACCTGGGCTATTCGAAAGTGTAGCATCTGCCCGAGCAGTTAGTTTTTCCGAACCATAACGTAAAACCCCAAAATCATCCAGGGTTACAAACGAACCCCCGGCATAAGATAATTCATATCCGAGAATGCGATCAAGCTCTAAGGCATGCCCAATCGTCTCATGTGTCTGCAGATACATAATCCCGGGGAGAAGAATGACCGAGCGGTCGTCTTTGGGGCATTCATCAGCGATTAGTAACTGGTTCAACTCTTTCACGATCCTTTCGGCATTCTCAACGAAGAGGTTTCGATCGATGGATTCCCAACCACGAGTATCGCCCTGTCTGCCGAGGGTAAAACTTCGTTCATGAGTCTCACCCTGATCATCCAAGCCTGTGATTCCAAGGCTAGCAAAGACCTCAACGATATTCTTTTCGATCTCACTTCCTTCCGAATCCAGGAATACAAGCTGTTTCCTGATGAACTCCAAGCTGCTCACTCGCTGAAACACCCCTTCCTGATTGAGCTTTTCATCCATTTCTTGCAAAAAGGAAACCTTATCGCTCAACGGTACTGTGAAAGGGTTAACCAGGTTGGGGCTTGAAAACTCAGCCTTGATGGAGTCTTTCTCCGCCAGCCTGACCGGGAGAGTCACTCGTTGGGCAGCAATTCGTGCGTTATCGAAAGCTTTATCAAACAAGGCGCTTATATTGCTGAGGTCAGAAGCTGCAGAAAAACCCCAGGCACCCTTATACAGCACTCTGATACCAATTCCGCTTTCACGATGAAATGAGGCTGTTTTTAAGTTCCCATTCCACATTACCATCGTATTGGATTCCTCAAAAGGATACCAACGGGCATCTACATAAACTGCCCCCAGACCATTAATGCGTTCAATCTGTGATTGAAGTTGTTTTAGCATATTTTTTCTCCTTGTGGATTGCAAAACCAATCCAAGTGCGGATCATTGAACAAACCACGCTCACCATTGTTGATCCCCTTATCCAGTGAGGATTATAATGCCGATACCTACAATTGAACCTGGATAGATGTAATCCCTTCCTGGGTGAGTTTAATCCCTGTAACAGGTCTCTTTCTATGGTGTAGGACAAATAAATGTGTGACTTTCATGATTTCAAAAACCATGTTGGTGTAGGTTCGATTTCTTGATTTGAGAAAAATCATCCACAAATCATACTGGGTATGTTGTCATCTTAAACAACAGATTGACAAAGAAAATAATCAAAGTTGTCCTAAGTTTAAACTCGAAAGTTCATTCCACCAATAAGATAAAAGCGTCCAAGGTTGGTCACGTCCAATACAGCGAAAATAGGGGGGTTGAAAAGCCAGGATGAAATCACCAATTTTATACCTTGGAAGGATAGGAGTGGAGACAACCAGGCTTCCCATTTCTCCAGATCGCATTTCGTGGAGCATTTTCATTCCCCGGCGCGTCTCAACTTCAAAGAAGAACAAATCATAATTCGGCACCCAAGCCCGTTTTTCATCTTGTTGCTGACCGAACATACCCTCGGTCGCTCCATAGATCTCTCGCACAACTACCGCTCGCCCATACATCGCGATCAGACCCGGTTGATGCTTGGTATTGATCCCCGGAGTGCTACCCAAAGTCATCAACTTACTTTTCCACAGGTCTTTGGGGTAAACTTTGTGGTGTTTTTTTAGATAGGCTCCAAATTTCAGTGCAGTTGGGGCTACACCGCCTACCAAAGTTACTTTTTGATCTTTACACTTTTGGTAAGCCAACTCAAACCTGGCATTCCAGTCCCGCATAGATTTTCCACCGCCCAAGGCATCAATCTCTTCCTGGGTTGGTACCGAAGTTACAGGGGTGGATTTTGAGACATGTTTCGTATAAATGCCTGAACTATAGCCGTACTCAACCTCACGACCATTGACCTTCACCATCCCAACAACTGATGGGAAATTCAGGTTTAGGTTTACACCGGAAAAGATTTCAAATTGATTACTGGTCGCAACATAATTCATCACAGCCCTTCCGGCACTGACTCGTAAATTTAGATCAGTAGGGGTCATAGGTATAAATTTAGATTCTCCCTTTGTTGTGCCTCGCGTGATTGCCCAGCCAATAGGTTCTTCCCAAAGCAGTTGTCCTATGTCGCCTCCCATCACCTGTTCAATAATAGGTTTAAAACCATTCTCATATGACCTTACAGGAAATGACCGACGGTAATCATCCAGTGAATCAATCTGTTCTGCTCCATGCTCTTTACCATATTTTGTCTTGGCATAATCATTTAAAAGGGAGTTCATGACAGTTTCCTGCGCTTTAGCCGGATTTGCAATAGCCTCCTTCCAAGGTCTCAGCATATGCTCCAGTATCATTGCTGTAGACTGATGATCAATGGTCATCATACCTCCATATCTTGAGAAAGTTTTAATATTGCCAGTAAGGTTTTTTACCACATCCCTTAAGAGATAACAAGTTGGGATTTTGTTAAGCTGAGATTATATTTGGTTACCCGATATTTTTAGATAAAACGTGGATAGACACAGAAAACATAGCTGATTTTTGCTTTATTTATTGCCAGATTGACAATATAAATCACATTTCAAACATCTCCTTATTAATCAGCACTCGTCCACGTCCTATTCAATGAAATTATCAAGTAGCTCGGATTTTATCAGGTCATGTAATATTTGGATTGATCCTGTATGGAACAAACAACAGATGACAACGATTTTAGATTTTATTCCTATTTCAATATATCCTAACCCCTCTACTTGATACTCAGAATTATTGTGCAGAGGGAAGGTAAATGGAAAAAGTACTTCCTTTGCCATTCCCATCACTCTGCGCCCGAATATTTCCACCATGTGCGTCAATGATGGCTCTTGTTATCGCCAGCCCAAGACCGGTTCCTCCCTTCTCTCGAGTTCGGGCCGGATCTATTCGATAAAAACGATCAAAGATATGGGGGAGGTGATCAGGATGTATGCCAATGCCTGTATCAATAATACTAAAAGTCAATCCTTGCCGATTCCCGGTAAGCGCCAGAGTAATATTGCCGCCCGGTGGTGTAAAGCGAATGGCATTATTTAACAAATTCTGCAAGCACTGAGCCAAGCGATCGCGATCACCACGGATTAAAGGAATGCCATTTGTCGAGAATTGGGTTTGGAACTCGATATCTGCGGACTCCACGATCGGTTTATAGATATTCGTCAAATCGCCCAATAAAGTTTTGAAATCCAAAACTTCAATTTCTAAGGGCAACTGCCTTGCTTCAGCCTGTGCAAGTTCGCGTAGATCATCAACCAATCTGGAAAGCTGGCGAGTTTGGTCGTAAAGCTGAGCAATTTCGGATTTATCAAGTTTATAGACATCATCCAGAATCGCCTGGAGATTTCCCTGGATTACACTGAGTGGTGTGCGCAATTCATGAGCGATGTCTGCCAGCAGGTTTTGGCGAAGCTTTTCTGCCTCTTCAAGCTGCACTGCCATCTCATTAAATGCTCTGGCGACATCTTTGATTTCCTGGCTACCCCGCACCTCCACTCTTTGGCTTAGGTCCCGTTCACCGATAGCTCGCGCTGCTTCAGCTAATTTAGATAGAGGTGCGGTTAAGCCGCGGCTGCTTATCACCCCTGCGATTATCCCCAGCACAGTAAATGTAATAATGGTTTGGGTCATGCTCCGCAGAATAATTGTTCCGGGGGCATCCGTGTCGCTGTAGGGATAACTCTGCTGCAATTCCTCGATTTGTTCCCTGGTGAACACAGTTTCCTCCAAATTAAATTGGATGATAATGCCCACAGCGATTGGTAATACGATAGTAAAGATCACTACGATCATAAATGATAAACTAATTCTAATCCATAGGCGATTCATAACTGTATCCATTCCTTACCTTCCCCAAGGAACCTGGTAAGTGTTAGTAACAACGGCTGTCGTTGGATCCGAAGGCCTTATTTCTACCCATAAATAACTCGATTTATCATCATTCTTCGACATTTTCGACCAGCTTATACCCTACACCGTATATCGTTTGAATATAAACTGGAGACTTTGGATGGGGTTCAATCTTCCTGCGAAGGTTTTTGATATGGCTATCCAGTGTTCGTCCCAACCCCTCATAAGAATATCCAAGAGATTTTTCTAATAATTCATCTCTTGTAAAGGCGTACCCAGGACTCTCCATCAAAACCCTTATTAGCTCATATTCTGAGGGGGTTAATTCAACTGGCGAACCATTCACCATCAATTCTCGTCGTCCCAGGTCCAGGGTTAGCCAGCCAACCTGAAGTGTTTGTTGGACCGGCACACCGCTTCCACGCTGGCTACGGCGTAATAAAGCCCGTACTCGGGCGACGACCTCTCTCGGGTTGAAGGGTTTGGTGATATAGTCATCTGCACCAATTTCCAATCCCACGATTTTATCACTATCATCCACTCGCGCTGTCAGCATGATTATTGGAATATCCGCAAGGGACCTATCTGACCGGATCAAGCGGGTTAGATCCCATCCATCGCGATCGGGAAGCATCAGATCAAGTACCATTAAATCCGGTCTTTCTCGACGCAAGATGTGCAGAGCCCCCTCTCCGTTATAGGCGCTTAGGACATTGTATCCTGCTCTTTCTAAGTATGATGTAACTAAGCGAACAATTTCTCTATCATCATCTACAACAAGAATACGGGACATGATAACCTTTCTGCCTCATTTTCCCGGAACTGTGAAAAAGTGTCAAGGATTTATTCGGATCGGAGCGCCTCGACTGGTTCTAGGCTAGAAGCCCGATTTGCTGGATATAAGCCAAAAAAGATTCCTACCGCGGCCGAGAATAAAGTCGCCATCAAGACTGAGTTAATATCAATGATCGGGTTAAGCAAGATATTACTACTAGCAGCTAATACTCCAACCAGAGCTGAGATTCCCCAACCCCCAAGGATTCCCAATACCCCTCCTAACAAGCTGATTAGCAAGGATTCCATAAGGAATTGGGACAGAATTGTCGTTTTACTGGCTCCCAAAGCTTTACGTAAACCAATCTCCTTGGTTCGCTCAATTACCGATACGAGCATAATATTCATGATCCCGATACCACCTACTAATAACGATATCCCAGCAATTCCACCCAGAAAAATCGTCAATATTCCCGTGATGGAGGAGGCGGTTTCAATAAAAGACTGTTGGGTAATAATATTGAAATCATCCTCACCGATTGCAGTATGATGCCGCTCGCGAAGAATTTCTCTAATCTCTTCCTCTGCCGTGCTGACTACATCTGAACTCGATGCAGAAGCATATATCATATCCACTTGTTCGCGGTTTGCTCTTGATTGAATACGCACCAGGGAGGTGGTAATTGGGATGAGTACTTGGTCGTCGGCGCTTCCGAATGCAGAACCTCCTTCTTCTTGTAGTACTCCGATCACCTTAAAAGGTTGCCCCTTAATCCTAACAACTTCATCTGCTAGACGTTCTGTCCTGTCAAAAAGTTTTTCTGCTACATCCACCCCCAAGATCACAACGGAAGAAAGCCCATTGAGATGTTGTTCTGTGATTGATACGCCTTCTGATAGGGTTAGATTCTGTACTGAAAGATAATCCGGCGTTACACCAACAACGCTTGTTTTAGTACTTTCGGCAGCAAATGTTATTTCTTCAGACGATGATACGGAGGCTGCAACCAGAGCAATTGAGGGTGCTTGCATCCGGTTACTAAGTGCCTCCATATCTTCAAGTGTTAAAGGTTCTTTTATTTGGGCATCACCACCAGAGCGGATGAACAGTAAGTTCGTCCCTATCCCCTCAATCTCTCCAATAATGGATTGTTCAGCGCCATTTCCAATTGCCAACATAGCAATCACTGCCGCCACGCCAATAATTACCCCTAACATGGTCAATCCAGATCGAAGCTTGTTCGCCGTAATGCTTTCAACTGCTTCTCGAAAAGTTTGTAAGATTTGCATGTTAATTTATTGTTCCAAGTAAATAGGTTCGTAAAATAATACCTCGGATACTTGAAAGTCATCTCAATCCACAACCACCCCATCTCTTATCACGACAGTACGTTCTGCTTTCTCAGCAATTTCTGGATCATGGGTGACAATGATCAATGTCGTATTCCCTTCTTTATTCAAGTTGAGAAGTAGATCCATCACTTCTTCCCCAGACTTGGTATCCAGGTTTCCGGTAGGTTCATCCGCCATTAAAATAGCAGGATCGTTCACAATAGCCCGTGCAATAGCCACACGTTGCTGCTGACCGCCAGAAAGTTCACTTGGACGGTTGAGATATACGATCACCTAATCCGACCGCTCTAAGGGCTTCCTGAGCCTTCTGACGACGGTTATGCCCGCTCTCGGAATAACGCATGGGTAATTCAACATTCGCCAAAGCTGTAACACGAGAAAGCAGGTTAAATTGTTGAAAGACAAACCCAACTTTTCGGTTTCGAATGCCTGCTAGCTGGTCATCATTCATGCAGTCAACGGCTTCACCATCAAGATAGTATTCACCACTCGTAGGCCGGTCGAGACAACCAATCATGTTCATCAAGGTCGACTTGCCGGAACCGGAAGGGCCCATAATTGCCACCACTTCGCCGGGTTTTATCTTGATTGAAAGACCTCGCAGGGCATGAACCTTTACATCGCCCATCGTATATACCTTGGTCAAATTCTGTGCATCGACAACATATATAGCGGAATCGACGACCATTTCTGTCATACCAATACTGTATTCTGTCATATCTACTCCCCTCCAAAGAAACCACCACCGTGGTTTTCGTCAACCGATAAAATTCCTCTGCCAATAGAGAGAATATCGCTAGAGGGGTTATAAAGGATTAAATCTCCAGCTTGTAAATCCCCAGCTATCACCTGGCTGTATGTATCTGAGGATGCGCCAAGGGTAACTGGAACCGGAATAAAATCAGTTGGTGAACCCTCGACCACCATGTAAACAACTTTTTCACCATCTTCCACTCGAACAGATTTGTTTGGTACTAACATTACATCCGTTAATTCTGTGGTCACAATATCCACTGCCGCGGTCATACCAGGTTTCACTGCATCATCTGCATCAATGAGTTCAATAGTTACCTCGTAGTTGACAATCCCACTTGTTTCGTTACCTACCATGGCAACTTCCAAGACATCACCGTTATATACCTGAGAGAAAATTGCATCAAAAGTCATTTCCACTGACTGGCCTTCATGGATCTGGTTTATATCTATTTCCGATACCTCCAAATCGACCAGTAAACGGGAAAGATCATCAACACGCAGCGCGATGACTCCTGCGTCGACCTGGTCACCAGGCTTACTCTCGATCATCGTAACCACTCCATCAAAGGGTGCAGTAATAACGGTCTGAGCAAGGATGGCTTCAGCTGCTGCAACACGTGCATTGGCAGCTAAAATATCATCCGGGTCGGGGCCATCTTTTAAACGCTCCCTCTCTCTTTCTGCATCTTCCAAGTCAGATTCGAGTAAAGCAATTTCTCCCTTACTTGGGCCATTAATCAACCGGTCATATTCTTCCTGAGCTTCTTGATACTCAGCTTGAGCAGTGGCTAAGTTCGCTTCAGCAACAGCAATATCTAACTCACTTCCAGTACTTAATAAAGCATTCAGCTCGCGGACTTTAGCATCATAGTTTTGCTGGGCAGCAGCCAACTGACTCTGCAGGTTTGCCCTGACCAGGTTATCTTCAGGTTTATTGGCATAAGGCTCAAACTTATCTTTAGCCTTTTGGAGTGCATCTCTAGCCAAGACAACTTCAGCCTTTGCTGCATCGACCGATGCCTGACTAGCTTTAGAGGAAAGGTAAGTAAGATCACGCTGTGCATCATCAACGGCTTTCTCCGCATCGACAATGGCTTGCTCTGCCAGGACGATATCGAGCGGATCAGGGTTAAGGGCTTCCTCAAGTGCATCCTGTGCATCTTCAAGGGTTAATAACGCCCGAGCTTGCTGGTTCTTTGAATTGATTAGATCGTTAAGTGCCTGTTGGGCATCCACCAAATCAGCCTGAGCTAGTATCACGTTCTGGCTCAGAGATGTCTGTTCCAAGGATGCTAATATTTGCCCATCGGAAACTACATCACCTGCCTGGACCCTAACATCCTCAACTTCTCCAGAGATATCCCAGGTCAGAATCGCACTCTGGTTTGCTCGGACCCTGCCCGTCGCGCCGACTGAGGCAGTCAAAGTATCTACCGTCACCTCAACAGTTTCTACATCTTCCAATCCTGCTTTGGCGCCTTTTACAATACCAAGGTCATTAAATACGCCAAACGCAATTACACCGACGAGGATTAAACCAATAATCCAAATCCATTTCTTCATTACATATACTCCTGTAATTTAGTTGCTATCAAGTTGTTTTCAATTACATGAATATTTTAGGGAAAAAATCTGGATATATTCTGGAGGAACTGTGCAGAGTTTGTGAAAGAAATCAGAAATATTTCACCCCTATTTTCAAGGCGTGGACGTAAATCGCGGAACAAATCGTTTTGAAGGATTGAAATGGCTGAAATTATTGAAAAACTCAAGGGTGGTGACTGTCGTTCTATAAGTCGCTCCGCTGAGGTTGTCTAGGATGTATTAAATGATCCATGCCTATTTGATGAGCTATTGCAGGGAATATTGCATGAAGACCTGCTAGTGAGAATGAGGATTACGGAAGGCGATCCTATATTGGAATCTTGGGTTATCACCCTGATCGAGAAAATGGTGGAAAATGGGACCCCGGCACTGAATTCACGTGGCAGGAAGTTGCTGGCAAGTTTGAAAAGCTTAGAAAGGAAGATCAGTGGATAAGGGTGGATAATCCTAGTTGAATTCCCTAATCGCGGTAAAATTGCCCCTCATATGACTCTTATTTCTCTTTGTTGAGTTTGGATTTTTCTATGCGAAAAATACAATTAATTTCCTTTTACCTGACGCTCCTTGTTTTCCTAGGGCTGGCTTCCTGTACAACTATTTCCACCATAACGCCAACGATTACTGAGGTTTTACCTCCTTCTCTGACCCATACACCAACTCCAGCTCCCCCCGAAGAACCGATTGTACTCATCAGCGAAGTACTTGCAGGTGTGGAAGGCAATAATAACTGCGAATTTATCGAACTCTATAACACTGGCACCCAAAAGCCGTTAGACCTAAAGGGATGGTCGTTGTGGTACAAACTCTCCAGCAACGATCCAGAAAAGCTGGTCGTCCGCTGGTCAAAACACAGCCTGGTTCCACCTCTGGGGCATTATCTCCTGGTCCGTCAGGGAGAAGATGTTGGAGTAGTAGCAGATAACTTTTTTGATGTACCCATGATTCCACAGCGGGGAAGCCTTCAACTCAGGTTGGCGGATGGTGCTGTGGTGGATAGTATCACCTGGGGTAACGGCGATCTGAGTTATTCCGAAGGAAATCCAGCAAACCCAATGAAAAACGATCTGGCACTTGAACGTTTACCTGGTGGGCGCAAAGGGAATTGGGTTGACTCTCAGAATAACCAGGATGACTTCTCTTTCTCTTCACCAAACCCACAAAATGTGGGCAGTGTAATCACACCTGAACGCGAAGAAAGCTTAGCAATTACCATATCGGCGCCTGAGACGATCCCCCCAGGAGAATCATTTTCATACACGATCAGAGTGAGGAATAATACCAGCGAGTCCATCAAAGGAGTCAGTGTTCAATTCCCGATTTCACTTTTGCTAAATATTGTCTCGTTACCCAAGGAAATGGAAATCATTTATCAAGCCAGGTATTGGGGTTTAGAACAAATTTCTAAGGCTGATCAAGTTATCCTATGGGAGGTGGGTTTACTGAAAGCTGGTTGCGAAGCAATCGCTTCCATTTCAGTCCAAGCCCCATGGACCTACACCGAGATCATGGTAACGAATTATTCCGTCCAGGCTGATGATTGGCCTTATCCCACTTTCGGAGGTTTGATCCGGACTGAGGTAGAAGGGGGCACAATTCCCATTGGTGCAGTAAAAGAACTGGTCGGAAAGGATGTTGTTGTCGAAGGAACCGCCACCATGTATACCGGAGGTTATTATGCAGGGGATGGGAATGTTAAATTCTATATTGAAGATGAGACCGGGGGTATTCAAGTATGGGTGCCAGATGGCGAAGGGCAGGTAGATATCAACATTGGTGACCAAGTACGGGTATTTGGTAACCTTACGGTCTACCGTGGTGCATTGGAATTGGTTGTAAACAACCCTGACGATGTCAAAATCCTTGCTGGGTCCGACAAAAATCCAGAATGGTCCCCATTACCCTTAAGTATACGGGAAGCTGCAAATGACTCTTCCTTCGCTTGTAAACTGGTCCAAATTAAGGGGATTGTGGCGAGAAATGAGGAATTTTCCTATAGCTATGAACTAGACTTAATTGATGATGCTGGAGATATCATTACCCTTTATATCGATAAGCAGACCAATATCAATGTTGAGGCGATCGAAATTGGGCAATACTATAAAGCCACAGGTATCCTGGATATATATGATATCAACCAGGAACTTTACCCGAGGGTGCAGGACGACCTGGAACGCGTCTATCCACCGACCCTCACACTGGAGATGGACGCCCCAATACAAGTAACGCCTGATGAAGACATCACCATTACACTCACTGCGGTTAACTATACACCTGGTTTACTTACCGACTTGGTCATTACGGCTACCTTGCCAAGGCGAGGCGGATTTCAAATTATTCACGCCTCAGAAGGTGGCAAGATCAACGGAAATAAAATCATCTGGACTTTTCCTGAATTAGCAGGGAATGGAGCAGATCTCAGTGTCAGCTATCAGGGAAAAGTTACTGCGGTCAATGAATACCTGGCCTTTCGTGAATATATAGCCGTTGCAAATGAATGGCCCGATCCAGTGGGGAGTGAGTCTTTTTTGATCTTTTTGGGGGACTCTGTTCCCATCTGGGCTATCCAGGGACCTGGTGACCGTTCACCATATCTATTTAAACAATTAAATACGGAAGGCATTGTCACTGGTGTCTTTCCAGAATTGCAGGGATTCTGGATTCAAGAAACGGAAACCGATAATGGCCCATCAACAAGTTCGGGCCTTTTTATCTATACAGGTGAAATGGAAATTACGGTTGTCCCAGGAAATACAGTCAAAGTAAGGGGCATTGTAAGAGAAAAAGGCCAGCAGACTCAGTTGCTTGTCTCAAACCCTGATGATATCGAAAACCTCTTAATTGGAGGAAGCTTACCCACAGCCGTTCTTCTTGACCCCCCACCCCTCGAAATTGATGCTAATGTTTATTATGAGAGTCTGGAGGGGATGTTAGTAGAAGTGAAAGATTCTGGCATAGCAGTAGCGCCAACCTCGCAATATGGGGAATATGTCCTTGTGTTGGCAAAACATGGGATCAACCGACTCTGGCAGGGAGATTTTCTTCATAATGGGTTGGCTATCATGGTCGATGATGGTAGTTCTTCTATCCACACTAATCGGTCCGATCTCCCTTACGTAGTTAATACTGGTGATCAAGTCACTGGTTTAATGGGTCCCCTAGCTTTTGCTTTTGGGCGATTTAAGCTCGAACCTATTGTACAGCCCCAGGTGCAATCCAGCGAAATCCTATTACCACATCTTGACACGGTCGATGAGAACGCTTTCAGCATCATGACCTGGAACGTAGAAAATCTTTTTGACGTTCTGGACCCTCACCCATCCAGTCCTGAAAAACCTGCCCTGCGTGATTATAAGATTTCCATTACAAAGGTGGCTAACACCATACTTTATGCCGGTGCACCAACAATCGTTGCCTTACAAGAAGTAGAGAACATCGCTATCCTGGAAGATATTGCCAAACATGAAGTATTGGATAAATTTGGATACCAACCTTTCCTTATCGAAGGCACTGACAGTCGTTATATCGACAACGGGTACCTGGTTCGAACAGATATCGCCAAGGTGCTGGAAGTTGAACAGCTTATCGCGCCAGATGGTCTCACCAGCCGTCCACCGCTGCGGATCCTGGTCGAAATTCAAACAGAATCGGGACCGCTGCGCGCTAATCTCTTGAATAACCATTTTACTTCCATGTCTGGCGGTGAAAGTGCCACCGAACCACAGCGGATCGCTCAGGCAGCATGGAACGCAACCATTACCAATGAACTCCTTGCCGAAGAACCGGATGCACTGATCGTTGTCCTGGGAGATCTCAATTCATTCTATGAGTCAACTCCTCTGGACACGCTTCGAGACTCGGGTTTCCGACATGTTTTTGAGATTGATCCTGAAGCAGGTTGGTATTCCTATATCTATGAGGGGGTTTCCCAAACCTTGGATCACATCCTGATAACCCCAAATCTATTCGATTTGTTGCGGAAGGTGGTGGTTTTACATGTCAATGCGGATTACGCTTTACCTGAAAGCGGAGACGATTCCCCCATCAGGAAATCAGACCATGACCCAGTCATCGCTATTTTTTCACTGACGGAATGAACTCAAAATAAGCCATTACGGGTTAAAATAAAAACAAAGTCCTCTATCATATCCAAGGGACATTGTTGGGTTTTTGAGGTGTTAGAATCCAAGTTATGGCATTAATCCCTTTAATCAATCAAAATAGGTGGGAATATGGGATCATAACCAAAGGAATGACGCGAACGTTTAGCCACCCGATTAATATACCCAGTATAGCCCCGGCAACCACATCGGATAAATAATGAACCCCCATCGCAACCCTGGCAATCGCAACCAGGGGAGCCCATAGTATCAGCAAGATAGCGAACCAGGCAGGTCCAAGTCCAATCGCCATCACTGCCAGCATAAAGGATCTTGTCGCGTGCCCTGAAGGGAAAGAATGTGGATCTGTGCTGCGATAAATTCCTCCCCACTCTCCTTCTGGGCGTCTACGCCGTATTGTAAACTTGATCAATAAGACAACCAAAGCAGTAATGATCACACCAATCCCCAAGATGAACGCTCGTGGTCCCCAAAAAGAGTCCCGAAAGAACCACACGAATAACAAGCTCAACCCCCAAAACCAGGAATCACCTGAATGAGCGAAAAATTGAGCAACTGAACGTAAAATCCCCGGTTTTTCTGCGATCCGCAGCCGGGCGGATAACCTGGTGTCCAGTGCTAAAATTCCTCTAAGTCTCATACTCCATTCTTTTCTTTAAATCTGCTTTCAGAAGTTTTAGCTGATTGGGTTTATCAACATCCATTCCGATTTCTGCATAGGGACTGATTAGAACCTTTCCCTTCAAATCTAGTCGTTTTGCGATGGTTCGAACAGCTTCATCCAAAGTTAAGCGCCTCAGTAGTAACATCAACAAAGTGTCATAACCTATTAAAGATGCCTGCTTAAAAGCATTTTTACGAGCAGCAATGAGCCTGTTCCAGATCTTATCTCGACCAGCCGCCACCTCGGCGCGGAAAATAATGATATCGCCACCACAAATTTCTAAATCCTTAAACCTTATATAGGAGCGATTAGAACCTGGAAATCGCGATTCCATTACTTTACGTGGAATAGCAAGGTAAAAGATATCGGCATCTATTCCAACAGCGCTTTCCACCATCCAGTCGATCATTTCGCTGGTAATTGCTGGTATATCAGATGATATCAGCATTACATACTCAGCCCTGGGATTAATCTCCACTACTGCTTTAACACCTGCTCGAATATTCTCCAACATCGATCTATGGTTAGTTACAAAAAACATAGGTTTTGCACAACTTACTCTATCCGTATCTTCAATCCCGACAACCACAATGTTTTCTATATTTTCCACAGAGTTAACCGCATCCAACACCCATTGAATCATGGGTTTACCAGCCACATCGATTACAGCTTTCAATTCACCCATGGCATAAGGGTAGAGGTTATCATCGGGTTTTGGAATACCACCTGCTGTTATGATAGCGTCCATATCAGTTTAATTCCTGAATTTGCGGTTTAAAATTTAATCTGGAAAGAATTTTCCCAAGCTCGCTTTGAGTTAACGGGCGACCCGTACCCGAAACTGCAACCAAGGCCGCTTCCATCATGTTGGTTCCGAAAGAACGACCTTCAAGGACGGGTGTGGATGTGATTAAATATTTTACACCAACAGAACAAAATAACCCAATGTCTTCTTTAGTGGTTGTATTGGTCACAATTACCTTACCATGCATATCTTCCGGCATATAACGCTTGACATAGTGACAATCTCCAGCTGTTACTGTTGCCCAATGGAAAATGTCTTGATGTTTGGGCTTTCGTTCTTCCTGCTTGTCTCCAGTAGGATAGAGCCATTCAAAAGGGATACGACTGGCAATGGGAATCAACAGTGCTGCTAATAATTTAAGCTGCTTCTCCGTATGAAGCGGAATAGGGATCCCTAACGAGAATAACAGGTCACCGAAAGTACATTGATAACCATTGTCAAGAAAAGACCGAGCTAATCCCCAACGATCAGCGCCCGTCATGATTAAAACTTTCTTACCGTGTTGATCCATGTACTCAGGAATGTTATTCTTGATGAAATCAGCAACTGTAGCTTCCAAAGTGAGTTTCAGTCCCGAACCATCAACCACAGGTGTCTTTTCAATAAAGCGGATCATCGGCTTGACCGAATGGAGCGCATACCATTTATCGCCAACTGTTAAGCCCATGTCAGCCCCTCCTACCCCAAAGGCATCTACCTGACCATCTAATTCTTTGTAGAGTTGAGCCGCCTTTTCCATATCTCCATTCGTGCCGATTCGCTCAATAAGGACTTTCTCATCGAGTAGTTCAATCACAACTGATTTGTCTCGCCTGGAAGACCCAAGACTTACACTAACTGCTCTTTTCATATCTCTCTCCAAAAAAGTATATCCAATAATACCTGATTTTGTAGTTCTTCGTCTTTCGAAATGTCTGACAAGCATTTGCCAGTATACACCTAAAACATCTATAACGAAACTTTCTAAAGTGTAGTTAATTGCAAGTCCTTAACCTGAGGGTTATAATCGAAAAACAAAAAGGTTAAAACCTACGAAGAAGGAGAAATGATGGATCTTCCAAACTACGCATACTTTCAAGGCGAGATCGTTCCCTATGAAAAAGCAAAGGTGGGTGTACTGACCCATGCCCTAAATTATGGTACTGCCGCTTTCGGAGGCTTACGAGGCTATTGGAACAACGAACAAGAACAGCTTTTCATCTTCCGTCCGTTGGAACATTTCCGGCGTCTGTTAAATTCCGCAAAATTATTACGAATGTCCTTTGATCTCACCCCGCAATGTCTGACCAATATCACCATTAAATTGCTTCAGACAGAAGGCTATCGTCAAGATGTGTACATCCGCCCTCTGGTTTACAAGTCGGATGAAGTGATAGGGGTTCGCCTTCACGATTTGAAAGAAGACCTGAGCATTGTCTCAATTCCATATGGATTGTACGTGAAAAATGATACCAATGCTCATTTAACTGTCTCCTCCTGGCGGCGTATAGACGATAACGTCATCCCGGCACGGGGTAAAATCAGCGGTGCCTATGCTAATTCATCCCTGATCAAATCAGATGCAGCACTCAATGGATTCGATGATGCTGTTGTGCTGAACCAAAACGGTCATATTTCGGAAGGGAGTGCCATGAATATCTTCATGGTTCGAGATGGGATACTGATTACACCCCCGGTAACCGAAAACGTCCTAGAAGGCATCACTCGAAAGAGCGTGATCTTTCTTGCGGAAAAGGAAATGGGGTTGAAAGTATGGGAACGCCCCATTGATCGAACAGAATTACTGATCTGTGAGGAAATTTTCCTTTCTGGCACAGCTGTACAGATAACTGCAGTGACCCAGATAGATCATATACCTGTAGGAGATGGTCAAATTGGTCCTATTGCGACCAGATTGCGCGAGTTGTTTTTCGAAGTTGTTAGAGGACGCAATTCTGTCTATAAAGATTGGGTTACACCTGTTTACGATTAATTGCTTGGATTCTCTTGTTAAGGGTTCCAGAGGATATCAATCACCTTGATCATTAACAAGACCCTGATGTTTTAGTTGAATCCAAGCAGAACAGATTATCGAACATAATACAACCAGATGGTATATTCTAGTAATTTCGAAATTTCTTGGGTTCTCCCATCACATTATCTGGTATTTCTTATGGAAACGCATATCCCTAACATGCAGAATAACAGCAACATTCGCCTCCTGATAGAGGAAATGAACATCGGATTCAGAAATTGAATACTGTTTTGACTATAGGTGTCAAAAACCGCCCCAGTGGTTGACAAATCCAATTTGCTTTCAGCAAATTACTGGTATAAAGAACTGCCTTCAAAGGGGACGTACGTTTGAGGTTCTTTTTGGAAAGAGGAACTTCACTAAAGCCCTGCCTTGATCATTCCTGGCGCTACAATCAGGCAAGGAATTGCTTAATTCTGAATAAGATTTATAGCCAACTAACACCTGCAAAAAGGATAAATCTGGAAAGAGTACATCTCCATCCATGTGGCTTTCTGGCAGGTATTCTTCAACACAAATTATCTTCCCTTTCTCGAGTTGAATTTTCAAACCTGAACGATAGAAATTTAATCTTAAATCTCCTGAATAACCAACCGCAACAGATTCTGCCAGGCGTTTTTCCAACACTGGGCTAATATGATTCATAAAATCCACCAGATCAGGCAGTCGAATATACCAGGCATAAGGGGGTTTAACACAAGGCATACATTCTGGGAGTGCGTCGTAGGCGGGGTGTTCGACACCTAGTTCTAATGTATATCCTTGGAAATTAATATCTTCCTTACTCTGTGCGAATCCCAAACCGGTTTTATCAAGGTATCGTAAAACACTAGGAGTGACTTCCAGGTAAGATATCCCTGGTTTTAGCTCATAATCCCACAAGTTTATCGTTGGGGACCAAATCTCTTTCGGATGACATAAATATCCAAGGCGTTCACGATCAAGACCCTCGATGACCATCCAGATGGAAGATGCCTTTTCCCTCTTACCAAAAACCTCTTTTTGCCATATCTTTTCTGTGCGGACACAGGAGATCAGACTACGTCGTGCTGCCTGTTGATAAACTTCTGAGATGAAAGGGATATCGTCTGGCTTGGCGATACGAAAAAAATATATTTCATCTTCTTCTTTCGGGAGCTTAGGGACATGAAGGCGGTATCCTACCCGAGACCCACCCAGGTTCAAACACATCTCGTAACCAAACTGGCGATAATAATTCGGAATACCTGTTATTGCCTGCATTTTATGACCGCGTTCCTCGCTCCACTGATGAATGACTTGAAACTGTTCCCGAACCAGGCCACGACGACGGTATTCAGGATCTGTACCCACAAGTTCAGGACGTCCAACCCCAAATTCGATCCCATCGTAACTCCAGGTTTGAGGTATCAAATTCAAGCTGGAAACGATCTTTTCCTTTTTTGTGTCTATAACCACAGTGAAATCTGACGGCTTCAAAGTTGGATGCTTACCTGTCATCATGTCTCTGACTAGGTTGTCAATGAAATCGTTGGGTTCTTCATCATCAAGATCCTTATGGATATTGCTGTTAAAGACCGCTAAGGCATCGATGTCATCAATCGTTGCACGTCGCAAGATTAAACCATCCCTTAGTTCTTTTATTATTTCATCCGACATAATTGTCCACTCTCTCTCATTGTTTCATTTTCTTCAGTTCATAAGGTCACGGGGTAAATCAATATCCACTCCATTCCTTTTTAGTGCTTTTATCGCGGCTGTAATTGTCTTACTTTCCCCCTGCTTGGAAGCAATTTGCCGAAGAATGGTAGAGACTTCTACTGGATAACCTGTAACCCAGGAAGCTGATAAGACTCTGCAGATCACCCAGTCGTTTGGGTCAGGAACTTTACTCCACCCTGAAAGCAAATCCAGCACTGGAAGGGTAACACCATTATTCCCTAATACAGTTAAGGCATCAACAATTGCACTATTTACTTCATCATTCTTCTCGTTTACCATAGAATACAACAGGTCGGCTATCTCTGATGGGTACAAATCCACCAACGTAGGGAGAAAAATCAGGGCAGTTTGACGCAGTCTTGGTGAAGTGCTTCCTATCCAACTTTTGCCCAAATTGAATACTTTACTAGCATTCGTTGTTTTTAATTCAATTAAAGTTCTCCCCAGGGATAACCTTACATCCGAACGGGGGTCAGAACCTCCCTGCTGGAGGTCATCCAGGGTTGTATTATTAACTTTCAAAAAACGATGGGCCAATGCTGTTGCCCCAATGGCTCTACCCGCCACAAGGGGATGCCGCAATAGAGGACGAAGCAAGGAGGATGATAAAGCAGACAACTTTTCCCCAACTGGAAGAACCACCTTGGTAATGAAACCATCACTCATATGATCATTGCCAGACACACCTGGCAGCCTGAGGAGACCATTTAAAGCAATATCAACGGCTTCAGGCCGTTTCAGCTGTACAGCAGTATTTACATCCCGAAACAATTGTTTGAGTTCAGATTTCATGCTTTTTAAACAGTGTTTCTAATTCTTCAGCTCTCAATAATCCTTCTGCAGTTCCTTTGTCTCCAACTTTTAGATCAAAATTTATCTGGCGTTTCCCGCAATCATCAGATAAGATTACAGAGTGGCGATTTCTCTCGCACTACAACTTATAAAATCATCCGCGATACCATCCCGAACGAGTTTATTTCTAACCCAATTTGTCGCTGCGTTCTATCCAATAATTGATAAGAAAAATACTTCATCACCGGGCTGAGTTAACGCTTTGGAAATATTATAGCCTACGCCTGACACGGAAGCATGAATCATGTTAAAAAAATACCTCACCGGCATATGTGGTATAGGGAAATGATCGACGCACAAGGTTGTTTCGATATCAATTAAAACCGAGACCAGTATAGAAATCATTTCTTCAAGAAAAGGGAGATGTGGGATTGTGCGAACAAATTTTGAGGATCAAGGTGTAGAGAGGGTCTCAATTGCGGTTTCTACTGCAGCAATTGGGCTTGCTTCTTCCTTAAGAACATCGATGGTCGCTTTCTGTAAAACAGGTCCCAGCGTTGTTAGCACATCCAGAGAAGGAATCAGCCTTGCTGAGGGAGCTATTTGGTTAAATAGGGTTTGCAGAGAAGCGTTCTCCCAAGAAGACAACGAATCAGACCTGGGGGGAAGATACCCTCCCGCAGCAGTCCAATCAGCCAAAAAATCTATGTTCGTGATAAATTCTGCCAATTGAGCACTTAAGATTTGGTGATCAGGGTCTGGGCTGGCTAAAGCCCAAGCCCAACCTGTGGCAAGTGTATAAGGAATACCATCTCGTGTTGGAATAGGTGCACCCGATGAATCTGCTGGTGGATTTTGTAAATATCGGTATGCCCAGGTAATCACCATCTCGGTTTGATTCTCCTCATAAGCAGCCCATGATTGCTCATCTGTTTCATATTGGGTTAGCCAAAAAGGCATCAACATACTCTGTTCTGCCTTTTGGTAATAGGTCAGGACTTCAGTCAGTTGAATAGAATCTAATTTTGGGCGATTCTCATCATCCAACAACGAACCACCAATGGATTGATAGAAAGTCAGCGTTAACAAGCTGTCAGGATCCGAAGCGGGAAAAGATAGAGAAGCGGAGGATTGCGTCGACAACTCCAATAAGGATGTCCAATCCTCAGGTTGTTCTCCCAAGACCGAAGGTCGGTATACCATGATCAATGCATCACCAGCAAAAGGGATACCAAAAGTGCTATTCTGAATATGGGATATCTGCCGGGCAAATTCGTACCAGTCGGGATCATCCATAGTCTTTGTCAATCCATCAAAGGGGTGCAACAAACCTTTAATCGCTGCGGTCTCTAGCGCATGCTGTGGTAAAGCCACAAGATCTGGCAATGCCAGGGGAGCTGCAGCATTCGCTGTCGTTAACATATCTATTATGCCTCCAGGTCCTTCAACAGCTTTAACCCTGGTTTCAATACGAACATTGGCTTTACGATTTACAAATTCTTCCAAACGTGCCATTAGCAGTCCGCCTGCTGGAGAACCATTGCTGGGATCGAATTCCGGTGGAACCCAGATTTTTAGCGTTATCATTTCATCGGTGGGTTGACTAGGCTCTTCAGTCAGAAGCACAGTTTCTGCAGTAGCAGTTTGTGTTGCTTGAGGTATAGGCGTTGAATTCACCGCTACTGATGTCATACATCCTGAAAGAAGTATGATAAAAAACAAGAAGGATGCCTTTACCAAAATAAATTGGACTCTATCAATTTTCATTATATTGGAAAGTATTTATAGAACACAATTTAAATCACACGAGAACAAACCCGAATCGTCTGGATTAGAGGTTGATGGGATTACCCAGTAATGCAATCACCAGGTTAACTGCATTCTCAACATCCTCAAGATCCACCATCTCTGAAGGACTATGTACATAACGACAAGGGATGGATATACAGCCTGATGGCACACCCGCCCGGCTAAGTTGAATCGCTCGCGCATCGGTACCCCCTCGTTCAAGGATTTCCAATTGGTAGGGCAGGTTAGCGTTATTAGCCGTTTCGACCATCCAACGGACAATCCTTGGATCCACCACAATTCCCGAATCCTTTACCTTGATCGCAGGTCCCTTTCCCAAAGAAACATCCATGGTGATCCCCTTGGGTGTATCCCCTGTCCGAGTTACATCAATTGCTAATCCAAAATCCGGAGCGATGCCATATGCTGCTGTGGTTGCACCTCGAACGCCCACTTCTTCCTGGGCTGTGAAGACAAAATAGACCTCATATGGTGACTTCTTCAATTGCCGTAAAGCCTCAATCAAAACCACAACGCTTATTCGATCATCCATCGCTTTTGACACAAGGCGGTTTCCTAGTTGGTTGAATGAACGATCAAAAACTGCCACTGAGCCTACCTGGACTGGACAATCTTCTCGGTTAGTTGCCCCTAAATCGATGAACATTTTTTCTAATGGTGGGGTATGAGAAGTGTCCTTTATGCGCTCGGTTCCAATCACGCCTAAAGTACCATCCAGAAATCGCACTCTTCCTCCAGGACAATATAACGGAAAGACACCACCAATATTTGTAAACCTTGCGAAACCATTATCATCCACATGTGTGACCATAACCCCAATTTCATCCATGTGAGCCGCCAACATAAACTTTTCGTCAGCCCTTCCCTTTCGGACAATCAAGTTGCCCAATGCATCTATCTGGATTTCGTCAGCACACTCCTCTATTTCGGAAAGGATTGTTTGGCGAATTTGTTTTTCATAACCGGAGGGGCCAGGGGTCGTGATTATTTTTTCAATAAGTGATTTCATAGGATTTTCCTGTTATGGATGAGTCTTAGATATTTACCGATACTCGGTAAATATCTTTGATGAAAGGCATGCCAGGGCTAAGTACATCAGAACAAGTGTATTTTTCCAATCAGCTACCCGGGCTATTCCAACCGCGGTATGGGCGTATCTACCCGGAATAGAAACAGAGACACTGGGAATCCCTGACCTCTGTCGATGGATCGCTCCAGCATCTGTTCCACCTCCACCAGGTTGGCGAAACTGGTAAGGGATGTGATGCGATTCTGCAACTTCAACCAGGTGTCTGATCAGTCGTGGGTCCGAAAGGGTACCTCGATCTGCAACGTAGATTGCTGGTCCAGCATCCAGACGTGTGTTATATTGAACATTTTCTGCCTGATCGAGGGATGGCAAGTCATAAGCTGGGGTACTGTCCAGAGCAATAGCCAGATCGGGAGATATGGCATACGCAGCAACGTACGACCCGCGCAGACCTACCTCCTCTTGTACTGTGAAAGCCGCCATTAAATCGATATTCTCAGGAGCATTTTTTACCAGTTCAATCAAGGTTGCTACACCCAAACGGTCATCCAAGGCCTTCGCGAGAATACTGGGGCCAACTCGCTTATAGCTTGTAGCGAAAGTTGCTCGATCACCAACTTTTACTTTATCATTTTTCTCAGGACCGATGTCAATACGTAGTGAGTTCAACTCGATGACCTTTTTACGTTCCTCAGCGGTTGTCAGGTGAATAGGTTTGGCACCAATCACGCCAGAAATCCTTTCTTTCCCAACCCAAACTGGTTTCCCTGGAAGCTGGCGAGAATCGATACCCCCGACGATATCGAAACGGAACAATCCATCCCCTTCATTATGCGTGATCATGAATCCAATCTCATCCATATGAGCCGCAACCATAACCCTTAACCGGTCTTTCCCTTTTCCCAACTTGCTAACCAGTACATTCCCTAATGCGTCTACCTTCAGGTCATCCGCATGGGATTCTAGCTGTCTGATCACGATTTTTCGAACTTCTCCTTCGTCACCAGAAACACCACAAGCATTACATAACTGTTCCAGCAGGCGATATTGGGGATTCCGGATTAGGGGTAGTATCATTAAATTCTCCGAAGGCATATCATCACTCCGCACATATATTTTCGGGCCTCACTCAAAGATCAAACTTCAAGGATTTCATAAAATCAGGCTCTAAAGAACTGGCAAATTCGGCTAATAATCGGCCTACTCTCCGGATGTCTTTCAGTGAAACGACTTCAACAGGAGTGTGCATATAACGCAATGGTATGCTAACAACCATTGTTGCAATACCTTCCCTGGCAATTTGAAGCGCGTAAGCATCCGTGCCTGAGTGCCAAGGTATTGGTTCAACCTCATAAGCCAGTTCAAGCCGATCTGCCACATCCTTGAAGGACTTGTGCAATCCTGGATGGATATTTGGTCCCCAGCCAAGTGTAAAGCCTTTTCCTAAAGGGTGGGATTCGTGCTCGAGAGTGCCAGGTCCCATCGCGAAAGTAACGTCAATTGCTACGGCCAGATCGGGCTTGATATCAAACGCAGATGTTAATGCACCTCCCAAAGTTTCCTCTTCCTGAACAGTCGCTACAGCCCAGACATCCCAGGGGTGAGTTCGATTTTGCAATTCTTCCAGGCAACAGGTTAGGGCAGTTACGGACGCACGATTGTCCAGTGTGTGACCAGCGAGAATATCTTCACCTAGTTGAATTGGTTCCTGGGCGAATGATACCGGGTCGCCAATTTTGACTTTTCGGGTAACCTCGCGTTGGGAAAGTCCAGTATCCACTAGTAGATATTCCAGAGGAACAACCTTCGACCCAATATCGTCGGGAAGTAAATGAGGTGGTGGTTGTACAATCACACCTGGAAGTCCACTTGTTCCGTACTCATCCCAAGAAGAGTGAATCCAGACCATTTGACCCGGCAAAACTCGAGGGTCAAGCCCACCAATTTCGGTAACTTTCAGAAAACCATCCACTATATTAGTCACCATCAATCCAACTGCATCCATATGGGTTGCAAATAACAAGCTAGGACGAGGTTCTGGACCTTTACCTTTCTTCAGACCATGCAGACTACCCAATCGACTGACAAGGATTTCATCTGTCAGGTCATGCCAGGTATTCTCAATAATGGCACGGATTGGTCCTTCATGACCAGAAATACCAGAAGCTGAGATTAACGATTTTAAAAAAGGAAGGATATCTGTCATAATATTTTCATGGTGATGTTGAAGCAACTGTTGGAGAGATGGTCTCTGAGGGTTTGGGTGTACTGCTAACCGTTGGCGAGACTGTCAAGGTTAATGGCGATGTAAGGGTTGGGGGTAAAGTAGACGTCTCGGTCGGGATCAAGGTATTTGTTTGCGTCGGTAATGGGGTCGAAGTGAGTGTTTGGGTTGGTGATGAAGTTGGAGTGACAGTAGATGTATGCGTTTCTGTTGGTGTAATGGTAGGGGCTAATGTCCTTGTGGGGTGAGAAGTCTGGCTAGGTATCAGTACTGTTAGCGATGGTGTAAATGATGGAAATGGTGTGGCGATAATAGGTACCACCGAAGTGAACGTACTTGTAGGTGAAATAATGATCGTTGGTGTAGAAATCGTACGGCTACGCATGGTAACCGTCATTATACCCGCACAATAACACGGCAGGGTGGCGAGAATAATAATGATCAAGATAACCCGAAGGCGAGTGTGATTCTCATTCTCCAACTTCATTCTGCCGTAGATGATAACATTGAGAGACAATAGGTGCAAGAAGTTGTGGTAAAAATATCTTAAGTATTTGGACATCTTTAACTGAAATCTTATAATTTATTTACTGAGACAGAAAACCTATGGATTGGATATATATATCGCCTCATTTGGATGACGTGGCGCTCTCAGTAGGAGGACTTCTATGGGAGCAGTCCAGAACTGGTACGAATGTGGCGATTTGGTCAATATGTGCGGCTGATCCCCCTCCAGGTGGGCTTTCACCATTTGCAAAATCCCTTCATGCTCGTTGGAAAACCGGTGACCAGACCATGGATATCCGAAGAAGGGAAGATATAAAATCCTGCCAGGCATTAGGCGCCCAATATTATCACTTTAAAATTCCAGATTGTATTTATCGGCGTTCCCCTGATACAGGCGAACATCTCTATGATTCTGAAGAAGATTTATGGACTCAAGTACATCCGGATGAATATACGCTGATCGATTGGTTGAGTCAAAAAATAAAAAAGATGCTTGGGAGGAAAGTGAATGTTGTTTGCCCTTTAACCCTTGGGAGCCATGTTGACCATTCATTGACCCGATATGCTGTCGAAACCGCTGTCTTGGCTGTCCCGCGAAATCACGATTGGACTCTATATTATTACGCAGATTATCCATATGTCCTGAATTACGAAATACCACTCATCATTCCAGGATATAATGCCACCTTATATTCCATCTCAACCAATGCAATATTCAGCTGGCAAGAGGCAATCATCCAGCACCAATCACAAATTAACACCTTTTGGCGGGATGGAAATGAAATGAGATCCGCAATTCAATCGTATTATGATCAAATGGGTGGAATCTGGTTGGGTCATAAATAAAATACATGACACTTATTGAATCCTTGCATTTAGGGGTAAATTGTGCTAAAATGTCGCCACGCGGCGAGATGTTAAGGTCAAGTCCTTCACAAACGCCGCTAGTTATTTCATAGCAAAGAGTTTTAACCCGGGATTTATACTCCGTAAAAAAACCTGAATTAATTTGGAAGTCAAAAAAATAAACCCTAGAAAAACGTAAACTGACACTCTCCATTGAGAGTTTTTATTTATTAAACTTGTAGGGATATCATGACAACAGCATATATTACCAAAGAAGGATACGATAATCTCCAGGAAGAGTTAGATTATCTACGAACTGTCCGGAGACAAGAAGTCGCCGAACGCTTGCGCGAGGCACTTGAGGACGGTGATGCAGGTATCGACGCAGATGCCGAATGCGATGCTGCCCGAAACGAACAAGCCTTTGTTGAAGGTCGAATTCGTGAAATTGAAACCATCCTTTCCAATGCCAAATTAATCGATAACCACGAAAAAAAGGACACCATCGACGTAGGTTCAAAAGTCACAATCCAGGAAGCCAATTATGAACCTGAATCCTACACGATCGTTGGTGCGGTCGAAACTAATCCCAGAAATGGAAAGATTTCCAATGAATCTCCTCTCGGAAGAGCATTAATGGGTCATATTACCGGTGAAACGGTAACCGTTAAAGCACCAGATGGAGAATTCACTGTTAAAGTACTGAAGGTAGAATGACCTGGGGCTAACTTAATCGTGCCCCGCGCCAGGAATCCTGCGCGGGGCTTTTTTATATCAATCGAAAAAGTACATTATGGTGAAATCGATGGTTGAATACTCTAATCTTGAAAAAATTCGCCTAAACAAACTGGAAACCCTACGCGCAGAAGGAATTGAACCTTACCCTACCCGGGCAGAAAGAACACACCTAAACCAGGAGGCAATCGACGCATTTATAAAAGCCGAGGAATCCGGAAAACCAGAACCTTTGCAGGTTACCCTTGCAGGGCGTCTAAGAGCGATGCGCACCATGGGCAAAATTACCTTTGCCCATATCGAGGACGGCAGTGGTAGGATGCAGCTTTTCTTCCGTGCCAATGAGCTTGGTATGGAGATGCTTAAATTTTTCAACCAGGAATTCGACCTGGGGGACTTTATTCAAGCCAGTGGTGAAATATTTCGCACTCGTACTGGAGAAGTGACCTTAAAGGTGACTGGTTTCAAAATGTTAGCCAAGGCGATCACTCCTCTCCCAGCTGCAAAAGACGAAATAGTCGATGGGGAGGTTGTTCGACATGTAACCTTGGAAGATCCAGAGACACGATATCGCCAGCGATATGCAGATTTAGCTGTAAATCCATCTGTTCGAGACATTTTCTACAAGCGTGCTGCGATCATTAAAGCCCTCAGGGAATATCTAGATAACCATGGTTTTCTAGAGGTCGAAACACCAATCTTACAACCCATTTATGGAGGAGCCGCTGCTGAGCCATTTATCACACATCACAACCAGTTGAAACAAGATCTCTATTTGCGGATTTCGTTTGAACTATACTTGAAAAGATTACTGGTCGGAGGCATTGAAAAAGTCTACGAGATTGGTCGAGATTTTCGCAACGAGGGTGTATCCTTCAAGCATATGCCGGAGTTCACACAGATTGAATTTTACTGGGCTTACGCTGACTATTTACAGGTAATGGCATTCATCGAAGACATGATTGCTTTCGTAGTAGATCAAATACTGGGAAAAAGAGTGGTCAGATTCAAAGATCATGTTATCGATTTTTCACCACCGTGGAAAAAGATTGAACTTTCCAAAGGCATTTCTGATATCTCAGGAATAAACATAGACGATTATCCCACGTCGGAAAGTCTTGGTTCAGTTATGAAAGCCAAGAAAATTGAATTCAAGCCCAACTCAACCCGAGGAAAGTTAATTGACACCCTGATCGGAAGATTCTTGGAACCATCATTGATCCAACCGACCATTGTGTATAATTACCCACGGGATATTTCTCCACTGGCAAAAAGCATCCCGGGTGATCCAAAAACAGTCGAACGTTTTGAAGGTTTTGTGGCTGGGCTCGAATTATGCAATGCCTTTACAGAATTGAATGATCCCCTGGATCAGGAATCTCGTTTCCTGGAAATGGGTAGAGATTATGATTTAGATGATGAGGAGCGTCATCCAATGGATGAAGATTACCTTCGAGCGATGCGCTACGGCATGCCACCCAATGGTGGCTTTGGAATGGGTATTGACCGATTGACAATGCTTATCACCAACCAGCCGAATATTCGCGATGTAGTTCTATTTCCCCACTTAAGAGAAGTAGAATGATTTGTCCATCTCTATCGAAATAGCCTTAACAAATTAATAGATTTCCGATATCCACCTCACCATTTTTAGAATCGTGAGGTGGTTCTTTTATATTCTTTTCCGGAATTTCTAATGGGACATCGTACTTTTATTCAAACATGTTAATGTTGGGGCTGACTCACCTCTCTGCTGTTTCAGCAGCAGCTGCACAATTGTTGTGGACATCATCCAACAGCGCTGGTTCCTGCACATCTTCATTCAAATACAGATCCGCATATTCTTCGCCCGGACACCTTGGACGGCGAAGTGCCTTATAGTGAACCATAAGGTAATATGGCTTCCCCTGGTCTCAACTTTCTAACCTCCCGTTATTAACCTCTTCGGACTCAAAGACAACTTCTTCCTTCCCAGTTAATTTTTCTTGTACTTTCCTGGCAACCAAATCCAGATGACCCGGATGTTTTACATAATTTAGGTCATCGGTAGGGACAGTCAGAATAGGGCAAAGGTTGAAATTTGAAATCCAAACCTCATATAAGTCATTCAGCTGAGTGAGGTATTTTTTCTTGATCTTCATTTCATAATGTCGTCCACGTAATTTTATTCTCTGTTTTAAGACTGGTACAGAGGTCTTAAGGTAAACAACCAGGTCAGGAGGAGGCAGGAATTTACTTAAAACCTGGTAAAGTTCCCAATAAGTTTTAAAGTCACGGGTACGCATATGGCCTTGGTTAAACAGGTTCTGAGCGAAGACTTCAGCATCCTCATAAACACTGCGATCTTGGATTACGGAGTTAGCATGTTCAATGATCTGTTGATGGATTCTTAATCGATAAGTCAAGAAAAAAATCTGGGAGTGGAAAGCCCACCGTTTCATCTTGTTATAAAAATCTGGAAGATAGGGGTTTTGTGCTTCAGGTTCATAAAATGGTTCCCAACCTAACCGACCAGAGAGCAATTTTACAAGTGTTGATTTCCCCGCACCGATATTACCCGCAACAGCGACAAATTTTTTCATAATTAATTCATTAACTTTCTTATTGAGAAAAGCATATCATTCGTTGAATTTAAACCGTCTACTATTGAAAGACTTTTCTTGCTCTAGCCAGGGTAGTTTTAGAAAATGATTGTGAAGCTGAGGCTGGAAGTAAGTTAATTTCGCTTCCACAGAAAATTAACATACGTCTCACGTCTGGACAAATAGAAAGTGGACTGCAGACTAGTCAAGCTGTAAACTGGTTCTGCTATATAGCAGTTATAGACATAATTACTCAGGGACTAAGAGAACCCTGAGTAATTTTTTTAACCGTTCTGAGAGTTTATCCGCGCTTTTCGTAATCCTGAGACAGGATATCTGCTTTTTAACTTCCCAAGTGCATGGGCATGATGACATGTAAAAATTTACTATCTCCGACTGGACGAATGACACCCGGACTTGTATCAACAGATGTTTCCAAAGCAACATTTGGTGTTCTGATGACATCAAGAACTTCGCGGAGGAAACGAACGTTGAATGCAATCAGGAGTGGAGGTCCCTCGATAGAGGCATCGACAATTGTCTGGTTAGATCCCGTTTCCTCTGATTGTCCAGAGATTTCTACAGTTCCTGGTTGCAAATCGCCCCCTGGAATGATGTTAACCCGGGCAATTAATGATCCCTCGCGCGCAAATATTTCGGCTTGTTTACAAGCTTTTAGAAAGGATGCCGTCGGTAATACGGTACGGGTCTTGAAACTTTGAGGAATAATTTGTTCATAGTCGGGGAAAGTCCCCTCAATTAATTGAGAGACAAGTTCCGCGTCCTTAGTCCGAAAGATGACCCTACCGCTTCGATATGGTAACATCATTGTAACTGAATCATTGCCATCAGTAGAGATACGAGACAATTCGCTCAATGCACGAGCTGGGATTACTGCTTTGAAAGGCTGGTCTACAGGAGATGAAAGTTCTGCATTTCGAACAGAAAGACGAAAACCATCAGCAGCAGCCAAGGAAATCTGGTTCCCTTCTAACTTCATCAAAACCCCGGTTAAAATCGGTCTTGCCTCATCTGTTGATGCGGCAAAAACAACTTGATTGATCATTTCTTTTAAATCAGCCACGTTTAGTTGAATGCCCTCATCTGGATCGGTAACCGGCATAGGAGGAAATTCCTGAGAATCGATACACTTAAAATCTGTGGTCGAAGCACCACAACGCACGTTCATGGTTTGGGTTCGAACATTCAAATCCATATTGACATGGTCTGATGGTAAGGTGCTGACAAGATCGGTAAAAGTGCGCGCCGGAACAGTGGTAGACCCCTCTTCCTCAATTTTCGCCCCAATCCAACACGTAATTCCTAACTCTAGGTTCGTTGCCGATAGTCGCAAGTGGCTCTCATCGGTAGCTACTAAAATATTTCCTAAAACCGGCAAGGTGCTGCGCGGTGATACAGCCCTCAAGACAATACTCAGGCCGTGGGTAAGATTCTCTTGCAGTACAGATACTTTCATAAAACTATCTCCTCCAGTAATGTTGTTTTGAGTATACAACACGAGTCGCAAAAATGCTAGTTTTAATCGTCAATACTTTCAAAAATCCCACCATGCAAAAATCGGCGTGTCTATAAAAATCAATAATTATCCATGCCCAAAGATTGGAAGTCACATCAGTACTCAAATTTCTTTAATTTCTCTAGCAGGGCAGTATTGGATGGTTCAACAAGAACCTCACCATCAGGAAAGAGGATCGTTGGGACACTACGATTGCCTTTATTGACTTTAACGACATACTCTCGACCGGCTAAATCCTCATCAATATTTATCCAGTCGAATAACACACCATTTTTAATTAGTAATTTTTTTGCACGCCGACTGCTTGGGCACCACGGAGTCCCATAGAATTTTATCTTTTTCCCATCACTTATATACTATCTCCTAAGAGAGTGATTTCTAGGGATTATAAACCAGTAGTAGGTTAAAACCAACCAGATTATAAATATTGCTTGGCAAAATTTTCCGCTCTTACCTCAGGACTCTCACTTCAGAGGAGAAGCTAGCTAAATAATTAATCATAACCAAATGCACCAACTTCACAAGGACAATCAACACCATTTACGATAACCCACCAGGATCCATCCTTTTGATAGACCCTAACATCACGAAAAACATCCCTGTTTTCTGTAAGTAAGTGCCGAGCGCGTTCTTCGGAAATATGGAAGGATTGCCAATTTATTTGATCACGTCGTTCAGTAATTTTCACAAAATTGCAAGCTAGGACAGCTGACAGTTCATTCTTCATTCCCTCAGAAAGCTGTGGGTTCTTGTAGGCTTGGATTAACGCAGGGATTGCATCACTTGAAAGTAAATAAAAATATGATGTATCTAGGTTTTCAATTCCTCCTTCTCCTCCTTCTTCAACAATGATTTTATTTAAGGCACGTTTTACATTCTGATCAATAATAAACCTATCGACATTGATCAGGTTAAGGCTTAATACAAAACTAATTACTGTTAGAAAACTTGCCAGAGCAAATGCCCGTTGCTTGTATAACACCTCAAGGACAATGACTGCTACGAGCAGAACACCTAACCAGACCATGAACAAATGAGAATAAGTCCGCAAACGGGTGAAACCATACGCTTTTTCATATAACCACAACCGCTGAAAGGCAGAAAATAAAATTACAATCACCAATAAGACAAGGATAACACCCAGACCCGAAAAGGTTTTCTGTTGCGTGTCATCGTTTCGTTTGGAGATCGCACTTAATCCCAAGAACAGGAATAAACTTATAACAGACACAACCACCAACTCGCCAAAACCGCGACGTGCATATTCTGCATAGGTGAATCCTTCAAGATTGATATTAGATTGTCCACCGAAGAAGTAGCGGAATTGAATACCCACAAACAGAGAAAATAAAAGTTCCACACTCCCTAGTACGACGATGGTTTCTGGAAATCCCAGGAACTTGGGCATCCAGGGTTTCTCTTCACCAATCAGAAACTTTTCTTTCTCACTCGTTATCGCATGGAGATAGATCCCAGCAAGTAAATACCCTAAGATGCAGATATAAACCCCACGGAAAATATACTCGGGTAATTTTCCAAACCTAAAGATCCCCATAAAATTTTCAAGATAATCTGCGAAGATCGGGTCTGCAGCGGCAAACAAGGAAGCAAACACAACTACAATGGGAATGGCAATCAAGAATCCACGAAGGTAAGGTAGACCTCTCTCCCATTTTGATCGTGATTTTTTCTCAAAACCACTTTCACCATCAGTTTTTGGTTTATTCTGAGTCAATATCTCAATCGGCTTTTTAAAAGCATCAATGGCCAAGTAAAAGAAAGAAGCGAAATAATCACTTATACTGTATTCTATCCATCGGCCTCGTAAAAATGTATGCGCAAAGATACCCATTGACATAAAGGTCAAAAAGATATTCAATAAATATGTGAAAGGTTCCTTGCGGATAAAGGTCCAACAGGCAAAGGTCAGAATCACAATCAATAGCCACAAAGAACGCTTGGCGGGTTTAATTTTTTCCTGCCAGGCAAGGAATATCCCTGTACACAATACGATTGTAATGAAAATGGCAAATGAAACCCCCGGCGACTTTTTCCAAAATAAGAAGTCAAAACTCCAGGCTACAATGAGAGCCAACCATAATATTCTTTTTGGATGTTTTACCACGGCAACCTCCTAGGCGAAGTTTGCCGATTATCTTATAGGACTATGTCAATCAAAAGATGTCAGGATCCTTGCAAAATCTACCATTAATTAAAGAAATAGAGCAGGGAGGGAAGTAGCATAGCAATAATTATGAATACACCAATCACAACCATAATTTTCTGGTTTGTGGACATTCTTTTTTTGTTTTGATTTGGTGTTTGTTTTTTCTTTTTCTTCTGTACCATTTTTTCTCCTTCTGTTCATGATATATCTAAATATCTGATGAAACAAAAACGTAGTTTATCATATTCCCACTAAATTGGGCCTTCTAACATTCAATTTATTATCTATTAATAAGATGTTTCTCTAAAGAAGTTATTGATGTCTATTATACGATATGAGTCTTAACCGCGTCCGCTAAACTCCGATTCATTTTCGGTACTGAAGCCAATTCGTCTGGTGATGCGTTACGTATGGCTTCAATTGAACCGAAGTGTTGCAACAAAGCCTTTCGACGAGCAGGTCCGATGCCTGGTATTGCATCAAGTTGAGAAGCCAGTCCAAGCTTGGTTCGTCTCTTTCGATGGGCTGTGATCGCAAAACGGTGAGCTTCGTCCCTTATCCTTTGTACAAGGTATAAGCCTTCGGATTTTCTTGGCAGGAGAATGGATGATGACTTATCTGGGACAAAAATTTCTTCCTCACGTTTTGCTAATCCAACAACGGGGACCTTGTCCTTCAATCCGAAATGATCCAATACTTTCACTGCACGACTTAACTGTCCTTTACCACCATCGACAATCAATAAGTTTGGAAGTGTGTAGAAAGAACGATCAGGTTTTGCCCCGGGTTCTTCTGCCTTTTCCCTAGCAATCTGCCATCGATTGAATCGCCGCCTTAAAACCTCCTCCATACTGGCAAAATCATCAGGACCACTCACAGTACGAATATTGAAACGCCGGTAATGGGCTTTTTGGGGAACCCCTTGCTCAAAAACAACCATACTCGCCGTAATCGCCGTGCCTTGAGTGTTGGAAATATCATAGCACTCAATGCGGTTGGGTGGATCGCTCAGGTTGAGCGACTCTTGGATTTCAGCCAAAGCCTGCTCCTGCCGATGTTTATCTGCCTCCCACTGCGCCTGAAGAGACGCCAAGGTTTCAGCAGCATTTTCCGCTGCCATTTTCACCAGGGCTCGTTTCGGGCCTCTTCTAGGGATCAACATCTTAACTTTCTTCCCACCTCGTTTTGTATTCAGCCATTTTTCGATAATCCTTGTTTCCTGAACCTCCTCCGGCAGCATTACCTGACCAGGTATAGAAGGAACCTGGTCGTAGAACTGCTTGATAAATTCAGAAAGCACATCAGAATCAAGCGTATCATCAGTACCTTCCATTAGAAAATACTCGCGACCTATTAACTTTCCCCCACGAATGAAGAAAACCTGCATACAAGCCTCTCGATTTGTACGAGCCATTGCTATGACATCGGAATCAACATAATCATTGGGGAAAACGACTTTTTGACGTGCGACAACCGTCTCAATCGCTTTAAGTTGATCTCTGGTTGCTGCAGCATGTTCATAGCGCATTGCTTCTGCATCCTGTTCCATTTCTGCTTGAAGGCGTTTGACGATTTGATCCGTACGACCACTTAAAAAAGATTCCAGGTCGCTGATCATCTGGCGATATTCTTTCTTGCTTACAGCGTTGATACAAGGTCCAAGGCATAATTTAATGTCATAATACAAACAGGCTCTTGTGTCGGTACCTGTGATTTCACGGTCGCATGTTAGATACGGAAATATCCGTCGCAACACATCCAAGGTCTGATGAACCGCCCAGACACTGGTATATGGACCGAAATACCGTGAGCCATCCGCAACTATATTTCGGGTTACTGTCACTCTTGGATAGGATTGATTTTTGTGTATTTTGATATAGGGATAGCGTTTGTCGTCTTTCATGCGGACATTGTATTTGGGTCGATGCTTCTTGATTAAGTTCATCTCCAAGATCAACGCCTCAAGTTCAGACCCTACAACGATCCATTCGATATCCGCAATACGTTTCACCAGTTGCTGAGTACGGGGATGTTCCTGATTCGAGTGATAATAAGAACGTACTCGGTTCCGCAGGTTGACAGCCTTACCGACATAAATGACCTCTCCCGCCTTATTTTTCATCAGGTAACAACCAGTTTTTGAAGGAAGTGAATCTAAGATTCCTTGCAAATATTCTGAAACAGGGGCCATAACGGCTAAGATTCTAACATATTGAAGTATTTAAAGGAAATCTCAACCAGGGCATTCCACAATAGTAAACACCAGAAGCCTATTCATCATTCGATAATCTCCCTCATTTGCGTAAATTATGTTAATATTGACCTGATGAATTATCTTGTCCTTTCTGATATCCACGCAAACCTGACAGCCCTTAAAGCAGTGCTGGAAGATGCTAAGGATTATGACGCTGTATGGGTTTTAGGTGATATAGTAGGTTACGGACCAGACCCAAATGAATGCATTGAATTGGTCAAAACACTACCTAATCTGGTTTGTCTACTTGGCAACCATGATGCAGCTGTTATAGATCAAATCAATCAAATCACATTCAATCCGACCGCTCAGCAAGCTATCCATTGGACCCGCTCGGTAATCACTCAAGGGAATCTAGACTACCTTAGAAAATTGCCAGATTCTACTACTGTAGGAGAAATCACCCTGGTCCATGGCAGCCCTAGGGAACCAATTTGGGAATACCTTCTGGATATCCGTAATGCGACCGAAAACTTCGAGTATTTTGACACACCTTACTGCTTCATCGGACATACTCACCTACCCACCATATTCACTTTACAGAATAATCAGACCAGAGCTAACCTGAGTGTACCAGAGAAAAATAGCCAGTTTAAACTAGAACCACGTGCGATTCTCAATCCTGGTTCTGTAGGGCAACCTCGCGATCGAGACCCACGAGCAGCTTATGCAATTTTTGATCAGGAAAATATGATTGTTCAATTCAAACGCGTAAAATATAACATTGAGGATGTACAAAATCGGATGCATCAGGTTAATCTACCACTTCGCCACATCCAGCGTCTTGTCGAAGGCTGGTAAGGGAACTTTTCTTCAAGAACAATCGTCTCTAAGTTAAATAAACTATTGCGAGGATTTTCTTCCAAAATCACAATCAGAGGAAAAACATGAAAAAGAAAGTTCTTATCCTAATTGCTCTAGTATTGGTAATACTTACTGCTTGTGGTTCTGCCATGGAGAGCCAGGCACCTGCCGCACCAGTAATGGAAATGTCTGAAAGTTATGCTGGTGGATTCGACGAAGTAATGGTCGAAAGAGAAGCTGTTCAAGTCGACAAAGCACTCAATATCGTTGACAGCACCTCAGCAGAGGATAGCGTCCAACGCTTGGTGCTAATGAACGCTGACTTATCCATTGTTGTTGATGATCCACTTCTAAAATTAGAAAGTATCATTACAATGACTGAAAAAATGGGGGGGTATGTGGTTGATTCAAATGTGTGGCAGAACACTTTGAACAATGGCGTCAAAGTTCCCCATGTCAATATTACCATTCGCGTCCCCGCTGAACGATTAGACGAATCTTTAGATCTTATCAAAACAGATGTAAGTGAAATTTCCTCCGAGAATATTTCCGGACAGGATGTCACCAGCGATTATATACACCTGGAATCCCGACTTAAAAACCTCGAAGCTGCGGAAACCCAACTACAAAAAATCATGGACGAAGCGGTAAAGACCGAAGACGTGCTCCAGGTATACAACAATCTAGTCAATGTTCGTGAGCAAATCGAGGTCATTAAAGGGCAGATGAAATATTATGAAGAATCTGCCAGGCTTTCCAGGATCAGTGTCAATATCACTGCTGATGAGGAAACACAACCGATCCAAATTGGTGGTTGGCAGCCAGTAGGGGTTGCGAAAAAAGCCATCGAGACCTTAATCAACACGCTGCAGACACTTGGCGATATTGCCATTTGGTTCGTTCTATGCGTGCTGCCAATAGGGATTCTGGTTGGCATCCCTTTGTTCTTTGTCGTAAGATATGTCGTTCGTCTGCGTAGTCGAAAGAAAACCGAGGTAGAGACCTCGCAGCAGGAACAGAATCATGACAATAAAACCCCTTCACTTGAGGAATAATAATGCAATGCCCGAAAAAATTTCGGGCATTTTGATTTTTATCATATGATTCTGATTTATGGACAAACTTGCCCATGAATTTCAGAAGATTTCTGGGATTCAGCTAACCTCACATCAGCTTTCAATATTTACCCGCTACGAAAAAGAATTAGCTGTCTGGAATGCAAAGTATAGCCTGACCGGGATAAGAAATTCAGATGATGTGCGCGTTAAACACTTTTTAGATTCGCTGAGTGCGTATTTAGTATTACGTGGTTCCAAGATGACGCACCTGATCGATTTAGGGACTGGTGCAGGTTTTCCAGGATTACCCCTTAAGATACTTTGTCCTGGCATAAAACTTACTCTAATAGAATCCGTGGGGAAGAAAGTTGCATTTTGCAAGCATATCGTGGAAACCCTTGAATTAGAAAATGTGGAAATCCTCCAGATTAGGGCAGAAACATTGGGACAGGATTCTGATTATCGGGAAAAATATGATTGGGCACTCGCTCGCGCCGTGGCAGTAATGCCCGTGTTAGTAGAATATTTATTACCCCTTGTTCGAGTCGGAGGAAAGGCTCTGGCGATGAAAGGAGAGAATGCACCGGCAGAAGTTCATGCAGCCAATGATGCAATTCGAATCCTTGGCGGACACTTACGGCAACTAATCCCGGTCACACTTCCCGGAGTCGTTGAGACCCGACACCTGGTCGTCATAGACAAAGTGGTGGCCACCCCTGAGATATATCCACGCCGTGAAGGGATTCCAAACAAACGACCGTTATCAAATTAATTGAGATCGGCACTCGCACCGTTTCCGTCCTTATCATGGTGATTAGTTTCACTCACCTCTCCTCCACCGACATGCCAAATCCGAGCTTTCTTGATAAATTCAGATGCAAATAGGTCCAAATCCGTTGTTGTAAGCAGTGCCTGTTCGCTTCTAGCCAGTTTTGTCAATAAATCCACGCGACGCTGCGGATCTAATTCTGCCAGGACTTCATCAAGTAAAAGAACTGGACAATGACCTGTCCTTTCTTTTAACCAGCTTATCTCCGCAATTTTTAACGAGAGCATGGTGGTTCGAATCTGCCCACGTGATCCAAAAATCCCCAAATCGATGCCATTCGACAAAAAACGTACTTCATCCCGGTGTGGTCCGATTGTCGTTTGCCCGCGGAGGATCTCCTCAGGGCGGTTCTTAACCAGTGCCTCTTGAAATCCATTGCGAATAGATTCAAGGGGCAAGCTGCTTCGATCTATGGAGATATCTAATTTCATCTCAATTTGGTCTATATTTTGAGGAAGAGGGTCATACCCCGGTTCGTAGGTTAACCGCAGTCTTTCGTCACCTCGGGTTAGTTCTAAATGGACCATCGCTGCGATATCTTCAAGCTCCTGGATTGCCTGAATGCGAGATACGATTAGAAATGTGCCATCAGCTGTTATTTGATTTTCCCAATAAACGAGTTGGTCGTGATCTCCCCCTCGTTCATTTAGCTGCTTCAATAAGGCATTTCGTTGGGTAATTGCTTTGTTATAAGCGGACAAATGTGCTGCATAGTCAGGGAACGCTTGTGAAAGGGTTAAGTCCAGGTACCTTCTCCGGTCTGATGGTGACCCTTCGACCGTCCGTAGCATTTGGGGGAGGAATAAGACAGCATTGAAATGACCAATAACTTGGTTAAGCTTATGTTTTGATCCATCCAAGAGGATTTCTTTACGAACCCTGGTTGAACCATTAAATTCATTTTTTTCTTGAATAATCCGAAACTCAAGGTGATGTTTCCGCTCCCCTCGAACATAATCTGCGACAATTCTAGCAACTGCTAAAGGATCTTTTGCGGCAAAAAAATTGATCAGTTGGCTATCATTACTAGATTGGAAAGAGGTAGCTGTTGATAAAAAATAAATTGATTCTAACAAGCTGGTTTTCCCCTGTGCATTATCCCCAACTAGCAGCAAAGCCCCATTAGGGATTTCCAAATCCAGACGTGCGAAATTCCTGAAATTAGTCAGCGCTAAGTGAGTTAGGTACATCTTTAATTGAAGATAGGCGCATTGTAATGGCGGGTATGGGAAAGCGGTTTTATGCTTTGAAAAAAGGCTTGTGAATATTTGGAGATGAGTCTTCAATCCCATCGTATTCTTAGTCAATCAAAGCTTTTTCCTCTTCTGTAACAGGTTCCCAAATCTGTATAGCGAGGTCAGTGAAAAGCACACCTTTTAGATGATCAATCTCATGCTGAAAGATTCTGGCGAGCCAACCTTGCGCTTTAATTTTCATGGATTTCCCCCACCGGTTTAACCCTTTAACCGTTATCGACTCATATCTTTCCACATCACCAATAAGATTAGGTACAGAAAGACAACCTTCGATTCCGATGATCGTTTCTTGTGAGTGACGCGTGATCTCAGGATTAATTACAGTATACAGTTTCGGGGGTACAGAATCGTCATCTTCATCCCCAAATTCCACAACAATCACCTGTACTGGTGCTTCAACCTGGGGTGCTGCCAAACCTACACCAGGAGCTTCCCGGAGGGTTTCCACCATATCATTGATTAGGGTTTGGGTTTCCTCACCAAAATCTGTTACTTTCCGAGCGTTCTTATATAAAATAGGGTTAGGGATATTAACAATTTCTCTTATTGCCATCTATCTTTACCAATAAAATATTTTTCCTACTAAGTAGACTGTCCATCGTCATTCTTAATAATGTCATTCTGAAGTAGAGCTCTTTGCTACTGAAGAATCTCTAGTGCTATGTGAGAGATGCTTTGTTTCACTCATTTTGACGAATAGAAGATTCATGATGGACAGACTACTAGATTGACAGTAGAAAAGTCAGTAAAATATTTCCGTTATCTAACATGAACATTCCTTATCCGCCCAATTTTACCGGATTTAATCGAAATCGGGGATATGTTTTGTTGGACTTTTGTTAATTTCATTCCTCGTTTCATCATGATAAATATCTAGCCAGGTTGCCATATGGGCGTGTTCTTGTTTAATCCGGTCCTTTTCAAGATTAGCAGCAAATTCCTCCATATGACGAGATATATCTTGATGTACTAACGCCGGATCATATACCCCATCGAAAGTCAGAATCTCTTCCCCAACATTGATCCTGACATTTCCTACCTTCATTAACAAACCGATCACGTTAGGAATCTCATGTCCCACACTTTGTATATTCTGGATTGGTGCAGACCGAAAAGACTCTTTCCCGAAAGGTTTTTTATCTCGATCGATGATCCGATCTTTTGTTATGATATAAATATCATTCCGCCAATCCGCATATGCATATAACCACCAAAAGAATATCACAAATGGAAGTAAAAATGATAGAAGAAGTACGCCCAAGCCAAAGAACTGAAAAACAAAACCTGACATAAATATCACAAAAAAGATAGAGAATAGCAATGCTAAAGTTGATTTCCAGGCGCCTTTGAAAAATACCCACCAATGCTTCCGGTAAGTAATCGTATTATCTTCAACGATACGTGTATTAAAAATTGATAAATGTTTTGGTTCTTTCGGTATTGGTAAGCTTGGGCTTTTTGACTCTACAGGATGTTTTTCTTGTGGGACTCCTAACTTGTGGCGGATTGTATGACGAATAGCAGCCTGTTCTGATCGGATGAACCTTCTTTGCGCTTGTTTCATAAAGGCATCAACCATATTTTTCATGCGGTCTGGATGGTAAACGTGTGTTAACCTCATTTCACTGTTAAATGTACGGATTATCACGTTCCCTATTTGTAATAATCGCTCAAAGAAATTCGATGTCTCTACATCCAGGGATTGGATTCTGCGTAGAGGGACTTCTTGACGGCTGGAAGCGCGAAAGAGAATACGTTCTCGCCACACGACACGAAGGTTTGTCACAAAAAAGTAATCATTGTGCCACTCATAATAAATACTTATACCGGCAATTAGTCCAAATACTGTCACAATTCCGGCAAAACCCGCCGAGATAACAGTGATTAAAAATACATCTTTGATAAAAGTTGTAAGGGCAATAGAAATTGTCAGGATAAAAAAAACTAAAAATAGAATTAAAAGCAATTCAACAATCATACTGATAGGATGCCTACGATTAACTAGATTAATCGTCTCCCCTTCATTCAACCACTTGATCTTCAGTTTCCGGGTAATTTCATGTGTACGATTAAAAGCGTTAAAATAAGGTTCAACCTTAGGAAATGTATTTCTTAACCAATTAAAATTATCTTCACTTAAATATCGGAGTTCAGCATCTGTAGCAGCTGTGGCGGTCGCTGATTGGTGGCGATGATAATAAAGAGCATCCTCTCCAAAGAGATCTCCAGAATGTAAATTTGCCTGAAAGGATACCTTTCCATCTTTCTCATCTCTACGCAACTCCACTTCCCCATCTAAAACGAGATACATATGATCTCGATCATCCCCCTGAGAGAAAATTACCTCTCCTGCCTGAACAAATTCAGTATTCAACAAGCAGGCAATCTGCTCAAGCTCATCTTCATCAAATTCATTGAAGATCAAAACCTGTTTCAGAAATTCAATATCACTATCATATTCTGGCAACATACCTCCATTTTACCCCAAAGCCGTTGATATATATCAATTAGTACTCGAAGACCTGTACTCGACGAATCATCGTTTAGCGAGAATGTCCTGACACCATAAAATACACCGGATAGAATCTTCTGGGATTAATCTAAGGCAAGGTTTTCAATGTTAGAATAGAGCCCATTTTACAATCCAATTCAGGAGCAAGTTATATGCCGATAAATTTTGGTACCGACGGCTGGCGAGCCGTGATTTCTGACACGTTCACATTCCATAATTTGAGGCTGGTAGCACAGGCAATTGCCGATGCAGTTCGTTCGGATTATTGGAATAGGATTCATCCTAATGGCGATGATGTCGATACCCGCAAGATGGTTGTAGGATTTGACCCTCGTTTCCTTTCAGATCGCTACGCGGCAGATGTAGCCAGAGTATTCGCAGCAAATGGTTTTACGACATATCTGGCACAGGCAGATGCCCCAACCCCAGCGATTTCTTACGCAATTAAGCATATGAAAGCAGTTGCAGGGGTCGTGATTACTGCCTCTCATAATGCACCTCGTTACAACGGGATAAAATTAAAGGCTTCCTACGGTGGGTCTGCTTCACGGGAACATTCCAGACGAGTTGAAGTCTACTTAAATGATAATGAGGAAAGAGGACGTGGACCAAATCTGATGGATATGGAAAACGCCCGTGAATTAGGCCTTATTCAACGCTTTAACCCTCTCCCTGCATATTATGATCATTTGAGAACCCTAATTGACTTTGATCTTATCGCGGAGCGACCCCCAAAAATCGTTGTCGATTCCATGCATGGTGCCGGTAGGGGGGTTATCAAAGGTATTCTAAAAGGTACCGGATGTGAAGTATCCGAAATTCGTAATGAGATGAACCCCGGTTTTGGAGGCACACATCCAGAACCCATTGCACGGAACCTGGGCGCATTGGCCGGCGCTATCAGTATGGGGATGGGAGACCTTGGGTTGGCTTTAGATGGTGACGCTGATCGAATCGGTGCAATGGATGGTCGATGTAATTTTATCGACCCCCACAAAATAATGGCTTTAGCTCTTCAATACCTTATTGAAAAAAGGGGCTGGCGGGGTCCTATCGTTCGAACGGTCTCAACTACAAGGATGATCGACCGTCTGGCGAATAAATACGATTTGCCCCTTTACGAAACACCAGTGGGATTTAATCATATTGCTGAATACATGCTAAAGGAAGATGTGTTAATCGGCGGGGAAGAATCAGGCGGGATTTCTTTTCGAGGAAACATTCCGGAAGGTGATGGTGTATTAATGGGGTTGCTGTTGATCGAAATTGTCGCATCCAGCGGAAAATCATTACACGACCTTGTCGAAGATTTACTCAACGAAGTAGGACCAGTATTTTATGAACGAAGAGATCTACGGCTGAAACATCCGGTGGAAAAAAAGGCCATGGTTTCCAAGTTGGTCAATGAAGCGCCAAGCCAAATTGGTAAAGAAAGCCTTTTAAACTTAATCACCATAGATGGGGTGAAATATATCCTGGATGATGATTCCTGGTTGTTGATTCGCCCTTCAGGAACAGAACCGGTCTTAAGAGTTTATGCAGAAGGACGCAGTCAGGAGATGGTAGAAGCCCTGCTTGGTTATGGAGAGCAGGTTGCTGGAAGCATTACCTGATTCGTCAACGAGGTCATCTTAAATCCAAAAGTGACTGTCAAGGTGAAAATGACAGTCACTTTGATTAAAAAAGTATATAATCGTGCAGAATCAAAGAAATTTTTTCTATTAACTTCCCGATCGCAGTCGTCTCGCCAGGAATATAACCAGAACCAGGCTTCCAGCCAATGCAACCAAACCTGGGATTCCAAAGTTATCCATGAAACCAGTATCAGGGAGTTCAGTTGCCACAGGAGTAATGATTCCCGCTTGCTGAGTCAACAAAGCTGCCACGGTGGCTGTCCTGGGATCCACTGAAAGTTCTCCCTCGCCTCCCTCAGGCGTATCCGTAGCAACTAAAACAGGCGTCGAGGTATTGGGTACCTTGGTAGGTGTAAAAGTTATCGTCGGTGTCGATGTCCAAGACCTCGCTTCTGCAGTCAGGGCACTGAGCATCGCAACCTCTGTGTTTTGAGCATTAATTTCCGCGATCTCAGTACTTTCTGCTTCCCGTCTTCGAGGTAAAAACACCATTGCGTAAACTGCTATACAGACCAACGTGAGGATAAGAATTCCTCCAAGAATACCTGCTACTAAAAGGAATGTTCGGTTATTTGATGAACCGGTTTCTTCTTCCCCGGTTTCTATGTCATCAAGGTCAAAATCATCATTCACTGTCATTTCTCGCTCCTCTTTTACCCTGCGAATCGTAGATAACCTACGCAAGTCCGCAGAAAAAATATGGTCGGCTTCACTAAATAACAACCTCTAGGTTTGCCAAAGGTTCTATGACTCTTTCTTCGTCATTAAAACTTATCTGAGCACCTGGCGCTCGTACGCCATTGGGGAACTGCACAAGATCATTATATAGGTAATTAATTTTTCCTATCCTTGCTTGATAAGGACTTCGAACCAGTCGAACCTGCTGTCCTACTGAAAAAGTCTCGATTACTATAGGTGAAGTCAATTCTCTACCAGTTGGTAAAGGAATAATCACTTCTGGTCGTTGCCTAGTGTTTCTATCAAATATATCTGCATTTAGAGATACTTCTCGGTTCTGATTTGTTGTCAATAAATTATAACTGATAGGATTTAGTGAAAGCTTACCAAAACCTTCCAAGATGATAATGGGATAGTTCATCTTTTTTGCCTTAGGGATCAAGGAGGACGACATGCTAGCCAATATCAAACCTTTAATTGGTACCGATGCAGCTTTTTCCAAAACTGCTGGGTCGTCACAATGACCACCCATCAATATCGTACCACGTAAACTGACATCGATTTGAGAAGCTGAGAGTTCATCATTCAACTCCGAAATTTTTACCTGCATCAAACCAAAATCTGCCTGGTCATTCCCCCACACACCTTGGATCAAAGCCCCTGTTGTCTTCACAACAGCACCAAAATCTGGGATTAATTTTTCTACAGTTCCTACCATACCAGCTCGTAATTCAAAAGGCTCTTTTTCAAGCTCAAGTAGTACCTGCCCTTCCCCGACCAGCATGACTTTACCGTTGGCAGGTGCCCTAACGACTCTCCTCGTCAATCCTACAGGTCCTGCAATTAAGTCACCTTCCCTTAACTCATCATTTTCCTTACATCGAACGATTCCATCCGCCTCTTGAATGGATACGCCTAGACCACGAGCAATATTTAATAGAATATGTTCAGGAGCTAAGTTTGCTACTGCAATCACATCCCTTGCGGCAACTTTTTGCCCCCTCCGGACAACAATAGTACCTGGAATCGGTAATAGGCGCTCTCTCTGGATAACGGTTAATGGAAGGATGTGAATAATTGGTGCCAACATTTGATTTACAGAACCTCGTTATGATAATTCATTGGTGCAAGATGAATGCCATCTCTTTATGTTTCAAGACTTTGCATCCACTTAACCATCCTTGCTCTTTGTTGAGTTAGGTCCGTACTAAAATTTAATGGGCGACCTCGTGTATCGATAACCACTCCTAGAACCCCTCCAACAACCTGCAGGCTTCCTCCTTGACCTGGACCCATTCCAACATCAAAACGATGTAAAGGTTGTACCCGGATCGAAGCCTTTTCTCTGTATGCAAGTGGAAGAACCTCAATAGAGCCAAATTTAACTTCCCTGCTCAATTTTCGACCATCTTCATAAGTGATTTGAAGATTAAGTATTGTTGTCCCCCTCTTTGTGATTCCAACCGGCGCGATAACTGTGCCTAAATTTATTAAAGCATTTGACCCTAACACTTGAACTACAAGAGCAGGATTGACACCTGCGGCAGCACCCAGAGATGAAACCAGGTTGCTTTTATCCAATAAAATCGTTGTAACACCTGCGGGTTGCAATCCATCCAAAAGCATCAACATGGCTTGGCTAGGTGTGGGGGTATTTGTTAACACACCACCTGAGGCAATAATAGGCTCGAACCATGGCAATATCCATTTATCTTGATAAAGGTCTCTTTTCGGAAATCTTTTTGAAATCTTTTCAACCGCAAAACGCATCAATTGTCTGCTAATAGCATGATCAATTGATAATTCTTCAAATGTAGTGGGTAAACTGTCAGGGTATATTGTCGTGTTATATAAGTAATCTCGGATAAAATCTTCGGTGACTTCATAAGGCATCCAACGCCTGATTTCAGCTAATGTACAAAACCGAAGGATCGTTGAACCATTCCTACCTATTCCAAGTTGAGGGTAAATCCCAAGGGAAGACTTTCCGGTGAAGGCTGATACGATTGTGATTGAGGAGGCACCAATATCTATGCCCAAAACTCCTTTTCCTGGATCATAGATATTGCTTAGGAAACGTATAACCCGCTCAAAACCTGTTGCGGTCGGGATCAGGTGGTAATTCGTCCAGGCATCAATTTCTTTGATACTGGCACTTTGCTTATATCGTATTTTTCTGAATATCTCGACAAGCTGTTTTTGCGCGGGAGCTATTTGTTCTACCTCTAAAGTGGGGCGAATATTTTCTGTAACTTTAAACTCTGCTATCCCCTCTAAGGAACTCCGAACTTCATCCGCAATTTGTTGATTCCCGGCATAAAGAACTTGAGGCTTATATCCTTTCGGTAACAAATAACATGCCAACCCTACTGCAGTTAACAATTTCTTGATGGATTGTGATGCACCACCTTCGATTCCGCCTGCCATGATGACCAGGTCTGGACGAGTTCGTATAATTGCGTCTATTCGAGATTCTTGATTTCTACGATCATTAAGGCTCATCGTATCAACAATGGAGGCATAAGTCGTTGCTGCCAAATGATGTACACTTTCAACTGAGACCTCATCTACCAGACCCACAGCAACAACTTTCAATGGTTCTCCTGCTGACATTGTCATGACGAATGAATCCACGCCAGAATTATCCATAGCACTCGGTGTAATTAAAGATCCGTCACTGCGAAAAAAGATGCGTCCTATTAATCCCTCCAATTGTTTGATCGCCAGGCGAATACCCTCACCAGCATCCCAGTAGGGATAACCTAAGGTCGTATCAGCTGATTGCGCTGCTACAAACCGGTAATGACCATCAATAACATCAAAAAACTGGGCGTTTGTCTTTGTCGTGCCAATATCAACAGCAAGCAGTGATTCTGAAGCGAAAATGGATGTCATCATAAAAATCTATCCAGGAATAAAAAGCCCAAAAAAACCTTTAATGAACGTCCAAATACTTGATAAGCGTTCAATCAGGGCTGCGAGTGCGGCAAAATAAACGCCTGCGAACAAAGCACCAAATGTTATGGCAATAAAGATTTGTCCAATCCATCCGATGTTTTTGAGAAATTTTCCTATTTTCAGGTTTGCTGTATTTTTCTGAGCACTAAATTGGAAGTAGATTAAAGTTGCCAGGGTTGCTAAAAGAACCACTCCGGCATCAAAGAAATTGTGTGCATCGTATATTTGCATCGATGTGGAGACCTGAGGGATAATCGTACCAAATACAGCCCCACCAACAGCTGCTGCCGCGCCAACGCCTACCAATAATGCTATCGCGGGATTAGCAAGCTTCGATAATTGTGGCGAAATTCTAGTCAGAATCAAAGCGCTAGGAATCAGATATATGGCTGCTAAAATCATCTCACTCCGATCACCGCTAAATAATGGAAAAATTAACTGTGGGAGTATGATATTATAGATCGAAATAATCGTAGTATATCCAGCAGCAACACCAACAAATATGCTAGTAGCTGTACGAAAGAAGGGGTTATCTCCCCATATATAACTAAAGACGAACAAAGTAAGGATGAAACCCACAAAAGCCCCTGCAAAATCCGCCAGGTTTACATCAAATAAGTTCATCCTACTACCTCTTGGTCTTTGAACTTATTATGGGAAATAAAATAAAGAATCAGATTGATTGTCCCACCTAGTATGATCACAGCAAGAATAATAATCAATCCAATATTAAACGCGCCCCAGTAATCATGGCTAAGATTCGTTTTCCCGATAACAAATTCATAAGCTGCCCCTCCAGTAATACCACTGACTATTCCGGCGACCTGCCTGTTTGGTCCAAAATCAGAATATGGTCGTACCATGGGCTCTATTTTTGCACTTACCACCATTAATAGGGGCGTATCTCCAATGCGAGGCTGAATCTGCTCGATCCAGGTGCGTGCGGTCTCAAAATTATCCGTAATCACCACAAAAACAGCAAAATCAGATAGTACCTCAATATCACGCAGGATTGTGGATTCCCAGGGATTTACACCATCAAAGGATTGTTGAATTACCCATTTTGGGGTTTGGGCAAAACTTAATAAACCCGCTGCCTCCCCTGGAATAAATCCCAAATTTATATATTCTTCTCCGCTGACATAATCATGTTCTTTTTGAATGTTATGAATAAAAAACTCCCCCATTGCTGGTCCGGTGGGTTTTGTAGAGATAAGGGCTAATCTTGCTCCTCTCAATATTAAATGGTCAATAAGCGCAGCCGCTGCTGCATTCATTTCCCCTGAAGTTCCTGGTTCATAATCAAATGCAACTAAAATTGGCTTATGGACAGGTATATTGCTGACAATCCTACTGATATCAAGGATATCCGCGGGGATGCCGCTGGCGTTTGGTAAGGGAAAGATTTGTCCACCACCAAGGATTAATATACTTATTCCCAAGATTAGTAGAAATCCTATTAACCAGCGTAACATTCGCTGTGTAGATATCACAGATGGTTCGGGAATAGGTTCTGATTTCCCTTCTGCTGCAAGCATTCTCCGAATGGTATCAATATGTGCTTGTTGGGTCTCTGTAATCCTTAGTTTCGCGGAGTAAACAGGTGGTTTCTTAAATTGCGTTATTTCTGGTTCTGCAGGCAAAACGCCTCGCAAGCCAGCCAACGGTCCTGCGTTTTCCACATCATTGCCTTCTTGAAACCTTCCTGATTCTTCTTTATCCACTGGTCGAATAGCCGCTAACCAACCAGGAATTTCGGCAAGAGCTAAATCGGAGTCCTCCGGAACATCACGACCTTCATCTTCTTCCTCAGATGTAAGCCTTGAGGGAAAGTCTTCCCCATCAAGTAAATCATCCTCTTCTATTTCTGCTCCAATAAAGGGGAAAACAGTTCTGGAAGGTTCACCTGCCGTAATGTGATCTCCAATTTCATCCGATCCTACCACATCCAGGTTTTTCAACCATTCAGGTATATCTTCTTCAGTTTCAGAGACAACTCCTGGAACTTGTTCACCCATTGGCGTTTCCTGAGCTACCAGTTCAGAAAGCCAATCGTGAAGATTTCCAATATCCTCATGGATAGAATCTTCAATTCCCTGAGTCTCTCTATCTTCGGCGGAAGACGTGAATTCATCAAGATTCGTTAACCACTCTGGAACTTCGTTATCATCTGGATTCGACGAAAGCGGACTTTCTTGATCCTCCTTATCCGTATCAGAAAACAGATCAGGTCCATTATTGCTTTCACCCTCAGTTTTAAGGGTATGACCAACGCTGAGATTGGATAACCAGTCTGGCAACTCTTTTTCAGCTCCGCTGGTGATTTCTATTGAATCTATTTCTTTATCTATTTTAGATTCCTCATACCCTTGACCCTGTTCACCATCAAGTAACCAGTCCGGTAACTCATGATCTGTATTAGATTCCTCTGAAAATATATCCGAAATCCGTTCATCCTGGTAGGTTGACTCACCAGATTCACCATCCATTCGCAGCTGAGCTAACCACTCTTCAACACTCTCTTCCTCTGTTTTTTCTTTTTGTTTAGGGGAAGATTCTGGTTTGCTTGTTGTTTCTAATCCCCCAGTGATTTCCTCCTTTTCCTGGTCAATCCCGTTTATTAACCAATCAGGCATTCTCTCTTCTGATTCTACATCTTCTCCTACTTTTTTGATCTCTACTAAGCCTGCTAGACGGTGTAATATATCTTGCCAGTCTTCGGTCTCATCATCTTCTACAATACCATCATCAGCTAAATCAAACCTATTAGGGTCTCCAGCTTCGTCTTGATTATTGCCTTCTCGAGACTCGGTTTCTTGATTTGCTTCATGTAGAGAGCGAATGCGCTGCAGCCAGTCTTCATTATCAGGAAACGATTCTTCTCCTTCGGTAACATCATCAGTTTCTTCCGGTAGAGAAAGCTCCTCATGATACTCAGAATCAGAGCTGAACTTCTTTTCCCGGTCCTGGAGATCAGAGTCATTGTTAGCTGTACGCTTATCGGTTGTCCCTGGATCACCCATCCCCACTGGCAGATTCCCTTCAATCTGATCGTTCTTTTTCTCAACATTATTATCAGAAACATTCAACGAATTAGAAATAACTAGAGGTGTGAGGCGGGCACCACAATACTGGCAAATGTCTAGATCACCAGGATTTACTCTTCCACACATCGGGCAACGGTAATCAGCCATTATCATCCCTTATATGGACGATCACTCCCCATCAAAATTCTTAGTCCAGTAGCAATAATTCCTAAAGCTACCCCAATTAATATTCCTCTTGCCCCACCTACCACTGGCACCTCAATTATCCATGCTCGTAAACTGGAAAGAACCGGCAGCATATTGGTAAATAGGGGAATTGTCCCAAATAACAAGAAAATTAGTGTTCCCAAAAAAACTACTGAGAAAATAGTCATCCGCCGATTAAACATACGCACTGAAGCATATGCCAAACTAACTGCCAAAACCGCCATTAAGCTGGTCTCGATGGGCATTTGAATATTAGAAAACAGCCACTGTACCCCAGAAAGATCAGGATTTCCAGATATATAGATTCTGGAAAGATCAAAAATACCCACCACCAATGTGCCAAACAATGCCACTAGCAGTAAAATGCTGTATCCTGCGGATTCCCCTTTTTGTATTTTGTTCGTATGCACAGAAGCTAAGTTGACGATTCCTACTAACAAAGCTACCGCAGCCAAAATTACAGCACCTCGTAAGAAATAATCACGAAGAACTCCCAACATTGTGGATTCTCCAGCAAGGTTGGCACCAAATATATACCCCAATAAAACTACCAAACCAAAGCTCATCGCAAGTGCAACAGATATGGGCGACTTAAGATTTAATTTCACAATAGAATTCCAAGCATCTCAACAATGAGTTGATCAAGACCAAGTAAATTAAACAAGATCCCAATAAATATAACCAGGACCAACAACCAACGAATGGCATCTTGCGCTCTGATGCTAGCTGTATGCATGACACCAGCATCTACATAAGCACCACCAGCGTATAACTCCTCACCAATTAGAGGTTCATCTGCTATTGCGTAAAGGACAGATTGCGCAGAAATATCGTCCGTTCCTGCAAGGGTGATATTTCCGCTTTGCTCACTACGATCCGCTAGCAATGCAACTTCTACGCCAAAACTCCCAAGTAGTAAATTGGTAGCTGATCTTCTATCACCAGCAACTTCCATAGCAGCCGCTGCATAAGAAAATGGTGTGAATCCTAATAATTGTCCAGAAGTTCGTTTGTATTGATCAATTTGACCGATTTCCCGATAGGAAGATTTCAATGTCTCCTGAGCTAATATAGCTAAAACAGGATCACCAGTTGTTACGATAGGAGGACGATCACCTGTTGATGCTGAAATCGTCATTTTTTCGATCATGCTCAGTCCTACAAATGCAGACGCACCTTTCGGACCTGTGAGACCTGCATGACCAATGCTGATATGCAGCCGGGACCCTACCTCAATTGCCGCCTCGGTAGCTCGCTTTACTTTTTCAAAAGCCTGAATTTCTCGGAGTTTTACTCTGGGTTGCTCCCGTTCCACGATCGCAAAAACCAGAATCAGACTAAGGAAAATCAGAATGAAAGCAAGAGACACGAGACTAGTGATGATCACAATAGGATTACCTCCTATTCGTTGGAAATATTTTCCGGTGTCAAAGACCTAGCTTCCTTGACGAAGAGATTCAACAAACAATTTTGTTTCAACAGGATTATCCAAAAGCTCAGCAAAAGCGTTGATATTCTCTTCTGGAAAGAAAATGTTAATAAAGGGTTGACCCAAGTAAATAAGCTGTGCACCGATAAGATTAAGCGGTCCTGTCGCTTCAAATAATGTTGCCACAATTTCATGAATACCCCAAGAATGGAGAGTCGCTATCCAATTTTTCCAAATCTGACGGTTATTAATCATGCAATAAACCTCTCCAAAATAAGTATAGCATAAATCCGTAAACACGGTGAGTTATGTCCACGCTTTCCATTCTCACAACCTGTGACCTAAGGATCAAGTTCGCTTGTGTGTATTTGACAAAAACAACAAATACCGGGCATTTTGCTTTGCCAGATATAAAATTATCGGTTGGTAACTCCAATATTATTCATTTGAATACCAGTCAGCCTTTGAGAATTCTTCGATCTGGGACACCAGAAAAGGATATACCAGTATAGTTATCCATACCATAGTCTACTGCATTGAACAATGAGTCAGGATTGTTTCCATTGAAAGCAAGTCCATCAAATACACCCCAAAAATTGACCTCCAGACTCTCCATTTGGTTCTCCGCTTCCAACCCTCCTCAACAATACTCTAATGACAACATGACTACGATTTCTCAACAGAATAGCCCGAATTGTTTATAAAGGTGGGTAAATCTCGAATACTATCTAAAATTTGTATGCTTGGAAGGTCGTCAAAGGCATCTGGCGGGGTCACCCCTGAAAGAACAGCAATAAATGGCATTCCAACAGCTTCAGCCGTCTTTGCATCTACCACACTGTCTCCAACATAAACCGCGTTTTGCGGTGTTGCCTCAAGTTTTGCCATTGCAAGTAATAAACTTTCCGGATTTGGTTTATGGTTTAATACATCCTCACCGCCTACAATCACATCAAAGTAAGAAAAAAGCCCCACCCGCTCTAGGATTGTCTCAATCAGGTAACGTAATTTTGTAGACACAATACCCAGTCGTAAACCTAATTGGTTCAAACTGTGAACTACGCCTGGTGTTCCATCAAACAATCGCGTCATATCTGCCATTACGACTTCCGCTCTTTCAATGAATAGGTGGATAAATTCTTCTCCCTCCTGTGCTGGTCTTCCGGTCAGAGTGGAATAGGTTTCCAAGAAAGAAAGACCGATGGTCCGGCAGGAGACATCGTAGGTTGTTTCAGGAAATCCCAGGCCGGTCAGGGCATAATTAATGCAGGACAATACACCCTGGGATGAATCTGCCAGGGTGTAGTCAAAATCAAAGATAATGTTCGTGAGATTTTTAGTTGCCTTATCCATAACAAAATCATAACAGATATTCCCCTCGGCGATTCGGGTAATATCCTGTAAAATATTCGGGATATGGGCGAGAAAACATTCAGATACCTTGCTTTGGGCGACTCCTACACCATTGGAGAAAAGGTCTCCCCGCATCAACGTTGGCCAGTCCTGCTTGTAAAGCGTCTCAAATCGAAAGGGATAGCGATTTCAGATCCAATGATCATTGCCAAAACGGGGTGGACTTCAAGTGATTTACTCAATGCCCTAGATAAAACCGAAATAAAGGGGTTCTTTGACCTGGTGACACTACTGATTGGTGTAAACAATCAATACCAAAATATAGACCTAATGGTATACCGGAAGGAATTTTCTCAATTGCTCAACAAGGCTATCTGCTTCACAAAAAGTGCTCCAAAACAGGTGTTTGTTCTGTCAATTCCTGATTGGAGTGCGACACCCTTTGCCTCAAATCGCGAACGGAGACAAATCAAGACACAGCTTGATCACTTTAATAGGGTAAACAGGTTGGAAACACAGCTTTCACAAGCCCATTATTTTGATATCACTACGATATCAAGTCAAGCAGGTATGGACCCGACTTTCCTCAGCAAGGATGAGCTACACCCTTCAGAGAAAATGTACATTCGTTGGGTTGACCTGATTTTTCCCACTGCCTACCAGACTCTCTACCAGGTAAAGGAAGAAACGCATGGAAATACCTTACACAACTGAAATTAAATTAGCTCACTACCTTGATAGCCTGGATGAACTTGCCATCTATCGAGATAGATTTGTCATCACAGATCCTGATCTGATTTATCTCGATGGAAACTCTTTAGGTCGCTTACCCAAAGCGACCCTCGAGTTGATGCACCACGCGGTTGAACACGCCTGGGGAGAACGATTAATTCGCCTGTGGAATGATGGATGGATTAACACTCCTACTGAACTGGGCACAAAGATTGCCTCTTTGATCGGTGCGCAACCGGGTGAGGTCTTGGTCTCTGAATCGACTTCCACCAATTTGTTCAAACTTGCCACGGCAGCCTTGCGTTTCCATCCAGACCGCCACACAATCGTCAGTGATGTCTCCAATTTCCCTTCAGACCTGTACATCTTCCAGGGAATTTGCGATATGTTCAACCGAGAAAATCATAAATCAAACTACCAGTTAAAGTTAATTCCCTCTCGCAATAGGATAACAATCCATCCAAAAGATGTTGAATCTGCACTGGATGACGATGTCGCACTACTTAGCCTCACCCATGTTGCCTTTAAAAGTGCCTTTATGTATGATATGAGACAGGTCACCACATTAGCCCATCAGGCCGGGGCATTAACCCTATGGGATTTAAGTCATTCAGTGGGTGCGGTACCATTAAATTTAAATGAATGGAATGTCGATCTTGCTGTAGGTTGTACTTACAAATACCTGAATGGAGGTCCAGGATCTCCTGCATTTCTATATATTCGCAAAGACCTACAAACCCAATTAATGTCCCCTATTTGGGGTTGGTTCGCCGCCCAAACCCCTTTCGATTTCGACCTTGAATTTGCCCCAGCAAAGGATATCTCGCGTTTTCGAATCGGGACACCACCCATGCTGTCCATGAAAGCCATCGAGCCGGGATTGGAAATTCTACTTGAGGCAGGGATCGATCGGCTTAGGGCAAAATCTGTTAAACAAACCAACTATCTACTTTATCTTTTTTCAGAATGGTTGCAACCTTTGGATTTCACCCTAGGGTCACCGACTGATTCCGCCATTCGTGGGTCTCATGTGTCACTTCGACACCCCCATGCTTATCAAATCAACCAGGCAATGATTAAGTCCTCGCCCCCAGCGGTAAGAGTCATTCCAGATTTTAGGGTACCGGATAATATCCGCCTAGGCATTGCCCCCGTCTACACAACCTTCACGGAAATCCATCGGGCGATCAACAGAATCCGTGGTATCGTTGAAGACAAGATCTATGAGCAATACTCAGATCAACGAGTTGGTGTAACCTAAGAATCATCGAGATCTGAGAAGCAGGTTTTGTTATTGTTCTTATGTTGCCAAGTGCTCCTATTGACTCATAGCCTCAACGAGTACAGCCTGACCGATCTCTCCCGCTAAATCATTATTTTTTTTCTCCAACACCAGGGCAAGGGTCAAAGGAAGCCCATTCCACCTGGATGTCGTGCCACCAATAAACCATGTCAGGTCTTCACCTTCTGGTGTATGTATGATTTGCCAAGTAAACGATTCGGGATTGGATAGACTTTGCACCAGTTTATCGACTTCCCCTGGCTCCAGGATTTCAACAGCCGAACCTAGTGGAGTCAATAACAACCATGCCCCTTCAGGATTGCGCGCCAATTGGGTGATGCTAGGCGCTGGTCGAATGCCAGAATTACTCAGTGCTGAAGCAGCCAGAGCAATCTCAAGAATTGTTGATTCCTCGGGAAAATCTGTATTTACCAATGGAAGCCTCAATGTGGTCGTTGCCATTGCTTCGTTTTCGTACGAATCTAAAGGCAGAATAGAGGACAGGTCTCCTGTTGGATAAATCCCTTGAATAACCCTGTTAAGCAGTGGGGATTGAGGATCCTGTATTAGTTCTTCCCATTTCTCATCCAGCTGGTTTGGATCATAAACTGGGTGAGAAGACATAATCATGATTTCGCCATTTTCGGCATTTAACAAAATTAGACCTCCAACTTGATCTGTCAACTTCGAATCAGCTACACTTTGAAGCTCAAGGTCCAGGGTCAATCGAACATCCAAACCAGGAGGTGGCTGCCCATAAACCAGGTAGTGCCACCATATTTCGGATGGATCATTTCCCTCGATTCCTCGCAAGATGGGATCCAGGGTGGCTTCCAATCCCGATTGTCCATAGATGGGATGATTATATCCAATGATCGGACCCAGGCTTGAATAACGAACAAGCCGTTGGTAATTACCTACTGTACCTATCGTTTCCACAATAGGATTTCCTCTCCGGTCCAATATACTACCTCGCTCCACAAAACGGTCTGCTATCGAGCGCCTTGGATTGTCTGTACGTGATAGAAGATCAGTGTTTCGGACAAATATCCACCAACCTGTAACCAGTGAAGCTGCATACAAACCTAAAGTTAGGAACCTGGATACATGCAGGAATGGGCTGAAGCGATTCGGCGAAAGTGAGGACCCCCCTGTTATTTCTTCCATCCGAAAATCGATCTCTGGTTTAGCGCTGATATGCAATAAGAGCGTTACAACCATAAATGAAACTAACAAAGAGGATCCACCATACGAGACAAATGGTAAAGTCACCCCAGTTAACGGAAGCATTCGAAGATTGCCTCCGATGATGAGTACGCTTTGTGCAACGATAAAGGCAGTAATACCCCCGGCTAAAAACCTTCGGAAAGTGTCAGCTGAAGCAATAGCCGTCTTCAAACCCAAGTAAACCAACAATCCCAAAAGCGCAAGCATACCGAGTACGCCAATAAAACCTCCTTCTTCAGCTATCGCCGCAAAAATAAAGTCGGAATGGGCTACCGGCACCAAGGAGGGGTTCCCAAGGCCAGGTCCACGACCGATAATCCCCCCATTAGCAATTGCCATAAGCGATTGCACAATCTGGTAAGATCGGCCTGCAGGATCTAACCAGGGATTGATCCAGGCATCCACTCGTAAACGGATCACATCAAAAACTAGATAACCAAGGAAACCAGCAGCTGCAATTGTCGTGAAACTAGCAACTAGCACCCACCACCAACCTGTTGCCAGAAAAACCATTACAGAATAAAGGAAAATCAGAATCGATGCTGTACCTAGATCTCTTTGAACAAGAAGGATCAGGATGGCGAGACCGGTCATCACCAGTGTGGGTACCAGAATTTGAAACTGAGGTAAGTTATGGAGAGAAATTCTCGATAGAGAAAAGGGAAACTTCCTTTTTCGGGATGACGCAATCTTTTCAATAACATCTCTGCCGCCTCTTTGTGAATTAAGTAATCCTGACCAGTCTGCAAGATATGCCGCCAGGAAGATAATCAGTAAAAGTTTAAGGGGTTCTGAAGGTTGTAAATAAATCCCACAACAACCTAACCATAACCGTGGACCATAACCTAGTGGATTTGTCCCGAAGATTAAAGTTAATGCAGTAAGTAACAATCCACTGGTCAGCCAGAGATATTTATATTTACGCAAGAACCGTAAGTCTGATGGTAGACGTAAAGCAAGAGTAACAACGGTTAAACTAATTGCTAACCATATCGTTTGACGTAACCCGAAAGTGGGAGTAAGTCTCCAGACGGTTAATAAACCCCAGCCAGTAAGCAAAGCAACGACAGGGAGTAAGAGAGGATCTCTCCGGGGAAGATAGCGTTCGGATTGATGATGAACAATTGCAAAGCCAACCAACCACACGAGATATCCAAGCCAATGCTCCCAACGCAGCTCTACATTCCATGATCGAGCACGCACAGCAGGTGATAGGGTTAAAGCCAGGGCATACAGACACATAAAAACAGCCGCAGTGATAAAGAAACGAAGTTTATTTTTTTCGGACAAATCTAAATTCACCATTGAAATAAACCACTAAACCTGTAATCAGCGAAACATGATGGTTTTTTGCTAGCTGTAGGAGCAGTGCAAAGATTATCATAAAGAAGCAGTACTTCTTTGTTCTGAGTAGGATTTTATATTTTTATTCACCAAAAAGGTAATACAAAGTATGTCGGTCTATGATCACTTTCAGGACCTATCCATTCTCTTCAAGCTATCTAATACCAATGTGCTCACCGTAAAAAAGAATTAAACACACCATGAAACGAAACAAATCAATATAATAGTTTACCTTATTTAATACTAGT
>CAZTJD010000005.1:0-102827 GCA_964613985.1 uncultured Anaerolineales bacterium
GACCCGGGTTCTCCCTTGAACGTACCAACGATGTGGGAGGTGATCCAACCGCCATAGAAACCTCCTGGTTGAGGCGTAACTTGCTCTCCATCTACGTAGCAGGCGTCCATTTTACTGGGATAAAAAGCGATGTATTCATTAATGACCTTATACTCCTTAGTGGAATCAAGATAATACCAGGCAGCTTTCCTGGCTACTAGGTCCTCCACCTGAACATCATAGTAATGTGCCACACCCTTCCACTCACAGAAAGAGCAACCAGTAACCTGAATTAAATTTGCCGTCTTAATTGCGCCTGGCGGGATATAATAAACTGGTGGGTGGAATTTCTCAAGCACCCGGTAAGCATTGTAAGACTCGGCGATAAAAATCCCATTGAAGACCACCTGTATGAACGCATTGGTGGGTTCCACTCGGGGTGGTCTTGGGTAGTCCCATACAGATTCTTGGCCTGGACCAGGATTGATGCGGTGTTTATTCATCATAAAATCGTTCGCCATACTCATATCTCGACAGGCAAATTTTCAATATTGTCGTTATTATAAGAACTGATCGTACTTGATTTCCTGGTATTGGGATTGGCAAGGGTTCCCTGCTGCCAGGAATAACCTTCTCTGATCGAGATCCATGATCAATGAAACCACAGTCATAGACTGGTCGGTTTCGGGATCATCGGGATTTGGGTGGGAGCAAATCGCTTCGGGGAAATTAAAATGATCACAAAGAGCATCCTTTAGATTTTGAAGCGTAAAAACTCCCTGGTAACTTCTTAGGAACTTATGCATTCGATGATGTCTTACTAGACTGCTGGGTCCATACCAGGGTGCCAGGTCTTTAAAATCAATCCTCTGGTCGAGGAAGTGGTTAGTATGGGCGTAGATATCCTCTTCGATAAATGTGAAGAAAGCACGTGAAAAATCACCAGGTGCTGTTTCAGCGTTGAAGAAAACCCCATCTTTATGTGCAACAAGGTAGTTTGCAGAGGAGCCACGTCTATGGGAGGTGATGGACCCAATAGCCTGGCTAAAATTCTGCGATTCCAGGATCGCTCGAAGAATCGCATGGTAAGGAACACCTGGCTCTGTGTCCTTATCGAGGTCGCAGTTTAAGGCGTTGGTTGCCAAACCGATCCCTGCTGCGTTCATTCCGGCTTTTGCCAAAAGACCAGCTTCCACCACGGTGATGAAATTCGGTCCATCCTCAGCTTCAACTTCCAAGACGACGACGGTATCCGCCACAGCTTTAAACCAATCCCAGTTCTGACCGATCAAAGTATGGCTATTGTATGTGCGGTCAGGAAGGACGACAAATGCGGTGCACTCCAGAGGTAACAAACGGGCGATCGCCGAATTACGAATCTCGGTGCGTACATTCAATGCCAGGATGTCTGGGTAAGTGACAGCAGATCCAGCTGCTTTCGCGCCAGCGGCGATACCAGCCATCTCGTCGATGAAATGTGGTCGATATTCATTGATCACAGGTTCATAAGACAGAGCATACTCCCTTGCTTGGGTCCAAGCCCAACCGGCAATGTAGTCAAAATAAGCCGCGTAGACTGCAATATTTTTCTGAATGAGCATCGACGCTTCCATGCCGTAATGCAACCCGCGTTCATAAGGAGAACCTTTAACTCGAATGTGAGTGAATCTGTGCTGGGACATAATCTACCTTTTCTTAAACGAATCTAGGACCAGACCGAATTGAATCTTTCCATCATATGAGTTACTACAGTTTCCAATGAAAATTTTTAATCCCTTTCCAGTCTTACGAAAAACACCTAAGGCATTAAGGATTTCACTCATTCTACCAGGATTCCCGACACGTTCACTCAGGGGTAAACACTCCTTGTAATAAGCCTTCCGTAGAACCATGTTCCCAGCGAGCATGTGACCAAGGATGAGGAGTACTGCGGTAATGCTTTCTCAGTCCCTTTCAGCCTGCAAAATTACTAGAGCTTGGTTTAATAATTTCGTAGCTTCATCCTCCTTGCCTAACCGGTACGATAACCATCCTTGGGCCTTTATAGAGGCGCTGCAAATGCTACCAAATTAAGCGGATAATTCCGTTCGGTATCCTTTGAGGCATACAGCGCTTGAGCTGACTGGTTCTTGATCGCTTCTGGACACCGCACCATGACCTGGATGGTCATCCACGACGCTATGATAAAGTATGCATTATTGATTCTGGTTATGGTTCCCCTCCCCCTGGTGGATATAGGTGCTAACGAGAAGCAAAAGCCGACCTGTTTGGTCTATCTATCGCTAATAACCAAGAAATTGGCAGATTTCGCTCCAAAATCTTCTGGATTCTTCGGACTCCGTAAGATTTCATTAACCACCATCGGCTTCAATAATTCGCCAACCCCTGTCTATAGCCACTTTACGAAGTTTCGAATCCGGATACACTGCGACTGGTGACCAGCTGAGTTCCATCATGGCAAGATCCGAGATTGTGTCTCCGTACGCAACCCGTATTTTTCCAGATCCAATCTTCTCTTTAATCCGGGCTACTTTGTACTCATAGGCATTGACAGGGTTAACAATTCCACAAATCCGATCGTTCTTGAACGCCAAGGGTGTGCCGATGGGAATAGCATCCATTTTTTCCGCAAAAGCCTCCACGACCGGCTGATAGCCGCTGGAAACAACCATGACCTGGGATCCTTTTTGACGAGCCTGTTCTATCTCCATCAATACTTCTACTCTACGCTTCGGCCACATTTCGGAATCGACAACCCAACCAGCCATCTGTTGGAATTCTTTCCTGGTCTTCCCCCGGAAAAGGACTGCTTCATCTGCCATCCAATCAAACACAACCTTTCTCCTGGAACTCAAACCTGTTGCGACCATCAGGTAACGTGGCATCCAGCTCAAGAAAAAGCGGTTGTAACGCCAAGGGTTATAATTGGCCTTATAAAAAGTCCGTATTGCCTTCCAACTCGAACCGGTTGTCAGGGTCCCTTCAATATCGGAAACGATATAGTCCATAACAATTCCCTTACTGATTTAACAAATCACTCGGTCATTATATATCATCATATCTATTTTGAATGCCAACCTTGATCAAGAAACCTCAGTACATCTTTGTAATCCCAGGATTCGCATCATGCCAACTGATAAAAAAAGTCAAAGTATTCGAGCCAAAAGAAAGGTTTGAATATTACCAAAATCTGTTCGTGGCAAAGTAAAAACCAGGATTTTCTTAATCAGCTACTCGACAAGGTCAGAGTTGTTTTCGGTGCAGATATAATCAACCTCGTTTCTAAATGTGATGAAAACTATCATTACACATTTTTTTACATTATTTATGGTAGGGTAAATTCAATCCCAATGAATCATCACTGTACAACCAATGATATATCCATAACTAATAATAAATCACGACACGATTTTTCACTTCTAATTTTCCTCCATAAAACATCGAACAAGACAAACTCGCCTAATCACCCACAATAGGAGATAACAAATAAAAAAGAATAAAAACCCTGGTAATATTCTTAGTTGCCTTTATGATAAGGTTTGTTAATTCCACTTAACTTCCAACACCTTCAGTGTTAGACTTGGAAAATATGCTTATCGTTTCCCAGTAATTAAAATATTCACCTATTCTTTGAGAGGATTTTTGGGTAAATCAGATACCTAATAGCTGGGGCCAAGCGACTTTATATTAATTAAGGAGAGTGAAAATGATTATCGCTGCACTCAGAAGCGTCTGGCGTATCTACCGCGGATTACGACCACACCCATCTGATTTAGATAGAATCATCACTGGGCTGCGAAACCGTCAAAGGCGTAAGAGATCGACTGTTTCAACCGGCTGGTTAAACCTGCTCGCTCGCTCAAATCCCATAAAACAATCGCAGAGATTACAGCGGTTTCAACTCCGCAAACTTAAAAATACAGTGAAATACATTTATCAATATGTCCCTTATTACCGAGAGCAGTTAGATACTCTAGGGGTTAAGCCAGGAGATATAAAATCCCTTGAGGATATCCGTAAATTACCCATCACCCATCGAAGTGTTCTGCAAGAAAGACGTGATGATTTTATCAGTCGCGAGCCAGGTCTCTCCCCTGTTCTAGAATTTAAAACTAGTGGGACAACGGGAGAGCGATTGATGATTTACCTTAGTGAAAATGAATTCCATTACTATGCAGCCGCAGAAGCGATCTCAGGATTAATATCGGGTACCTTAAGACCTACCACAATTTACCAGATTAATCTCTCACTTGATGAAAGCGCTGCATCCGTTATTTCAACAAGAGCTGCTCAAATGGCAGGTGCGCTTGTCCTCAATTATGGATTAACAGGAACGGTTGAAGATCATGTAAAATCAATTTTTTTAGAAAGAAATATCCCTGGGAAAGACAAAAAAGTATCCGTATTATTTTCCGCGCCCCCTTACTTGTGGACTCTTACAAGGAAAGTTGAAGAAATGGGTTGGGATTTCAAACAATCTGGGTTAAAACGAATCCTAACAGGTGGCGCTATGGTCACAGAGACCTTAAAAAAACACATAAAGGAGACATGGGGCATTCCTCTTTCGGAAGGATATGCCATGGTCGAGGCACCAGCTATTGTTGCCGGAGAGTGTTCGGAAGGTCATATGCATTTCCTTGACCTAACAGGTTATATCGAGGTTCTTGATCCCGAAACCTGTGAGCCCGTACCTTATGGAGAAGAAGGTGTGTTGGTAATTACAGAATTTTATCCAGAAAAGGAAACGATGCCGTTTTTACGCTATTGGACAAAAGACGTTGTCATTTCCGGTTCAGGTAAAATCTGTCCATGTGGGATCCCAACAACATATATATTGGATATCGTGGGACGTGTTGACCAAAGGATAACGTTAGGAGGATATAAATATTACCCACAGGAAATTGGCGATTCTCTCTTAGGTATTCCCGGATTGATTTCTCCACCACGGTTTAAAATAACCACCGCCGAAGGTGAGGATGGGCAGTTTGTATACCTAGATGTTGAGAGAATTGACACGTTATCTGGAATGGAACAAGAAGAACTGGAAAAGGACATTTATCAGAAAATTGCTTTTGTCGATAACCCATTCTGGAAAATTGGGGTGGTAAAGGTAAAGGTCAATATCGTACCTCCCAATACAATTGCTGACCCTTTCAAATACAAACATCTTGGTCCTGACCTTACTTAATGCAGCAGCCTTATAAAACAGATCATGGGAAAGTTTCATGAAAACACCAATCGTATTTCGACGAAGCAACGAAAACGGCACTCAAATCACCCTTACAGCTGTTGGGGATATCATGATGCAGGAGGAAACCCAGCTTGCTGCACAAAACGCGATAGACGAATCCATCACTGATCCAAAGGGACAAATGAGTAGTGGATTTCGGACCATTTTTGAACCGGTTGAGTCTGATCTCACCCGAGGTGACCTATTAATAGGAAATCTGGAAACCCCTATAGCAGCCAATCTCCTCCCCCAACACACTATTACATCTGATAACAAATATATTTGTGAGTCCATAGAGGTGCCGGAAGGTACCATCTATGATGGTCTCGTATATGGTGAAACCAAGTATCCAATACGAAAGTTCAGGCCCGGTCTCCCGAATTTCAACACCCATCCATCCCTTGCTTATGCTTTAAAGGACATAGGTTTTGATATTGTTTCTACTGCAAATAACCACACCATGGATCGAGGTCATAACGGCATCGACAGAACTATCGAATCCCTGCGTTCAGCCGGGTTGGACTTCGTCGGGACAAACCATTCAGAAGACATCCAACGGAAAACCACTGATGAATCTCCAGCAGAAGGTCTATATATCAGAAAAAACATCCAGGAGATTCGGATTGCATTCTTCAGTTTTACAAATTTTCTCAACCAGGAATTTTTGGGATTCCGGGATCATTCGAAACAGGTCAACCTCCTACCTAGAAAAAACCAACCCCAGCGCAGAGAGAGTTTCTTACACGTAATTCGATCGATAAAAGAAGATCCATTAGTTGATCTTGTGGTCATATCTATGCATTGGGGTATCGATTATGTGGGATGGATATTTCCCTCACAGCGGAAATTTGCATATGAGATTCTTAATGCAGGCGCAGATATTCTCTTAGGGCACCATTCTCATGTTCTCCAACCCATGGAGAAGTATTTGACGGTGGATGGTCGAGAAACCTTCATTATTTATAGTCTTGGCAATTTCACAACCGACATGCCTGGGATTCGTTCCCAAACAAGCATCATCCTCTATTTAGGCATTACAAAAAACGAGGCAGGGACTTTTCTTACCGGTATGCAATACATGCCCGTTGCAAGACATTGTGTGAGGAATCCAAAGAATGGGAAAAAATGTATCCAAACTGTTGCGATCGACCGATTTCCTCATGAAGAATTCCACCGCCACCGAAAACGGGCAATTCGCTTGCTTGGTCCAGGAAATCTAAATATACCTGATACAGATTTCTCTTATCCACTTCCTTGATGGGTTGGTAGCTAACTCGACCAGTTCGATGCAAACTGCTAAACCAGAAAAATAAATAAGGACCGCTCAAAGCAAGGTAGATTAACCTGAGGCAAGTTAATTTAATAGATCTGGAACAAATACCGTCCTTAAACCCATTCATGCATTTATTCCTATTAAGACCATCGAACTTATTACCAGCTCCTGGTTTAACCGAATCTTCTATCTACATCCCATTTCAGTCTTGAAATCAAATAATAGATAAGATCGATAGGAGTCTATCGATTATCTTAATACTATTTGTGATCTATTTCACTTAGATGAATAGAGAGATGCTAATATACTTAAGCAATAATGCAACAAAGCAATTACAATGTTTTGGAAACCAAAAAATGGACGCAAAACTCCGACGTCTTGCCAGGAAACAAGCAGAATTATGTAGTGTTCTGGGGAACACCCGGCGCGTATTGATCATTTGGCATCTTGCGAAGCGTGAGATGTGTGTCGGTGAAATCGCGAAAGAAATTGGCACGACGCTTCAGAATGCTTCCCAACACCTGCGCTTGATGAAAGACAAGAACGTTGTCGAATCACGACGGGAAGGACAGACAATTTATTATCGAATCGCCGAGAACGAAATTATGGAGAAGTGCTCGGTTTTACTCAATTCGCCTCTGGATGAGGCGGTTCAAGAATGATTTTTCCAAACAAAACTAACGAAAAGGAGTTACAAATGACAGACCTATCCGCAATCGAAGCTGCAAAAGTAGTAGACGCACGAGCCATGGCTTGCCCAGGCCCCTTGCTGGAGGCTAAGAAAAGCATAGGTGGCGTAAAGGTGGGGGAAGTGTTGGAAATATGGGCTGGAGATCCAAATACTAAAGAGGATATGCCCCGCTGGTGCAACAAAGTCGGTCACGAGTATTTAGGTGACCTGGCTGCTGATGGCTACGACCGCCTTTTCATCCGCCGGAAAAAATAAAGCGGTTCTTAGATAGCGTATTTCGGTAGGTTCAATACTCGAAATACGCTATCTGTATGAAATGTTGAGATTATTCCATGACAAACTCTGCAGAGAAAAAACCGAAAATCCTGATCCTAGCAACACTCTCCGGTGGATATGCCGGTGCTGATGCTGTCGGACAATTGCATGCAGATTACGCACCCAACACCTATGTATTGCCTGTGATGTGTCCATCGATGTTTCCGCCGGAATTTTATATCCGCTCATTTAGAAAAGGGATCGATGGCATTATTGTGATGTACAGTGGGACTGACAGTCCTTTCAAGGGCGGTCCCGAACGTACCGCAAAATTAATTAACGAAACTTACCCCCTGATGAAAGAGCATGGGTTAGACACCCGGCGCTTGAAACTGACTGCCATTTGCACAGTTTGTACCAAACCATTCATGAAAGAAATCAACCAGATGAATGATTTGCTCCAGGGTATTGGTTTTGCAAAAGATGAATATAAAGCTGTAACCGCAGACGCTCAACCGGTTGCGTAAGCTGAAAGAGAATGCTCAGAGAGGAGTAACAACTTTGGATAAAATCCAGGTAGATGCTCTGGTTGTCGGCGGCGGCATAGCAGGGATGCAAGCAGCTCTGGACCTGGCTGATCAAGGTAACCAGGTTGCATTGGTGGAAAAGGAACCAAGTATTGGCGGTAAAATGATCGCCCTGAGTAAGGTTTTTCCCACCTTAGACTGCTGTAGTTGTATCACCACCCCAAAGATGTCCGCTGTCGCCCACCATGAGAACATCCAACTCTTTACCTATTGTGAGATCCAATCCGTCAAAGAAAACGGTGGTGGATACCTCAGCAAGGTGTTGAAAAAGCCTCGCTATGTCAAAGAAGACGCCTGCACAGGCTGTCGCCAATGTGAATATGAATGCCCGATTACGGTCCCAAACCCATTCGATAGAAATCTAGGCGCGTACCGGGCAATCCGGGTACCTTTCTCCACAGCAGTTCCTCAAATCGCTGTGCTGGATATGAACAACTGCCTGGTTTGCGGTAAATGTGAAAAGATCTGTCCCGCAGATGCGATTGATTTCACCCAAACGTCAGAAGAATTTGAGATCGAGACGACCTCGATTGTACTTTCTACTGGATTCGAAATCACACCTCGAGACGCCAAAAAAGAATATGGCGGTGGGAAGCTGCACAATGTTATCGATGGGCTGTTCATGGAGCGCCTTTTAGCCCCGACCGGTCCTTATGGACGAATTTTACGTCCCGGAGATGGTAAAGAACCCGAATCGATTGCTTATGTGCAATGTGCTGGATCGAGAGATGAAACCCTGGGGGTAGAATACTGTTCTCGCGTTTGCTGCATGTATGCCATCAAACAAGCGATGTTGATCTCTGGTTCGCTGCCCCTGGCGGACATCACGATTTACTACATGGATATCCGTGCCTTCGGAAAAGGATACGAACAATTCTTCCAAAATGCGCGCGCCATGGGGGTCGAATTCATCAAAGCGAAAGTTGCTTCTATTAAGGAAGATGAGAACCAAAACCCAGTTGTTCGGGTTGAGCTGATGGAGGAAGGATCACGAATCGAAGAACGCACCCACGATCTGGTAGTCCTTTCCGTCGGATTGCTACCCTCCTACAACCCTGAACTCATCTATGGAATCCCTGTTGAAGATGATGGCTTTGTCTCTGTGCCTTCCCCAAATGCTTCACCTTGTAAAACAAATCGTCCTGGAATTTTCGTCACTGGCACGGCAGCTGGACCCATGGACATTGTTGACAGTATCGTTATGGCTGGTGCTGCCGCATCGGAAGCTGCGGCTTATATTCATGAACAGGAATTTAAAGAAGAAAAAGTTCCGGTTCCAGCTTATGCTGACTAAGGCCGATTGAAACGGAGTGACATAATGACTGAGAAAAAAGAACAACAAAAACCAACCACCCCGCAATCGGACAAAGAGATCCGTATTGGTGTTTACACCTGCTATTGTGGAGGAAACATCAGCGATGTGGTCCAGTGTGAGAAAGTCGCGAAACGACTTCGCAATATGCCCAATGTGGTCGTTTCCCGGACTGACATGTCGATGTGTTCTGATGCCGGGCAAGCCTTGATTGAGAACGATATAAAGGAAAAAGGGGTCAACCGAGTCGTTGTCGGTGCCTGTGCCCCTTCCCTTCATGAGAAGACTTTTCGTGGCACTGTTACCCGGGCTGGGTTGAATCCGTATGTTTATTACCATGTTGGTATCCGAGAGCAAGACAGCTGGGTACACCATAACGATCGTGATGCCGCCACTGAGAAAGCCATCCGGTTGATGAGTACTGGGCTGGCAAAAGCTCGTTTGCTTCAGGCACTAGACCCGATCTTGCTAAAAGCCGAGAAACATGCCCTGGTGATCGGGGGAGGAATCGCAGGACTGCGGTCAGCCTTGGATATTGCCAGGCGAGGTTTGCGGGTTACATTGATCGAAAAATCGCCCTTCCTGGGCGGGAGGGTAGCTCAACTTGAGTCAGTTTTCCCAGTAGATACAAGTGCCCGCGATATCCTGCATCCAATGATCGAAGCGGTCATGGCTCACCCGAATATTGATCTCTTCACCCAGGCGGAAATGGTCAATGTACAAGGGTATGTAGGTGATTACCAGGTCGAAATCCAGCAGCAATCTCGCGGTGTTAGCGATGTTGATGCGGAAGCAATCATGGCTGCCTGCACTCAAGAAGTGCCTGATGAATATAATTATGGCCTGACGAAGCGGAAAATTGTCTACCGAGCTTATCCTGGCTGTTATCCAGCCACTCCGGCTGTGGATTGGGCAAATTATGATGGCACACCAATCCAATTGAATGATAATTCTGTCCTCCTCAAGAATGAGCCAAAAATCTTCAACTTAAACGTTGGCACCATCGTTGTCGCTACCGGCTTCAACCCTTACGAGCCAAGGTTTGGCGAGTATGGATATGGTGAACTCCCCGAAGTGATCACCTTACCTCAACTCATTCGACACCTGGCGCTGACAAAAGGCGAATCCAAGCTAACCTGGAATGGTCGAAATATCAAAAATATTGCCATGATCCATTGCGTGGGCAGCCGGGAGATTGAAGGGATCCATGAACCCCATGAAGATGGACAAGTCAATAACTATTGTTCCAGGGTCTGTTGTACAGCAAATCTACATATGGCTGTCGAATTACGGGAGCATTACCCAGAAGTCAACATCTTTAATCTTTACGAAGACATCCGCACATATGGACGGGGTCATGAGACTTATTATCAAAAATCCCAAGAAAAAATGGTAACCTTCCTCCGTTTCCATGGGGAGGATCGCCCCGAAGTAAATGCAGCCTCCGAGGGAGATAGCCATCCCGTTTTGGTCAAGATCAGGGATCATCTCACCTGGGGAGAAGAGCTGGAAATGCCGGTCGACCTGGTGGTTCTGGCAGTTGGTTTCATACCACGTGACATCGGTGACCTGGTCGAAAAGTTGAAGATTTCCCGAGGAGTGGATCGTTTCCTGGCTGAAGTCCATCCCAAACTACGCCCGGTCGAGACCGCTGTTCCAGGGGTGATTTTGGCAGGTTCAGCTCAAGGACCGATGAATATCCAGGAAGCTGTCGCAGCTGCATCAGCAGCAGCAGCAAAAGTGTCCGCCTTGTTGGCTTCAGGTGAAGTGGAGTTGGAACCCTTTGTCGCCAAAGTTGATCTCGAGAAATGCGACGGGACCGGGGCATGCGTGGAAGTTTGTGAATATGAAGACGCGATCGCCTTGGAAACCTTCACGGTCGATGGAAAAGAAGTTAAAAGGGCGGTAGTCACGCCTGCAAACTGCTCCGGCTGCGGCAATTGTGTCAGTGCCTGCCCCAACCGGGCAATCGATGTGCAGGGTTGGACCCTGGACCAATTCGAAGCAATGGTGGATGCTATCACCTTAGATATCCCTGAATTAGCGGAGGTTGAAGCATGAGTGACGCAAAACAAAGAGCCGCAATATTAAAGCGCGTGAGAGAAGAGCATGCCGATACGGTCAAGCAAACACAGGATCTGTTGAAAGAGCAGAAAAGAATCCAACAACTGATTTGCCAACAAATCCGTGAAAAATCAAAAACTGTACCCGAAATTGCCCAAGAAGTAAATATGCCCACAAACGAAGTGCTCTGGTATCTGACTGCCTTCAAGAAATACGATATCGTCGTTGAAGATGGGATGTGTGGGGATTATATCCTCTATAGACGGGCTGAGGAGAAGTGATCATGACAACTCGTGTTGATCCCAACTTGTTATATGAACTCAAAGAATATGGTGCAGTTGGTATCGAAAAATGTTTCAACTGTGGGAACTGCACCGCGATCTGCCCTCTCACCAGCGATGAATATCCCTTCCCTCGCAACATGATCCGCCTGACCCAGGTAGGAATGAAAGAACGCCTGAAAAGCAGCCTGGATCCCTGGCTTTGCTATTACTGTGGTGATTGTTCCGATACCTGTCCCAAAGGTGCTGAACCAGGTGAAAGCATGATGGCAATGCGTCGCTGGTTGATTGGTCAGTACGATTGGACTGGTTTGGCAAAAAGATTCTACACCTCTGAAATTTGGGAATTTGGCTCGATGATTCTTGTCGGGTTGGTGACGGTACTCCTGGTTATCCTGCTAAGCGGACCAATGGTAACAAATCAAGTCGAAATTAATACCTTTGCTCCTTTAAAAATCGTTCATACAGCTGACTGGATACTGGCTGGTTTCCTACTTTTCTTCATTGGAACGAATGTGTTGCGCATGTATAACTTGATAATGAGGAAAGGGACGACACTAAAAATCCCCCTATCGCTCTATATTTCCGAAGCCTGGCAATTGGTTTTGCATGGCTTAACCCAAAAACGTTGGGCGACATGTGCAGAGGATGAAAAAGACGAAAAAACTCGCAGAAGCAAGTTAACATCTTGGATTATACACATCCTGTTAGTCAGCGGTTATGGTCTGATGTTAGTACTGATCATCTTCTTCTTACCCTGGTTCCAAACGGAGGAAATCTACCCGCTTTACCACCCGCAACGTTGGTTAGGTTATTATGCGACGATTGTCCTTTTTGTTGGCGCGTGCTATGTCCTGTGGGGCCGCATTAAAAAAGACAAGCAGTTGCACCGTTTCTCCCACCCCAGCGACTGGATCTTCCCGGTGTTGCTACTGATCGTTACTATCACAGGTATTTTCCAGCACGCTTTCCGATATTGGGGACTTCCGCTTCTTACCTATTACACTTACATAGTACATCTTTTCTTTGTCGCTCCAATGTTGATTTTAGAAGTACCGTTCGGTAAGTGGGCGCACTTGTATTATCGACCTCTTGCCGTATATTTCCAGGCAGTTAAAGAGAAAGCAACACAAGTACAGAGCGATCTCGCAGCTGAAGCTGTAGCTGCTGATTAGGAAAAATTCATGGAGGTATTTATTGGAATAAAGTATGAAAAAACCGTTGTAATCCTCAAATATGAGGGTCCCAGTGTGTGATGGTCGCTCTTATTATATCAGCAGCCGTCGCCTAAACCGGTGACTAGGCTACCAATTACTAAATTATGGTTAGTCCCAAATAATAAAAGGAGATATCTATGACCGAAAAAATGGCAGTTGTTTGTAATGGCAGCACCGCTGCTAACATTATGCCCACATTGATCTTTTCATCATCAGGGCTGAGTCTAGACTATGAAGTACATGTATTCTTCTGCCCAGCTGGGGCAAACTGGCTGTTGAAAGGTGAGCTGGAGAAATTAGGATCCCCCAAAGGCCTACCCAATCCAATTGATCTTTTCAATACCATCCTTGATTTGGGTGGTGAAATCGTGCTGTGTGAGCTGGCCTTGGAAAATAAAGGTATTGATCCTAAAGATCTGCGAGATGAACGGATCCTGATTAAGAAAGCCCCACCTTACCTCATGGATGTTGAAGGAGCTGCCCAGACTTACGTTTTCTAATAAAACGAAAGGGGCAAATGGAAAGACCGAACAACGATGCGCGCTTTGGGGGACATGTTCCACCAAAACAAGGCTCAATCGTTAGCGATTGAGCCTTGTTTTACCACAATAAAGATATTGATCTACCACCCCTTCACACCTGAGGATTCGGAACAGGTAACGAATAACTGTGCATACCAGAATTCAATGGACTATTTTTAACAAATAGAAAAACCCATGAATTTTTAATTATCAACCGGAAACAAGTCGATCCGAAAAATGGTAATAACTTATCGTTATTCATCTATATCAGGAGGTTGAAATGAGTACTCAAATAGAAGAGCTGCTAAACAAAGTGCGCTCAGGTAATAATCAGTGGGCAAAAGAGGCAGTTGATGAGTTACGGAAACAATCTTGGCTCACGGATGGTTCTTTACAAGGGGTTGCCCTATGTAAAGGTCAGTTTCAAAATGTGAACCTAGAAGATGCAAACCTATGCTGCGCAGGTCTCCATCAATCAAATCTGGGATGGGTAGATCTCAGCAATGCAAATTTACGCGCTGCCAAACTCTCGCTTTGTAACCTGAATGGCGCAAATATGAAAGATGCAAAGATTGATAATGCAGATTTTTACAAGGCGAACCTACGAGGCGTACGTAATCTTTCAGAGGACCAGTTGCGACAGGCAGCACGTCTTTGGGGTGCAACAATGCCAGATGGCAAAAGGTACGATGGTCGTTTTTCGCTTTTTGGTGATCTGGCTTTAGCCAAATGGAACAACATCAATGTCGATGATCCACAGGCTATGGCAGATTTTTATCAGGTTCCACTAGATGTTTATCTGGAAGGACAGCTGGAAAAAGTAGCCGAATAAGAATTTATAAATCAAGCACTTCGAAGTTAATCACGGTAGCAAAAAGAAATTAGCAGAACAGGGGTATATAAACTTGGGTGACATTGGGGGTATTAAAACTACAAAAACCGGCAACTGTCCAATTTTGCTTTGCGTTCAGTTAATTCCAGTTTCCGGTAATTTTAAAAGGTCGAGATTACCACGATCATGTATAAAGCTCCAAAAAGCATCCTGAGCCCTATTGGGGATAGTTAGTTTTGTCCGTATCATATAGATCGTACGTCTGAGGTTCAAACCTCTCACCGGGACATCTACAACATTACCACGCTCAAGGGGACAGGCTGATGCCAGAGATGAGACAAAGGAAATACCATATCCAGCTGCAACCGTCCGTACAATCGCTTCCGCATTGCCCAGCTCTAGAAACACATTCAGGTCATCCTGACTGATATCATACTTGGCTAATTCAGAAAGCATCACCCTTCGAGTCCCCGAGGTCGGTTCTCGCATAATGACCGGCTCGTTAATGATTTCCTCCGGTTCGACGGATGTGCGAACAGCCCAGGGATGATCTCTAGATACAATCAGATTGATCGAATCCTGGAAGAAAACCTGGTACTCCAAACCTGGATCGTTTATTTCAGTACTCACCACGCCTAAATTAACCTCGCCTTCTAGAAGGCGATGAGCAACATCTGGAGGCATGCAAGCCAGGATGCTAACGCGAATCCGAGGAAAACGCTGGCAGAAACGAGCTGCTAACTGTGGAAGCACATATTTGCCAGCTGTCGTACTACAGGCGATTCGCAAGTGCCCAACAATACCACTTTGCAAAGAATCCATCACCTCCTTCATCTCAACCGCCTGCTGAATTATTTTTCGAGCCCAAGGGAGTAAAAGTCTACCCGCCTCAGTAAGGGTCAATCCATGACCCGAACGATCAAATAGTTCCACCCCCAACTCACCTTCGAGCAGTTTTATGTGATGGCTGATAGTCGACTGAGCCAGGTGCAAATGCTTGGCGGCTTCAGAAAAATTTAAATGTTCGCTGGCAACAAGAAAGGATTTAAGTCGAATGATCTCTGCCATAAATTTCCTCACAGAAGGAACAATCTAATTGAAGATATCTTAATTTTAGCATACAACAATTTTGGACATGATGAAAAGTATACGAAATAAATCCATGAAATAAATCATGAAATAAATCTATTGACAATTTGTCTATAGTATTTTATACTATAGATGTTAATACACTACAAAAGAGGAGATCAGGTTTGCCTGGTAGACATGGTAGAGGCGGTGGTCGTCGCAGAAGGAGAGTGACGAGTTTTGTTCAACCCTGTCTGCTTGTTATGCTCCATCGTGGTAAAGGACATGGATATACCCTTTTGAACGGATTAGAAGAATTCGGGATCAATCCAGAGTCTAAAGACCCCAGCCTGATCTATCGTGCCCTCCGAGAACTTGAAGAACAGGGAATGGTCACCTCAGAATGGGATCCTGATAGCAGTCTAGGCCCTCAAAGAAGAGTGTACCAGATCACGTCAGAAGGTGAAGATTACCTGGCAAGCTGGGTGAATGACCTGCAACGAACCCGCCAGGAGATCAATGCACTCATGAAGGCTTATAAGCATATTGAGAAGTGAGTAAAAAAGGAGTTGGTTTTCGATGCTATTTGTCAATTATGAGGATTGCAGTGGTTGTGGCGCCTGCATCGAGGCTTGCGAATTTGACGCAATCTTTCTACAGAACGACAAAGCGACCATCGACCAGGAACGCTGCGAAGGGTGTCAGGCCTGTGTGGAAGCCTGTCCATTAGGAGCAATCATCTGTGAGGAAGAAAAGTCCCAACCTGAAACGATCTTGATGAAAGTTAAACCCGCTCCCGTTGAAGTCATCCGTAATCAAGAACCAGTGCCAGGCCCCATCCGCAGTATAGTATTGCCGGTACTTGGTTCTGTGCTGATTTGGACCGGGCGGGAACTAATACCGCGCTTAGCGAACCTTGCCTTGAAAACTCTGGACCAACGGATTCTTACAACTGATCCGGGTTCCAAGGGAACAGATCCATCCAACTTTAATGGGCGTAATAAACGTACTTCTTCACCGGGAGACGGTAGGAGGCGTCGTTTACGCCAGCGTCGCAATCGACGCAAGTAATAAATCAGAAAGGAGATACAAAAATGCCAGGCGGCGATCGAACAGGACCCTTAGGACAGGGCCCAAGAACGGGAAGAGGCTTAGGATACTGCACGGGGAATGAACAACCAGGTTACACTTCATCACCTCCTTACGGCTGGTGGGGACGCGGTTTTCGCGGCCAAAGACCAGGATTTGGGGGACATGGCAGGAGGAACCGATTTTATGATACCGGCAGATATCAATGGGAGAGAGGCGCTTATCCAGTCCCAGCTGTTCCCCAAGGAGAGAATATTGAATCCTTAAAAGCTCAAGCTCAGGAGCTGCAGGAAGCCCTCCAGAAAATCCAGACACGACTCGATGAAATAGAGTCGTAAGTCCTCTCAGGGAGGAATCATCGACGGTTCCTCCCTATACTGTGGTCTTAAGAATTGTTGGACAATATCCAAAGACCGGCAAGGTTTTTGTCTGAATTTTCGGGCCAGAATTCTGATAAAATAGATCTGGATAAAGACAGTATTGCCAGATTGGATATTCGGTTTTCTTATCGAACATAAAATTGTGAGGCTTTCGAAGTCTATATAAATGTTGCTCAAGACTTCTGAAGTCTTTGAGAGAAATTTTGATCTCATGGTTAATTGTTGTCGCTGATTTCCAGCATTGCTTTTCAGGTTTGGAAACTTCCGAAGTCTGAAAAGATTATTGAAAAGTATTACAACCAAATATCCAGAAAGGATGGTAGATAAAATGGGAAGATCAGGAAGTGGTGGCGGAGGTGGCCGCGGTGGGGGTGGCGGTGCCGGTGGTGGGCGAGGTCGGGGGCAAGGACCCGGGCGAATGGGTGGTTCACAAGCAGCTGGACCCGGAGGATATTGTCTCTGTCCAGAATGCGGTAACAAAGTCAGGCATGTAGCAGGAAAACCTTGCTACGAGCAAAAGTGCCCAAAATGCGGGGCAGCCATGGTGCGTGAATAAACGGAGCGAACATGAAAGTCATCATCACAGGAATCAGCAATAACATCGAAGATGCGTTTAACCCGCGTTTTGGAAGGAGTGATTTTTTTATCCTCATGGATACAGAAACCGGGAAATGGGAAGGGTTTGAAAACCCAGCAGTTAGTGCACGCGGCGGGGCTGGACCTCAGGCAGTGCAATTCATCACTGATAAAGGGGCTGAAGCAATAATCAGCGGCAGGTATGGTCCCAATGCTTTTTCTGCTTTGGAGGCTGCAGGGATCAGTGCATATATCGTTGAAGGACAGATGACGGTAAAAGAAGTGCTGGATAAATTCAAGGCTGGTGAACTTGAAATGGTAAACTCACCCACCGGACGGGGATTCCATGGCGGGGGTTTTCACTAACATGATCATCGCTGTCGCCAGCGGTAAAGGCGGTACCGGCAAGACAACTATCGCTACTAGCCTGGCGAAAACTTTATCTAAGGCAGGGAACCGTGTTATATTTCTGGATTGTGATGTAGAAGCACCAAACGCCCACCTTTTCCTGACCCCTTCACTGGACCAGCATAGGGATGTAAATGTATTGATCCCCAGGGTCGACGAGGGAAAATGCACCGGCTGTGGTCGATGTGCAGAAGTTTGTGAATTTCACGCAATCGTTGTACTCGGTGAAAAACCTTTGGTATTCCCCGAGTTGTGCCATGGCTGTGGAAGCTGTACCATGGAATGCCCAGAAGATGCAATTACCGAAATCCCGAAAGCAATCGGGGTATTAGAACGCGGCTGGTCAGATGATATGATCAATTTTTCGCGCGGATTACTTAATGTGGGTGAACCCATGGCTGTACCAGTGATCAGCCAGCTTAAAAAATGGAAAAATCGAGCTGGTGAAGGCATTGTCATTCGCGACGTTCCACCAGGTACATCCTGTCCTGTGGTTGAATCCATTCGTGGCGCAGACTTTGTGATCCTGGTCACCGAACCCACCCCTTTTGGTTTACACGACCTTAAACTGGCAGCCCAACTGACCAGAGAAATGGGAATACCAGCCGGTGTGATTATTAACCGGGATGGGGTAGGCGATACTCGCGTTGAAGACTTCTGCCAGGAAACTGAAATTCCTATCTTGATGCGCATCCCTTTAACACGAGTGATAGGCGAGGGGATCGCAAAAGGATTGAATTTAATTGACATTAAACCAAAATATGAAGGACATTTCATACAAATGTATGCTCATATTAGGAATGAATTGGTAAAGAATGACGGATTCAATAACATCAAAATTCAACAATAAAATCCTTAGATTCTTCCGTCTGCATTAAAAATGACGTAAGAAATCCAAACTGTGGTACTTTTATGAGTCAAACAACGAAACAGTTGGTAATCCTCAGCGGTAAAGGTGGGACCGGAAAGACTAGCGTAACCGCCGCTTTTGCACACCTGGCAGCAGAAGGGGAGAAAGCCATCCCCCTGGTTTTGGCTGATGCCGACGTCGATGCGGCAAACCTGGAACTGGTCCTTAATCCCAAGGTTCTCGAACACCATGAGTTCTGGGGCGGTAAGATAGCCTTGATTAATCAAGAAGCCTGTTCGGGTTGCGGCACCTGTGCTACTGTTTGTCGCTTTGATGCAGTACTTGAAAACGATGGGCAATACAAAGTGGACCCGATCGCCTGCGATGGCTGTGCTGCTTGCGTTTATCAGTGCCCTGAGAATGCCATCACCATGCAGGAAGAGATAGCCGGGAAATGGTTCCAGTCAAAAAGTCGTTTTGGGACCCTATTTCACGCGGCTTTATCACCTGGAGCAGAAAATTCTGGTAAACTGGTCACACTGGTCAAACAGCACGCCCGATTGCTTGCTCTGGATGAAGAGATTCCACTGGTTTTAGTGGATGGGCCTCCTGGGATTGGATGCCCGGTTATCTCGGCAGTCTCAGGTGCAGACATCGCTTTGATCGTGGCTGAGCCAACCGCCGCCGGGGTTCACGATATGCGGCGCGTCTTGAGTACAACCAATCATTTCGGGGTAAAATCCATCGTATGCATCAATAAAGCCGATATCTATCCTGAAGGAGCTGCTTCAATTGAAAATTTCTGCCAGGCTGAAGGAATCGAAATTGTAGGGAAAATTCCTTTCGATTTAACCGTCACCGAAGCAATGGTCAAGGGAAAAAGTGTGACACACTACAATGCACAAGCACCCGCCAGCAAAGCACTTGATCGTATCTGGCGAAAGGTCCTTTATGCAATCTTTGGAGAACGGTTATGAGTGAGAATAACGAAGAACAACTTAAAGAAGCTATTCTCGAACGCCTCGAGCGCGTAATCGACCCTGAAACCGGGGCAGATATCCTGCGAATGCGGTTGATCGATAATCTGGTTATTGATGTAAATGGGATGGTGAGTTATACTTTTCATCCCTCCTCCCCATTTTGCCCGATCGCAGTCTACCTGATCAAAGAAATCAAAGGCGCGGTAGGAGAAGTACCAGGTGTAAACGAGCAAGAAATCACGGTGACTGGCTATGTCGCTGCTGAAGAACTTACGAAACTTATCAACAAGGAGATTTAAGAATGCGAATCGCAATATCAGCTGATACCAACAACGGTTTGGAGAGCCAAGTAGCACACCACTTTGGGCGTTGTCCTTTTTTTGCCATTGTCGACGTAGAAGGAAAAGAGGTGTCTTGTGTTGAAGTAATCGACAATCCTTACTACGGCAACCACCAGCCCGGACAGGTACCAGGTTTTATCCGACAACAGAACGCGAACGTAATGCTTGCCGGTGGTATGGGCCGCCGAGCGATCGATTTCTTCCATCAGTTGGGTATCGAAGCAGCAACAGGGGTGGGGGGTACGGTTCGAGATGCCCTTCAGAGTTACCTGGGCGGCGAACTCAGTGGTGCTGCCCCATGCAAGGAAAGTGAAGAGCACCACGGACACGAGCATCATCACAAACATTAATATTCAAGGAAACCGGGTTTCTCCGAAAAACCCGGTTTCGTGTTTAATATAAATCTCTGTTATGACCCTTATTAAAGATTTAATTTCAACCCTAACAGAAGGTCGAGTGATCCATGTAAATATCGGATTGCACTGGACCACTGTCGTGGTAGAGGTCGCATCAGAAAGACGTTGTGGGCTGGCTTCTACTTTACACGATGACCACAGCCATGGGGTACCTGATATCCCCAAAGCTGGAAGCCTTGAGGGTCTTCCCGCGCTTGAGCTTGCCTCCTACATACAGGAGGACCAATCGATAATGGCAAGCCTGGGAATGGCAACAATCAACGCCCTGCTTCCTCAGCAGCCAGAAACCTGGGTGAATCTCAACGCGGAGGAAGTGATTACCGAGAGAGGGCAAGGGAAATCCGTGGTATTGATCGGTCATTTTCCTTTTATTCCTCGTTTGGAACAACAAGTAGGCGAACTCACCGTCCTGGAATTGGATCCACAACCTGGTGATCGACCAGTATCCGATGCCCAGGAGGTCATGCCCTCTGCTGATGTCGTCGCAATTACCTCTATGACCTTATTAAACAAAACCCTGGACGCCTTACTCGAGATGGTTAAGCCAGGGGCGACTGTAATCATGTTAGGTCCAACTACCCCGCTAAGCCCGGTTTTGTTCGATTATGGTATTGATCTGCTATGCGGTTCGGTGGTAAATAACATCGATTCGGTAATAAAGGCAGTGAGACAGGGGGCCAACTTCCGACAGGTGCATCAAGCTGGAGTCAGCTTGGTTTGCATGGCACATCCGAGGGAGACGTGAATGATTTGCCTATTTTGTAATCGATCCTGTCTTCCAGGTAACACTGGAGTTTCCTGTTATAACGCCTCCTGGGATCCATCATAGCCGGACCCTTGCAAAATGAGTAAACCATAGCGGTAGATTCCTGATAAAATCAATAGAAAGTGAATATCTACTGTTAAAACCTGGGTGATAAGGATGGAAAAAGCGCATGGAACCTTCATTTTTAGAAATTTCTGTCACAGTGAACCATACTCCCCACAAGTTCTTAATTCTGCCAGAGGAAAGCCTTTTAGAGGTCTTGCGCCGCCATGGTTTTTTCAGCGTAAAATCCGGTTGTGGAGAAAAAACTTGCGGTGTGTGTACCGTTTTGGTCAATGGAAAACCCACATATAGTTGCAGGACTCAAGCCATAGACATCGATGGGGCTGATATCACAACCCTGGAGGGCTTAGGCAGCGCAGATGAACTGCACCCACTACAGCAGGCATTCATGGATACAGGCGCAATTCAATGTGGCTTCTGCACACCCGCTCAAATCCTCTCTGCAAAAGCCTTGCTGGATAAAAAACCTGATCCCACAGAGACCGAGATCCGCAGAGCATTAAACCCCGTTCTCTGCCGCTGTACAGGCTATGTGCGTGGGGTAGATGCTGTTAAGCGCGCCTCGGCGATACTGAGGGGAGAAAAGGTCGAACCCTATTCACCGGTTCATCTCCTCTTACTGGAAAATACAAAAAGTGTTGAGTTGCCACAAGCCTATTACCGTCGTGACGGGGACAGTAATCCTCTAATGCCGCTGGTTTTCACCCCAAAGGAGATGGAAAAAACCAAAGTAGTGGGCAAACCAGAGGTTAAAGTAGATGCAAAAAAACTGGCAATGGGGCGACCTGTTTTCACAGATGATTTTCGGCTGGATGGGATGCTCTATGGGGAATTACTTACCAGCCCCTATGCCCATGCCAGGATTCGAAGTATCCAAGTTGAGAAAGCGCGCGCCTTGCCCGGAGTCCACGCTGTTTTAACCTATAAAGATGTCCCTCGTATAAAATACGCCTCTGGAGGTCAAAGCTATCCCCAACCCCTCCCCTATGACCAAGTCAGCCTGGATAACAAGGTACGCCATGTAGGTGACCGCGTCGCCATCCTGGCGGCGGAAACACCTAAGATTGCTAGGCAAGCCCTTGATCTAATCGAGGTCGATTATGAACTGCTACCCGTCATTGTGGATATGGAAGAAGCTATGAAAGAAGGTGCACCGGTCATCCATGATGAAGCAGACACGGAGGGTATCTACGATCGGGAGCGAAATATCGTCGTCCATATCGAAGCAGAAGTCGGTGATATCAACCTGGCTTTTGCAGAAGCTGATCATGTTTTTGAAGGCGAATACCGTACCCCGATGCAGCAGCAGGCACACATGGAACCACACGTCACCATCACCTACCTGGATGAAGACGACCGTCTGGTGATTCGGAGCAGCACCCAGGTACCCTTCCACATTCGACGCATGGTAGCTCCGTTGATCGGTATGCCAATTAAAAATATCCGAGTGGTCAAACCTCGTATCGGTGGCGGGTTTGGAAATAAACAGGAGCTGATATTAGAGGATCTTTGCGCACATCTCACCCTGGCAACCGGTCGTCCGGTGCGTATGGAGTACAGCCGCGAACAAGAATTTATCAGCTCACGGCGCCGACATGCCAACATCATGCGCTATAAATTGGGCGTCAAAGAGGATACGATCACTGCAGCCGAGCTGTACTTACTCGGAGACACGGGGGCTTACGGCGCTCACGCCCTCACTGTCCAAATGGTGGGGGGATTCAAAGGATTAACGCTCTATAACCCGCCGAACGCGAAATTCACTAGTGATGTTGTTTACACCAATACGGTTCCGGCAGGTGCGTTCCGTGGCTATGGCACGATGCAGTGCCAGTACGGCATCGAAGTGCTTGTGGAAGAGATCGCATCGCAGCTTGGTTTAGACGGAATCGAATTCAAGCGCAAGAACTGGCTCAAAATTGGCGAACCGATGTATCTCTCTAAACAGCTGGGCGAAGGGCGAGAGGGGGTTGAGCAAGCCCTCCAAACCAGCGCTTTGGATCAATGTGTTGATATTGGAGTACAAGCTACTGATTTCTACACAAAACATAAACATAACCAAGAACAGCAGGGGCGATACCGCCGTGGTATTGGCATGGCAGTCGTGATGCATGGTAGTGGGATTGCCAACCTGGACATGGGTGCTGCAACGCTAAAGATGAATGATGATGGCTCTTTTAATTTATTGATCGGTGCGACTGACTTGGGGACCGGTTCCGACACCATCCTTTCACAAATGGCAGCCGAAATCCTGGGGGTACCCCTCCAAGATATCATCGTGTATTCCTCTGACACAGATTTCACACCCTTCGACGTCGGAGCCTATGCCAGCAGTACAACTTATATCAGTGGTGGTGCTGTCCGCAAGGCAGCGTTGAAGGTAAAAGAGCAGGTATTGGAACACGCTGCCCTGATGCTTAGTTTACCCAATACTGCAGGATTGAGACTTGAGAACCGTACGGTTATTACTGCTGATGGTGAAACGGTGACACTCGGTGAAGTTGGTTTAAGCAGTTTGCACCTGTTAGACCAACATCAAATCATGGCAACTGCCTCCCATTTTAGCCCAGTTAGCCCACCACCCACAGCAGCACAATTTGTCGAAATTATCCTGGATACAGAAACCGGCAAAATCGAGCCAAAGCGATTATTAATGGTGGTGGACTGTGGACGGGTCATCAACCCGATCACAGCAGCTGGACAGGTTGAAGGCGGTATGTCGCAAGCACTTGGATTTGCCTTGACCGAAGAAATGCTTTTCGACCGGGATGGCCAGCCACAAAATGCCAGTTTTGCGAAATATAAAATCCCTCGCGCTGGTAAGATGCCAGCGATGGATGTGATTTTCGTTGAGACAGATGAACCGAGTGGACCTTTCGGGGCAAAATCCGTAGCTGAAATTTCGATTGATGGAGTGGCACCGGCAATGGCCAGCGCCATCTACAATGCTACGGGCATATGGATGCGCGAGCTCCCCTATACCCCCGAACGTGTACGAAAAGCACTGGGCTAAAATTAAGACCCTAAAGGGTTTCCTTGTCTCTCAAAATACAAGGATTGTTGGATGCCTTCCGGACAATTTTTCACCCTTCCTTGGTGCAAACCTTTCGGATCTTATCATAAAACAGAAAGGAAGTGTATGACAGCAAAAATAGGTATCATCATCTGTGACCGCTACCGACGGTGTGCCGGTGGCAAATGTCTTCGAGCGTTAAAAGAACGCGAAGGAGCCTTCAGCATCTATGCCGGTCAAGAGGTTGAACTGGTCGGGTATACAACCTGCGATGGTTGCCCTGGTGGAAATATTGAATATGTTGGGGAGGAAATGATCAAGAACGGCGCAAATGCCATCCACCTGGCAACAGGCCTGGTTGTGGGGTATCCACCCTGTCCCTACATCGACACATTCGTTGGATTTCTCAAAGTTCAATATGGCGTGGAAGTTGTGGTCGGTACGCATCCGATCCCACAGAAATATCTCAATATGCATACCCAATTGGGAACCTGGCAGGACTCCTCCTGGAAGCCACTGATCGCCACCACCATGGCAGACGAACAGATAAGACTCGCATATAATTAATTTGGCTGTCCTATGGCTAACAATCGAATTCAAGAACTGAAAGAACAAATCACAGATTTGTTGAAGCACTGGCCTGCCCATACGCCATCCCCAGCCCTGGTACAACAGCTAGACGACCTGGAAGAAGAACTGGCTAATGAGAAAGAGAAAGCCAGACAGCTGGAGAAGCAAATCATTCATCTCACTCCTATTGGTTTTGTTGAAAACGATTTCGACGCGCCTGAAGTACCCGAAAAAATCCGGAAATACGAATCCATCATCATCCTATCGCCACAACTACAAGATGGACTTCAAGGCCTAGAGGTTGGGCAACGTGTCATGGTTATATTTTACTTCCATAAGTCCCAGGGTTACGACCTCAAACAACACCCTCGAGGCGATCCTTCTCGCCCCCTACGAGGTGTCTTTACCCTACGTAGCCCCAACCGACCCAACCCCATCGGTACCACAACCGTTGACTTATTAGCTATAGAAGAGAATATCCTACGGGTGCGGGGCCTGGACGCCCTTAATGGCACACCGGTTTTAGACATAAAACCAGGATAGAATCGTAATACTGCATAGAATATTCTATGCAATTTAATGACAGGTCGGAATAAATATGGTAAATATATGGGTAGCGTAAAAGCGCCTCATTTTACATTTCCCGCACTTAAAAAAATTCAAGCATTATAATTTTATTCATAAGGAGTGTTCAGTGGACTCAGTTGTTATTTCAGAATGGCAGTTCGCCATCACCACCGTTTATCATTTTTTCTTCGTCCCACTAACCCTGGGTTTGGTATGGGTCGTTGCAATTTTGGAAACGATCTATGTCCTCACAGGGAATGAGGATTATAAGCGAATGGTAAAATTCTGGGGTAAATTATTCCTGATAAATTTTGCCATGGGGATAGTCACTGGCATCGTTCAGGAATTCCAATTTGGGATGAACTGGTCAGAATATTCCCGATTTGTAGGTGATATTTTTGGCGCCCCATTGGCCGTCGAAGCCCTGGTTGCATTTTTCCTGGAATCTACCTTTTTAGGTCTATGGATCTTCAGCTGGGATCGGCTTTCGAAACCCGTCCACGCTGCCACGATATGGTTGGTTGCCATTGGTTCAAATTTATCAGCCCTTTGGATTTTGATCGCCAATTCCTTCATGCAGGAGCCTGTAGGCTACCTCATCAATGAAGCCACCGGTCGCGCCGAAATGACCTCTTTCGTGGTCCTGATCCAAAATCCCAATGTATGGGTAATGTTCCCCCATGTCATATTTGGTGGGTTAGCGACCGCCGCTTTCTTCGTCATTGGCATCAGCGCTTACCACCTGCTTCGCAAACAGCACCTGGAGATCTTCAAACCTTCTTTTAGAATAGCGTCTATCATCGGTCTGATTTCGGTCGCACTGATCGGGGTCAATGGACATGCCCAGGCGCAGCACATGGTCAGAACACAACCTATGAAAATGGCTGCTGCAGAAGCTTTATGGTATTCCGAAGACCCGGCATCTTTCTCCATACTAACAATTGGTAACCTTAGCGGTACTCGCTCAATTATCGATATCCGCATCCCAAAAGTACTCAGCTTTTTTGCATATAACAGGATGTCGGGAATGGTTGAAGGCATCAATAATCTTCAGGAAAAATACGAAACGAAATATGGAGCCGATGATTACAGCCCACCCGTTCCCATTATTTACTGGTCATTTCGAGCAATGGTCGGCGTTGGAACTCTGATGGGTCTCCTGACGCTTTATACCGTAGTTCGAAGAGGAAAGCTGGAAGAACAATCCCTTGTCCTGAAGCTTTTGCCCTGGGCGATTGGGTTGCCCTACCTGGCAAACACAACCGGCTGGCTAATGACCGAGATAGGACGTCAACCCTGGGTCGTTTACACCCTGATGAAGACCGCGGATGCAGCCTCCCCGGCAGTTTCTTCAGCTGAGGTACTGACAACCCTGATCCTTTTCACCCTAATCTATGGGGTACTTATGATTGTAGATATTCGACTCTTAGTCAAGTATGCTAAGGCAGGTCCAGTTGAGGGTGAAAAAGACGAACTCATCGCCCTGTCATCATAAAGAAAGGAGAAAACAATGGACCTAAACACGGTTTGGTTTATTCTCATCGCCGTTCTTTTCTGCGGTTATTTCTTGCTTGAAGGGTTCGATATGGGGGTTGGTATCCTGCTGCCGTTTCTGGGTAAAAAGGATGAGGAACGCCGGCTGGTCATTAATACGATTGGACCACACTGGGATGGCAATGAGGTTTGGCTGATAACGGCTGGTGGAGCAACCTTCGCTGCCTTTCCTCACTGGTATGCGACCTTATTTAGTGGTTTTTACCTGCCATTATTCCTGATGCTGGTTGCATTGATCGTGCGAGGTGTCGCTTTCGAATTCCGCAGTAAAGAAGACAGCCCGACCTGGCGAAAAACCTGGGATTGGGCAATCTTCTTCGGTTCGCTGATTCCCGCCATCTTGTGGGGTGTTGCTTTCTCCAACCTGGTTCGCGGTGTGCCAATTGACTCAACCATGACCTACACTGGTGGTTTTTTTAACCTGCTGAATCCCTTCTCCCTGGTTGGTGGATTAACCACCCTGCTCCTGTTCACTCTTTTAGGTGCGATTTTCCTCAGCTTGAAGACCACTGACAATCTTGAGGTAAAGTCCCATAATATTGCCCGAAAACTCTGGCCAGCAAGCCTGATCATCGCTGTTTTCTATTTCATCCTGATGTATCTTCAGACAGCGATGCCAGCAAAACCAGGGATACTCATTGCGATCCCAATCATCGCTACTATAGCAATTATTGCAACAGGAATATTGCTTGTGAAGAAACGAAATGGATGGGCTTTCATTGCCACATCCTTGGCGATCATACTCACCATTAGCACCTTGTTTCTGACCCTATTCCCCCAGGTGATGGTTTCCAACACAAACCCTGACTGGAGCCTTACAATTTACAATGCTTCCTCCGGCCCCTATACGTTAAGGACGATGACGATTGTTGCAGCAATTTTCCTGCCCATCGTCCTGGCTTACCAGGGTTGGACCTATTGGGTTTTCCGAAAACGACTTGTCACAGATCCCGAAAGCCTGCACTACTAAGATAGCCAAAAAACAAGATTACTTTAGTGGGGGTGGAAGGTTTCCATCCCCATTTTTACATATTTTCAGCTAAGATTAAAACCATCTTGCCTGCTAAAAGGCAGCGGATGATTTAAATCTTTCGTGAAGTAACCTATGCCGATCATGGTCAAGGAATGAGAAGACTCCTAACCCTGGTACAGCAAGAAAAACTAGCGTTGATCCTCACCATTGTGGCAGGTTTCAGTGGGGGAATCCTGACGATCTGGCAAGCCTGGTTACTCAGCCGGGTTATCGGCAGTGTCTTCCTGGGTGGTGACACCCTTCAAGATGTCATCGACACCTTGTTAACCCTGTTATTCCTGATTACCCTCCAAGCTGTTTTTACCTGGATCAGTGAGATCAGCGCAAAATCAGTTGCGATCGGCGTGAAGACCGCGCTCCGCTATCGATTATTCAACCACATCACTCAATTGGGTCCAGCTTATACTAGCGGTGAAAGAAGTGGTGCTTTAACTACAACCGCCATGGAGGGGATTGAAGCCCTGGATGCCTATTACAGTCAGTATTTACCCCAGCTCATCCTCGCTGCCTTGATTCCTTTAGGGACCCTCATTGTTGTTTTCCCATTCGACCTCCTGTCAGGTATGATCTTTGCCTTAACCGCGCCACTTATCCCGGTTTTTATGATCTTGATCGGGAAAGCAGCTGAACGGATGACAAATCAGCAGTATGAAACCCTCAGCCGGCTATCCGCTCATTTCCTAGATAGCATGCAGGGATTAAGGACTTTAAAACTTTTTGGTCGCAGTAAAGCACACGGAATGACCATTGATCGGGTCTCTGAACAGTTCCGAGACCGTACCCTGTCCGTGCTGCGAGTCACCTTTCTCTCCGCCCTAGTCCTGGAACTACTTTCTACACTGAGTACAGCAATCATCGCGGTCCAGATCGGTTTACGCCTGCTTTATTTCAAGATCACTTTCGAAGAAGCCCTTTTCATCTTGATAATCGCCCCAGCATTTTACCTGCCCTTACGCCAGTTGGGCTTGCGGTTCCATGCCGGGATGGCTGGAACCAGCGCAGCACGGTCGATCTTTGAAATCCTCAACACTCAACCCAAAACAGGGCAATCAACCTTATTAACAAGTGATGATTCGCTCGAGACTGATTCTCCTCCCCTGATCCGCTTTCAAAATGTAACCTACACCTATCCAGGTGAGACCATGCCTGCCTTGAAGGACCTCTCCATGGCATTCTATCCGGGAGAGTTCATTGCCCTGGTAGGTCCAAGCGGTTCAGGAAAGAGCACCCTGGTGCAGTTGATCCTGGGCTTTATCCAACCGGATGAAGGTAAATTGCTGATTAATGGCAAACCTATCCAGGAGATCGACCTTAAATCCTGGAGAGAAACGATCGCCTGGGTACCTCAAAATCCATACCTGTTTCATGATACTCTGGCAGAAAACCTGAGGCTGGGGGTGCCGGATTGCAGTGATAGCACAATGGAAGCTGCTGCTCAAGCTGCTTATTTAGGCACTTTCATTGCAGATTTGCCTGAGAATTATCACACCGTTATCTTGGAATCTGGCGCACGTTTAAGCAGCGGTCAGGCTCAACGGCTCGCGTTGGCTCGTGCTTTCCTGAAAGATGCTCCCCTCCTGATCTTGGACGAGCCCACTTCCAGTGTTGATCCGGTTACCGAATCCCAGTTAGAAGAAACGATCCAACGACTAATTCAACGAAAACCCGTTATTGGAGAAACCCCTGGTAGTAGCCTTACTGAACAAGGTCGAGACGCCTGTGCTGAGCATAGCCGAAGCATCATCACCATCGCCCATCGCCTCAACACGGTCCTACAGGCTGACCAGATCTTTGTGCTGAAAGATGGACAGCTATGGGAAAGTGGAACCCATCAAGAACTGTTGAATCAGGGAGGCATCTACGCCAAGATGATTTCATCGCCCAGAAGTACTGCTTCCTTAATAGAAGATAAGCTATTAAGCCCTCAGCAGGACTTTCCCCATTTTGAGCCTCAATCCCTACCCATGGGGAGGATTTCAGAAATCCAAGTGCTGCAAGGAAGTGTAGTGGGGCTAATTGATGAACCTGGCACGGAAATACCAATCCTTCAAATAATGAGAAGATTGCTCGGGTTCTTACACGGGTCCTGGAACCAGGTTGCACTCTCGATTCTGTTGGGTACAGCAACAATCGCAAGCAGTATTGGCCTGATGGGCACCTCAGCCTGGTTGATCTCAACCGCTGCACTGCACCCCTCAATCGCCGTTCTGCAGGTCGCCGTAGTAGGGGTCCGCACCTTTGGCATCGGAAGGGGCATCTTCCGCTATCTTGAAAGGCTTGTGTCTCACCGGGTCACCTTCCGTTTGCTTGCCAGGTTGCGGAGATGGTTTTACGATGCTCTTGAACCACTGGCACCGGCCCGATTGATGGAGTTCCATAGTGGTGACCTGTTAAGCCGGGCCGTGTCAGATATTGAAACTTTGCAGAATTTCTACGTCCGAGTTATCTCTCCACCCCTTGTCGCCCTCTTCGTCTCAGCCGGAATCCTGTTCTTCTTCTGGCAGTACAACCCTATTTTACTCTGGTCGTTGGCTGTCCCGCTGTTGTTAATTGGCGTTTGGCTTCCCATCCGGACGGTGGCAAGCAGTCGCGATCTAGGGACTCAACTCGTACAAATCCAGGCAGCTTTGCGGACCAAGATCCTGGATGGCATCCAGGGACTCTCCGAACTCCTTGCTTATCAACGCGCTGAGGATTGGGGAAAGGAAATGAACGCGATCGGGGTTGATTTGGGTAAAGTCCAGAAACAATTAGCCTCGCGAAACGGTCTGAATAACGGGTTGACGCTGTTCTTTGGGAATCTTGGCATTTTATCTGTGCTGGTGTCCGCAATCCCCCTGGTCACTGCAGGAACCCTGGAGGGGGTGATGCTAGCGGTGTTTGTCCTGGTCGCCCTGGCTTATTGTGAAGCCCTGGCACCCCTGCCCCAGGCAGCTGAAGTCCTGGGTAGTAGTTTAGAGTCTGCCCAGGGCATGTTCTCCGTGGTCGATACCACCCCTGAAGTACAAAACCCTCCAGAACCCCTACCCCCACCTCAACAAACATCTCAAATCCTCATCCGCAACCTCACCTTCCGCTATAAACCCGACCTCCCTCCAGCCCTGGCAAACGTTTCCCTGTTTCTGGAACGTGGGAAAAAAACTGCCATCGTCGGTCCCAGCGGCGCGGGAAAATCGACCCTGGTCCACTTGTTGCTTCGGTACTGGAATTATGAAACCGGCAGTATCTTGCTGGACGGTAGAGAACTGAGACAGTACCGCCAGGAGGACGTTCGAGCTTGCCTCTCTGTCATACCCCAGGACCCATATTTCTTCAACACCACTGTCCGAGAAAACCTTCGCTTGGCACGACCAGACGCTACAAGCCAGGAAATCAAGGCTGCAGCAGAAGCAGCCCACATCCACCGCTTTCTCCAAACCCTGCCTCAGGGATACAATACGATCCTTGGGGAGTGGGGCACACGCCTGAGCAGCGGTCAGCGCCAACGGCTGAGCATTGCCCGCGCCTTTCTGAAAGCCTCCCCCATCTTGATCACGGATGAGCCTACCGAAAACCTCGACCCAGTTACCGAGCGCGATGTGCTGGAAATGTTAATCAGACTCTCCAACGATCGCACCTTGCTGCATATCACCCACCGCCTGGTCAAATTGGAGCACTTCGATGAAATCATCGTCCTGGATCATGGTCGAATCCTCGAACGCGGTCGGCATGAGGAACTGCTTGAACTGAAGGGACTTTACTGGAGGATGTGGAGTATTCAAAGGGGAGGAGAGTTCATCCACTAATTTTCACGAATATTTTCCTATAACATTCACTTTGGAAAAGGTTTCAAACACTAACCCCTCCCATTTACACCTATTGGTATCCGCTACCTACTCCTGCTAATTTTAATGTCCTCGATAATTGGGACGAGGTGAAAAAACAATAACAGTTCCAAATAACCTCACCAGGAACAACACAATGAACAAGGTATACTTTCTACCTGAACCGATCATTATGCCTTCCTCAGCATAGCAAATATTGATCTTTTTTCAACCCTCAAGCATTTACAAACCGATCCCGCCGGGGATGGCAATGTGAGCGAAGGAAAGACAAAAGAAATTGTGACGAGGAAGGTCTTGGGATTAATATAGAAACAATGTCATAACAAAGATGTTGCGAAAACAATCAATAAAGAAGACAAGACAGGGATGACGCGATCAGCATAAACCGATTTTTCCATCCACAACCAACATAAATTACGAGTATACTTGGGAAAACAATCCTAGAAAACACATTTCACTCCGTGGACCACAGCGAAGGATTCTCCCAGAGATTGCCAAAGCCAGTAAAAGCCTTAGCGATCACACGGGCACTGGTCTCGCAATGAGTGGTCAATCAAATAAGGAAATGCACACGACTATGCCCCTCAACATCCCCCAAATCCGAGCCCAGTTCCCCGCCCTGCAGCAGGATGCCATCTTCCTCGACAACCCTGGTGGCACCCAGGTGCCTCAACAGGTGCTTGACCGCATGAACCAATACCTGGTCGAGATGAATGCCAACACCCATGGTGCTTTTCCAACAAGCCAAGTTTCTGACACCCTGATCGAACAGGCGCGCGCTGCCGCGGCTGATTTCCTGGGGGCGTCACGACCGGAAGAGGTCGTTTTCGGTCCCAACATGACCTCGCTGACCTTCAATCTCAGCCGCAGTCTGGCGCGCTGGCTGAAACCAGGCGACGAGATTGTGGTCACCCGCTTAGATCACGACGCCAACATCACCCCCTGGACCATGGTCGCCGAGGACCGCGGCTGCACTGTGCGCTGGGTGGACTTCGACGTCGAGACTGGCGAACTCAACCTGGAGAACCTTCAAACTGCCCTGGAGTATAAGCCAAAAATCGTTGCAGTAGGCTACGCCTCCAATGCCCTGGGGACGATTAATCCGGTCAAAGAGATCACCCAAATGGCGCACAAGGTCGGTTCGCTGGTCTTCATCGACGCGGTGCAGTACGCGCCTCATGGACCAATCGATGTCCAAGACCTAGATTGTGATTTCCTGGCTTGCAGCGCCTATAAGTTCTTCGGCCCTCACCTGGGTCTGCTCTATGGCAAATATGACCTGCTGGAAGAACTAAAAGCTTACAAAGTCCGTCCAGCAGAAGATACCCCCCCAGATAAGTTCGAAACCGGTACCAAGAACCACGAAGGAATCGCAGGTACACTTGGCGCGCTGGAATACCTGCAGTGGGTTGGAAAGACCTTTGGTGGAAAATACGCCGAGAAATTCAAACAGGAAGGCCTCAATGAGCGGGGACGACACCTTCGCCAGGCGATGGCAGCCATCCGCGCCCATGAATATGAGATCAGCCGCGCCTTGCTGGAGATTACAACCCACACGCCGGGGGTGCGCCTGTACGGTCCCAGCGACCTACGCCAGCTGGAGAAGCGCGTCCCCACCTTTGCCATCACAGTCGAGGGATTGCACCCTCGCCAGGTGGCTGAAATGTTGGGTGAACGAGGCATCTATGTCTGGGATGGTAATTATTATGCCCTGGCAGTCACCGAACGGCTTGGTTTAGAAGAAACCGGAGGCATGGTGCGCATTGGACCGGTGCATTACAACACGCTGGAGGAGATTGAGAGGTTTGGGGAGGGGATAGGGGGGTTGCTAGAGATTGATGATTGATGATTGATGATTTAGGAGGGAGATTTGAGATTAGAGATTGTAAATATAATTTGGAAGGAATGACAGAACCTGAGTGGTAGAGGAGAGTGTTGGAGAAATTCCGTGAACCAAAGGCTACCAGAGTAAGGTTGTTACACCTGCACTGAGGGCGGCTAAGAGTAAGGCAAAGATCGGTCCGGTGATGAAGGTTCGGTGGATGTGTTCTTTCATTTGTTCTCTATCCATCGCCGCTGGGAGCTCCAGGAAAGCAGGTCGCCAGTGTCCGATCACGAACCAATCGATCACCAGGGTATCATAGGTAATCAAGATGAGGATTAAGGTGAGGTTGAGTCCAAACATTGACCAAAATCTCAGTTCGATGCCGTGGCGAACCAGGCTGAGGACGTTGGTCATTGTCATAAAAGCCACAACAAGGACCAGGAAGGCAAGCATGGTCAGCAGTCCCTTAAGCGACATCCGCTGTTTTAAATGGCCCTCTTCTGTCCGTGCATCAAAAACCCTTCCACTTCGGAAGAGATAGATCACGACCAGGCTAAACGCAGCAACACCAACAAAGATCCACAGAATGAGATATTGGATGACTTGGAAAAAGGTCAAGATTTTCCTTTCTCTTGAAGTTGGAATTTAGATGAAGTATTCGTTGCAAGTTACAGGTTATAAGAAATAAGGTATCCCTTCCCTAATCACTAGTCAATTGTCACTGGTACCTGGTCACTTGTCACTAACCCTATTTAAAAAAGACAAATGCCAAAGTGAGGGGGGCACCCTGGCATCTGTCTAATTGTATATTAAACGATCTTAGACAAAATGTCAAGTATTAATGGTGAAAATTTATGTTTCTTATATGATTCTAATAAAATACAGCGGTTAAAATAAGACCACCATCGTTAAAAATGGTGATCTTATATGCCGAAGGTGGGAGTCGAACCCACACTCCCGTTAAGAGAACTACGCCCTGAACGTAGCGCGTCTGCCAGTTCCGCCACTTCGGCTTGCAGGCGATATTTTACACTGAAATCCCGGTTTGTCAACAGGGAGGAGAAGGGGAGGGGCACAAGGGCAGAAGGGGGAAGTGCAAAAAGGTGAGAAGAGAAGGAAGCACTATAGTCAAAACCAAGGCATTATGTAGAAGCCATGATTTAGAGTAAATGATTATCTTGGCAGCTTATTCCTACTCAATTTTCACCAACACCTGTAACATGTCCCTTGTCACACATAGATGGTCCCTTGTCACTGGTAACTGTACCCTGACCTTCTATTCCACTCTCCGTAAAAATATTGGTATGATTGTTGCAATCCTCTATACTGAAGGAATGCCTGTTCGGTATGTCTCAGGACACCTGTTTACTGAGTCCGACAGACAGCAACGCTCTACAAACGCTGGCATGCTATAATCACTAATAATTTTTAGTATGGTGCCGACCTTTTACAAAGGAGAGAGATCTCAAAGCTACCTTTATTACAGGGCTTTATTATCACCGGAGTATTTTCCCAGAAAAAGAAAGCAATTCCGTGAAGACAGGGTTTGCACTCTACATGTTCCAGTCGTAATGAGATAAAATCGTTTTTTTACAGCCTTGCATTGGATATAGGGTTACGCTTCTAACTGTAATATTGTAAGGGCATAAAAAATGGGAACGATCTACCAACAAATCAATCAATTGATCACTACCAACCCAGGGAACATCCTCTATCACCTGGTGCTGGCATTTTCTATCCTGGGTACAATCCAGGCTGCTCTTAATGTATGGCGTCAGGAAAGTTTCCCCCAAAACCGACGGATGTTTATCGGCTTGGGACTGCTTTTGGTCCTTCGTCTGCTGCTTTCCTTAGCAGCGGTCTTGAGCCTGGTGGGCAATTTTGATCCCCAAATCTTGCTTCCCAATGGCGACAGGGTCATCACGGCTCTCAGCCTGATCATTATCCTCTGGTTGTGGGTTTATCCCGAACCCGTACGCCTGGCAGATGCCACTAGTGGTTTACTCGCCGTGTTGATCTTGATTATTTTCCTGTTCCTACAGGGGTGGTGGAATACGAATAGCACAGATACCAACTTCAACAATACCTTTGCTGCCACCGATTGGGAAATCCTGGCTTTGGTGCTGCTGGGCTTAGGTATGCTCCTGCTGGTCCTGCGCCGGCCTAACGGTTGGGGCTATGGCCTAGGCATGTTGGCAACCCTGACAATAGGTCACCTCCTGCAGCTGCTTTTTCCCTTCCCTAACAGCAACTTTCCCGGTGCTGTGCGACTCTTTGAAATGGCTGGATATCCATTGCTCTGGACCCTTCCCCATCGTTTCAACCTTCCTAAAAGAAAGGCAGTACCAGTTACTCCGGAACGAGAAGGTAGAGAGGAGGGCTTCACTGCCCAAGTGCAAGCTACCTCAACCCTAGGAGTGGGACGGAACAAAATCGATCCGGAATTGTTCCGTGACATCCTATTGTTAACAGATACAACCACACCACAGACTATAGACCAAAAGTTCACAAAGCTGATGGCAGAGACCTTTCAGTCTGATATCTGCCTACTAATCTATCCCTCGGACGATCTCAGCCAGATATTCATTCCATGTGCCTATAACTTGACCCAACAAGCGTACCTGTCCAACAGAACCATTGACCCCCAGAAGGTACCATTGCTGTTATCTGCAATGAAGCACAGCCGCCCATTGCGGCTTCCCGCGAGCAGCACTTCGCAGGACACAGCCCATATCACCAAGGTTTTGGACCTGGAACAGGCTGGACACCTCCTGGCAGCCTTTGTCCCTTCTGAAGGAGAAGAACTTGCTCAGATGGGCATCCTGTTAGTCTCCTCCAGCCCAGAACAGCGGTGGAGTCGTAATGACCAGGCTTTTCTCAATATAGTCGCCACCACCATGGTACCGATCTTGCAGCATATACAAACCATGGAATCAATCCATGAGGGATTCCAAACCACCTGGACCTTCGGGAAGTCTCTTCGAACTCCCATGGAAGAAACCTACCCTGACGATAGAGGTCCAAAAGGTGAGATAAAAGAGAATCAATACCAGGCAAGTCAGATGCAGGATAAGGAGAAGGACGAACTGCTCGAGAAACTTTCCGAGTCCCAGGAACAAATTGACAAGCTGCGAGAGGAAAACCTGACTCTCCAAACCAGGGTGAAAAACCTGTCCACAAGCTTGAATGAACAAATACAGGAACCTCAGCATCTCAGGGAAGAGCTCAAACTGGCATTGACCGAAATCGCCCAGTTAAGAAATCAATTCCTGGGAATGGAACCCCTGGGTATCGAGGGAACGGTTCCTCCGGTCAGAACCAAGATCTCACAAACCAGGCATGTTACGGATCAGCTGGAAGACATTACCAGTGGCTTATCTGATGACCAAATCGTGGGTTTTACTGCGATTATCCAAGATTTACGACAACCTATGTCCTCTATCGTTGGTTATACAGATTTGCTTTTATCCGAAACCGCCGGTATCCTTGGTGCTGTACAAAGGAAATTCTTGGAGCGGATTCAGGTATCTGTTCAGCGAATCGAAATTTTCCTTGATGACCTCGTCCAGATCGTTTCCCAAGATACCGTAGGTCTTACTATGCACCCGGAGAAAGTGGACCTTGAACATGCAATAGACGTTGCGATTTCAGAAACACAAAGTCAATTTCAGGAACGTGGTATCGTATTACGGCTTGATTTGGCTGATGAAATTCCCCAATTCCTCGCTGACCAAGACGCCCTGCAGCAAATCCTCATCAACCTGCTAAAAAATGCTGGGACCGCGTCCCCGGTGAATGGAGAAATTTTCTTAAGGACGAGTGTCTATACAGCAGACGATAAGCAGGATTATGTGCTTATTCAAGTTGCAGACCAGGGGGGAGGTATCCCTGCCGATGATCTGCCGCGGGTTTTCTCCCGTTTCTACAGCGCAGATAGCAGTGTAATTCCCGGCATTGGAGAGTCAAGCATCGCGTTATCGATCGTGAAAGCCCTGGTAGAAGCTCACAAAGGTAGAATCTGGGTGGATACCGAGTTGGGAAAAGGATCTACTCTAACTCTGTTAATCCCTCTGGAAAATGGAAGCCAAAATCAAAACCGTCCGGAAGAGGAGGAAAGAACCCATCATGAGAGGAATTCCCAATGAAAGTCAATCGAGAGCTGGTTTTAGGGTTATTTGCAGCTCTCGTGTCGATCACGATCATCACTGGGAGCCTGGTAATTTCCTTTGTGGAAATGAAGATAGGGTTACCCCTCGCTCAACAGCAAGAGGGTTCACGAACTTCCACACCGTCGCCAACCATCACAGTACCGATACTTCGTCCAGGAGAACCAACCCTGACCCCTTCAAATACACCCAGCCCGACGGCCTCCAGGACGATTCCTCCAAGTTTCACGCCGTCTTGTCAGATACCTGAAGATTGGATCGCAATCACGGTTCAGCCAGGAGATACGCTTGAAAACCTTGCCCAAACATACCAGACCTCACCCGAAACCTTGATGATAGGAAACTGCCTTCTAATTCCCAGCATCAGCCCAGGTTCGCTGCTCTATTTACCGCAACCAGCCGCCTCGCTGACACCAACAAAGACTGCCACTCCCAGACCAACAGCCACCCGCTGTGCAGCCCCACCAGTGGGGTGGGTGATGTATACAGTCAAATCTGGAGATACCCTATATTCCCTGGCAGGCACTTATAGTGTCACCGTGCCAGAACTACAGGCTGCAAATTGCATGGGTACCTCAACATTGATCTATGCGGGTGAGATCCTCTGGGTACCTAATGTCCCGACAACCACTCCCATCCCTTCCAACACTATGCAACCGACTTCAACGCCAAAACCAAGCAGCACACCGGCAACAACAAGCACTCCCACAACCACGAACACCCCAACGCCAACCAGTACTGCCACATATAGACCAACGATCACCAGAAGACCAACAAGAACACATCGTCCTACCCGGACGCCTCGACCAACCAAAACAAGACCGTAAACAACATCTGCAGCGCCATCACCATCCACTACGAATACCGGAAATCCATACCCTTATGAATAGCCAAAAAATTTTTAACATGAAACTTGAACTTATTATTCTAAAGGTGCACCTTTTATATACGGCAAGGTTTTTGCAACTAAAGAATCCCTGCCTAAAAAGCATGAGATTCTTAGCTTCGCTTAAAAAGAACATCCTTATCATTAAATTCGACAGGCCACATAACCTTATAATAAAAGGAAACTAAATCTGAAATCCTCATGCCTGAGATTAATAAATTCCGCACAAAGTTTTTCATTGATTTTTTACTGATCACCATACTTTCGGTACTTGTAGCTGGTTGTAACATCCCCGCTTTATCCTTAAGTCAGCATAAGTCCGCAATTGGGAAACCTCTCGCCCTGGTCGCCTCAGGCTATGAAAAAACTCCAACCGCGACACCTTTCTTGCCCCTTGTTCCTACTCTAACATTTATTCCTACCGAAATGCCAACCCTGGTTCCCAGCCCAATACCCACAGATGAACCCGATCCTTTGAAGGAGAATGAACCCAAAGGGGAGCGCATTCAAAATACAAACCAAATTAAGCTCTTAGTAATGGGTTCAGACCAACGTCTTGGTGACGTTGGTTTTCGAACCGATACAATCCTCCTTGTTATTTTAGATATCGATAAGAAGACTGTCAGCATGGTCTCGTTTCCTCGAGATCTATATGTGCAGGTACCGGGATATTCTTATCAGAGAATCAACACAGCGATGTTCTATGGGGGGTTTGATACTATAGCCCAGACATTAAATTTAAATTTTGGGGTTAAACCTGATTATTACATCCTGGTCAATTTCCAGGCTTTCGAGAAAATCATCGATACCTTAGGTGGTATAGATGTTGAAGTAGGGCAAGCCTTTTCCGACCGATATATGACGAATAAGAACAAGCAAATCCCCACTGGAACGGTCCACATGGATAGTTCCGTCGCATTGTGGTACGCGCGGTCCCGACAGACCTCCAATGACTTTGACCGAGCCCGTCGCCAGCAAGAGGTCCTCCACGCTATAGGAAAACGACTGATCCGCGTGGAAACAATTGAAAATGCAAAGGATCTCTATAAAATATTAAGTGAAAACGTAATGACGAACCTCACCTGGTCTGTTATTAAACCTTTCATTCCGTTGACATTAAAAATTCGGGAACCATCTCAGGTTAAGAGGTTTGTAGTCGGCCCAGGAGAAGTCTATGATTGGATTACCCCTGGCGGTGCAATGGTATTGATCCCCCGTCCAGACCAGATCACCCTTTTACTCAAAGAAGCATCAGGAAACTAACAAAGGAATTCGAAGATGGTTTTGGAAGGCAAAGGATTTTTCATCTGGAAGATCAAGAACTGCGAATCAGGCGACCTCCAACGTATCGCCGCCGAGACACAAAAAGCAGGCTTCAGCCATGTACTGATAAAAGTAGCCAATGGGATATATACCTATAATTATGACTGGAATCTGATGTTCGATCTGGTACCCCCTGTCGCTCAAGCCTTGAAAGATCTCGGGGTTCAGGTGTGGGGGTGGCACTACGTTTATGGTGACGACCCGATCAACGAAGCCAGAATTGCTATCAACCGAGTGCAAGACCTCGATCTGGACGGCTATGTAATCGATGCTGAAACAGAATATAAAGAATCAGGAAAATCAACCGCCGCCAGGCAGTATATGACCGAACTCCGTAGTGGACTTGGAAAGAACTTTCCCATTGCGTTGAGTTCTTATCGCTTCCCTTCTCTTCACCCTATCCCCTGGAGTGCTTTTCTAGAAAAGTGCGACTATACAATGCCCCAGGTCTACTGGATGGAAGCCCATAACCCAGGCGCACAACTTGAACGGACTTATCGTGAGTACGAAAGCCTTGATTACCATCCACCTATGATCCCAGTAGGTGCCGCCTTTACGGAATACGGATGGACACCTACAACCAATGAAATCCTGGAGTTCCTAGATACGGCTCGCGCTCTCAACCTGACTGCAGCTAATTTTTGGGAATGGTATAACTGTCGAGAAGTACTTACTCCAGCACACGAGATTTGGAACCTCATTGCCAGCTATGATTGGGGAAGTGGACCCATCCCGCCAAAAGACATCACCGAACGATATATTGATGCTCTAAATACCCACGATATTGATCAGGTGGTTGATCTGTATAACGAAAACGCGGTTCATGTTACTTCCGCCCGAACCATTTACGGGAAACCTGCCATCCGTGCATGGTATGAGACATTCATTACCAAGCTGCTGCCAAATGGCATCTTTCAACGTACTGGATTTACCGGGAATGGACCCTTGCGCCACTTTACCTGGATCTGCCAGGCAGAGACAGGAGATGTACACAATGGCGATGATACCCTGGGGTTAGCAGATGAAAAGATCAGCTATCATTTCAGCTATTTCACCTTGACTTAATTTTCCCCTTTCTTCTCCCAAGACAATCGGTCTGAATGGTTTTCCAAGAACCTCCAGGACCTTTCTTATGACCAGTTCCGGGAACATACATAGAAAAAAGATCCCCACTCCAACTTTCCGCAAAACGCGCAACAACCTTAGATTTTTTATCCTTTCTGCTTTGGTTTAAGTGGTCTTTCGATATCCCAGGGGACTCCGAAACCCACGATACGGTCCCCAGACTTCACTTCAACAATTTCTGCTCCACGTATCGCTGTTCTCTTTCGCGTTGGTGCATCATCCAGGCGGGTCATCTTCGCAGCATAATTGGCGAGGTGAATAGTCGCCCGGACAGTACCTTTCCCAACTGCCATGCCAACAAGCCTCACTGCTTTGGGAAGCTTCCAGGCAACAATGCCCTGCCCATACCTTCCCTGGGTGGGAAAGTCTTTTGGCGGAATGCGCTTGGCTTTTCCGTCTGATGCCAACAGGAATACACCATACATTTGAGGCAATAATTCCATACCAATTACCTCGTCACCGACCTTGAGTTTGATACCCATGACTCCCGCAGCAACGAGCCCCATCGGTCTGACATCCTCCTCGGAAAAGCGAATTGCCATCCCATTTGCGGTTGCTAGCAAAATATCTGATTTCCCATTACTGATTTTTACCCACCCTAAGCGATCGCCATCATTTACCTTAACCAATGTAAAAGGTTTTGCTGCCGGTCCTGGAAACTCAGTGATCTCCGTTTTCTTTATCATCCCACTACGAGTTGCAGTTACCACATAATATCCTTCTGCCAGGTCGTTTTTCGGTGGAAGAGACAGAATTGCTGCCAATTTGTCTCCTTCAGACAGTGGGGAAATTCGAGAAATTGCAATACCGCTTGTCGTTTTTTCCCCCTCAGGCAAGGAATGCACAGGAATTGCAGCTGCCTCTCCTTGCTCAGTAATCAAATACAATGTATCGCGAGTATTCGCATGTAACAACCAGGCAGGCGCCGATGTTCCACTCTGCCTGGGAAGCTTATCCTCAAGGGTGCGGGAGATCAAACCATCTGTCGATACCATCACCCAGGTCATTTCAGACGGAGCCAGGTCGGTCATTCGTATCGGAATAGTTTCCACACCTTCTTTCAAATATATAACCTGTGTTCGTCGACGATCGTTATACTTTTCTTTCACTCTGTTCAATTCTATAGCGATCGTCTCTCTCATCTTCTTGGGAGAATGAAGCAGACTTTGCAAGTCCCGAATCCTGGCTTTTACCTCTTTGTATTCGTCCTCAATCTTCTTCCGCTCAAGAGAAGCGAGACGACGAAGAGGCATATCGAGGATAGCCTGGGTTTGAATTTCAGTGAGTTTAAAACGTTTTTGTAAATTCGACCTTGCTGTTTCTACTGTTCGAGAGCGGCGGATGATGTCAATAACTTCATCCAGGTTTCTAAGCGCTACTTGCAGTCCTTCCAGGATATGAGCTCGCTCTTTAGCCCGCTGAAGGTCATGTTCACTACGCCGTTTTACAACCTCCAATCGATGATCTAGATAAACCCGTAAAGTCTGTTTGATGCTTAGCATACGAGGCTCACCCTCCACCAATGCCAGCATAATGATGCTAAAGGTCGATTCCATCGGTGTACGTTTAAATAATTCTCCCAACACCTCTTCAGGATCTACGGTCCGGATCAAATCAATAACGATCCTCATCCCATGGCGATCCGATTCATCCCGTAGATCTGCCAGACCCTCCAACTTGCCATCCCGAGCCAGATCCGCGATCCGTTCAATCAGCGAAGACTTATTCGTCATGAAAGGTAATTCCGTGATCACGATGCGGTTCCGACCTCGACTCATTTCCTCGATATGGGCTCGTGCCCGCAACTTGATCCGCCCTCGCCCCCTACCGTAAGCCGTCTTCAGATTGTACTCCTCCCCATCATCCAGAATTAAACCGCCAGTCGGAAAATCAGGTCCCTCGATGAACTGCATTAACACCTCGACACTGATATCATCTAATTGTTTCCAATTGTCCAACATATAGATCAGAGCATCAACCACCTCTCCCAGGTTGTGGGGTGGAATGCTGGTGGACATCCCCACGGCGATCCCAGTGATGCCATTAACCAATAAGTTGGGGAGGGCTGCAGGAAGGACTTCAGGCTCAAGCAAGGTATCATCAAAATTTGCAATAAAATTAACCGTCTCCTTAGCAATATCTGCGAGCATATAATCAGATAATTCAGCCATCCTGGCTTCGGTGTATCGCATGGCAGCAGGTGAATCCCCATCCATACTGCCGAAATTACCCTGTCCGTCCACCATGGGATAACGCATCGAAAAATCTTGAGCCATCCTTGCCATGGCATCATAAACTGCCATATCCCCATGAGGGTGGTATTTTCCAAGCACCTCGCCAACAATGCGCGCTGACTTCTTATAGGCAGTACCTGGTCGAATCCCCATGTCATACATGGCATAAAGAATTCTACGATGTACAGGTTTTAACCCATCACGCGCATCTGGCAATGCCCGCGCCACGATCACGCTCATGGCATAATCCAGGTAGGACTGCTGCATTTCGTGATCTATATCTATCTTGCGAACCAGACCAATTTCCATAAAATTCTCCTGGAGTAATAAATATTATTCTCGCTAGGTCGGGGAAAAAACTGACAGATTCAGCATAATCTTACTAAGGTAACCCATATCTTTAAGAGGAAAAAACATAAAATTTCTGTTCTTTGGGAACTTGCCAGATTTTTCGAATTATGAAGAACACTATAAAATTAATGGAACGGATGTGCGGCATCGATTATAACACGCAAATAAAAATCCCCCCCGACGCAGAAGAAAAACGTAGGAGGGGATTCTTAAAATCATTTATTCTGTTGTAAGACGATTTAATCTGCAATTGTTGGATCTTTTTCTTCCAGTAAGCTATCCGTAATAGCTGTATCCTCTTCTGCTTGAACTTCCTCAGTATCCACAACCTCTTCTTGTTCCTGGGAATCTGTTTCCGTTTCTGGTAAGTCTTTTTCCTCGGGCTTGGGAGCAAAAGGTCCTTGGGCATATCCTGTGCCGGCAGGGATCAACTTGCCGATGATTACGTTTTCTTTCAAGCCGAAAAGTGGGTCTTCTGCTGCGGATATGGCTGCACCGGCAAGCACTTTGATCGTATGCTGGAAGGAGGAGGCTGAAAGGAAAGAATCAGTACTTAAGGAAGCCTTGGTGATTCCTAAAAGAATTTCCGCGTATTGGGCAGGTCTTTTCCCATCCTGCAACAGTTTTTCATTATTACGTCTCAAGACCAAACGATCGGTAAGATCACCTGGGAGGTATTTTGAGTCACCTGGTTGGGTAACCTGAACCCGGGACATCATCTTGTTAATAATAACTTCAAAGTGTTTATCATGGATATTCTGCCCCTGGGAACGATACACCCGTTGTACCTCAGAGAGTAAATACTTCTGGGTGGCTTCTCGACCTTGGATGCGCAAAATATTATGGGGGTTCAGCGATCCTTCGGTTAGCGGCTGACCAGGTGTAACATGATCACCATTTTCCACCAACAAGCGGGTGTTGCTGGGGATTTCATAGTCTTCTTCGTCTCTAATTTCATAAGCGACAATGACCTGGTTATCTTCGATTCTAATCCGACCAGCATGTTGGGCAACCACACTCTCGTCATCGCCTTGTGAGAATAATACATCGCCCTGATTCACTTCATCTTCCTCTTTGACGACGATCTTTCCTCCATCAGGAACTTCGTATTTATCATCAACCATTTCGCTGTGTTCGACACGAACAACGCGCATGTTTGAATAACGATCAGATTGTTCAACCCGAGTCACGCCGGCAATTTCTGTAACTACAGCCTCACCTTTAGGGAGTCTACGGGCTTCAAAAAGCTCTTCCACACGAGGTAGACCAGTTGTGATATCTCCACCAGCTGCAACACCACCGGTGTGGAAAGTGCGCAATGTCAGCTGAGTACCAGGCTCACCTATCGACTGGGCAGCTACAATCCCTACGGCTGCACCAATTTCAACCAATTTGCCTCTACCGAAGTCTATCCCATAGCATTTTTGACATACACCGTGGTCAAGCTCACAGGACAATGGTGAATAGACTTTAACAGATTCGACATTTGCTGCCGTTATCTGGCGTACTTTATCCCGGTCAAGCATAGTCCCACGTTCAATTAGAATCTCTCCTGTTTCGCTATCAACGACATGTTCTGCAACAATCCGTCCAAACAACCGGCTTCCCATGGATTGCCCGGCAATGTCGTCGCCTCTACTAATCACAATGCCATTCTCTGTACCACAATCGTAGTCATTAATGATGAGATCCTGAGCGACATCTACCAAGCGGCGGGTTAGATATCCTGCATCTGCGGTACGCAGTGCGGTATCTGCCAGGCCTTTGCGGGAACCATGGGTTGACATGAAGTACTCAAGCGCTGTCAAGCCTTCACGGAAGTTAGAGCGGATTGGCCAAGGGATGATCCTGCCTGATGGATCTGCCATTAAGCCGCGCATCCCTGCCAGCTGTGAAATTGGGCTAAAACCACCTTTGGTTGCCCCGGAATTCGCCATCGTTGCCAGATTTCCGTGTGGATCCATATGCTTCCGAACAGCATCGCCGACATTTGCTGTGGTCCGCTGCCAGATTTCAACCACACGTTCATTTTGTTCCTGTTCAGTAAGCAAGCCACGCCGGTAATTTCGCTGGACATTCTGTACCTCATCGAGAGCATTATCAACGATTTCAGTTTTTTCTGGTGGAACGGTGATGTCAGCGACAGCAATCGTGTATCCTGACCTGGTAGCATAAGTAAATCCAATGTCTTTTATTCGATCAGCTGCAAGAGTCGTTTCTTCTTCACCACATATTTCATAAATTTCTGCAATAAGGTCTTTCACACCGCCTTTATCCAATACAGCATTTACGAATTGAATGTTGGGGGGCAGAATGCGATTGAAAAGGACACGACCGACCGTGGTTTCTAACATACGTTCTTCCGGCTTAACCATTCGCCTGCCTTCTTCATCGTACCAGGTTTCAGCGAACAGCTTGATCCCTGTGGGTACGATGACCTGACCCAGGTTATAAGCCATTTCAACTTCATCAATTGAACCGAATACCCGCCCCTCACCTTTATATTCGCGCTCATCTTCCTTGGTTAGATAATAAACACCCAAAACCATATCTTTAGAGGGACCGATAATTGGTTCACCATCCGCTGGTTTCAGCAAGTTGCGGGAAGATAACATCAACTCCCTGGCTTCGGTGACTGCCTTATTGGACAAGGGAACATGAACTGCCATCTGGTCTCCGTCAAAATCGGCATTGAAAGCAGTTGTTACTAATGGATGGAGCTGGATTGCACTTCCCTCGACCAGCACAGGTTCAAAGGCCTGAATACCAAGGCGGTGAAGGGTTGGTGCACGGTTCAATAGAACTGGTCGTTCTTTGATTACATCTTCTAGTACTTCCCAGACCTCCGGACGATTCCGTTCGATGAAACGTCTTGCCCCACGCACATTAGCAGCGTAATTGTTTGCGACCAATCTCGAGATGACAAAGGGACGATACAATTCCAAAGCCATTGCCTTCGGCAGACCGCATTGGTGCATCATTAATTTCGGCCCAACCACGATAACAGAGCGGCCGGAGTAATCCACCCGTTTTCCTAACAAATTCCTTCTAAAGCGTCCCTTCTTCCCTTTCAGCATATCACTAAGGGACTTCAATTCACGACGACCACGACGAGAACGGGCTTTCCCACGTTGTGAATTATCAATCAATGAATCGACGGCTTCCTGGAGCATACGTTTTTCATTACGTACGATAACATCTGGAGCTCCAAGTTCCAGTAATCGCTTGAGGCGATTGTTACGGTTGATCACTCTTCGATACAGGTCGTTCAAGTCTGAGGTAGCAAACCTACCGCCATCCAACTGAACCATCGGGCGAAGATCCGGTGGAATCACAGGAAGAACCGTAAGGATCATCCACTCTGGCTTGTTATTCGATTGCCGAAGTGCTTCGACAACTTGCAGCCTTTTGGTTGCTTTTCTCCGTTTTTGTTTACTTCGTGAAGTACGCAACTCGTGCCATAATTCCTTGGCAAGGGTATCTAGATCCAGGCGCTTGAGAATATCATAAAACGCTTCAGCACCCATGTCAGCCCGGAAAACCTGTCCCCAGCGGGATTTGAGCTCGCGATAGCGCATTTCGCCCATAAATGTCAGCGGTTGAAGCTCTAACAATTCTTCCCGCAGACGGTTGTATTCACGCTGCACAGTTGTCATCTCATCTTCTAGCTGGTTCCGGAGCTCAATAATAGCCTGATCATCTTCAGCTTTCAAACGAGCAATGTCTAACTTAATATGCTCGAGCTCTCGCTGTCTCTGGTCCTTGATCTCATTCTCAAGTTCTTCCAATCGTTCTTTAACGATCTCCTGCACGTCGGCAATATGCTGGCTTGTGATGGTTTCCCCAGCTTCGGCAATGATCAAATCTGTGCCAGGGAATAGGATAGCTTTACGAATTGTCTTCCCCATCCGCCCCTGAAGATCACTTTCAACCCGCTGTCCGGATAACATCACCGGTTCCAACTTTGAAGCGATTGTTTCGTTATAACTAGAGACCGTCCGATCTTCTTTGTCTTTTAAAGACTCTATCTGAAGATCATGATCTGCCTTGATTTCACCAATTTCTCCCTCTGAACTTTCGGTGATCTCAAGTCCCTTTGCCTTATGTTCCTCTTCCAAACGAGCCAGGGCTTTTTCCCGTGCATCTTCATCTACATAGGTCACGATATATTGGGCAAAGTATAAGACCCGATCAAGATTACGGCGGGAGATGTCCAGCAATAAACCCAGGTAAGAGGGAACTCTCCGGGTATACCAAACATGTGCAACTGGTGAAGATAGTTTAATGTGCCCCATTCTTTCTCGACGAACTGAAGATCGAGTTACTTCGACACCACATTTATCACAGACAATGCCCTTATAACGGATATTTTTATATTTCCCACAATAACACTGCCAGTCACGCGTTGGTCCAAAAATAGCCTCACAGAATAGGCCATCTTTTTCCGGTCGTAGACGGCGATAATTAATTGTTTCAGGTTTAAGAACCTCACCATAAGACCAGCTTTCGATGGTTTCAGGTGAGGCTAAGCTAATGCGAAGTGCGGTTAGCCCTTTAGTTTCCACGCGGTTACCTCCTGAGGCAGCCTATAGTCAAATTTTTTCTAAATAAAATTATCTGTAGACAGCATTTCGTGCAGTTATCTGCATCTCACCCAGTTACTAACAAAAGCTGTCAAGTCCCTTTCAATTCATCTGTAGAAAATTTAATAACCTAACAACCTTAGCAGCCATGTTCTTGACAACTTCTAAACAAAAAAGTTCCTTCAACAACAGGTACGCTTTAAAGGCTCTTATTAATTCAACACATCGGGGCAAAAAATGCGAACAAATGATCTATCCACTACACGAACAAAAGCAAGCGCCAGAGACCTTCACCTCAAGCGCTCGCTCTATGTCACTTATCAATTTGATACTGCATTATAAATGGTCGCAAGATTTGAGTCAAGGAAAATTTTATGAGAAACTACTTAATTTTTTCCGCAGAAGGTAGCAAAAAGGCACAGAATAATTACAAAAATCTGAGCACTTTACTGCTCAGAGTACATTTCATTAACACACCTATGTTTGTCATCGAGTCTTGTTCGACTCTTTTTTCTCATTTTATTTCTGTTGTCGGATAGGAATCTCAAAATAAAATGTGCTGCCTTTACCAAGTTGACTCTCCACCCATACTCTACCACCATGATGTTCCGCAACTGATTTTACGATTGCCAATCCTAAACCAGATCCACTTTCACTTCTTGCATCTTTTTGGGCGCTCCGGAAAAATTTTTCAAACAAACGCGGTTTGTCGATCGCAGATATCCCAATCCCCTGATCTTCAAATGAAAAAATAATTTTATCGTCAATGGTTTTAATTCTGATCCAAACATCCTTGCCATCTGGTGAAAATTTGATTGCATTGTCGAGCAAGTTTAAGAAAGCCTGGTAAAGCATGGCATGATCTGCTTCAATTAGGGGTAAAAAGAGCTTTTCGGGTTCAAAATGAATTTTAACTTTTTTCTGATTCGCTTTCATTTGAAGGTTATCAATTACTTCTTCAAAAATATCGTGGACTGGCAGTGTCTGTAGGCGAAGTCCAATATCTGTCTCCATTCTCCCTAAATCTAAAAGATTATTAATCAGCCGTGACATACTGTCCACACTGTTCATTAGTTTTCTAACATAAGATTCTTGCTGTTTGTTAAGTTCACCGACAGTGGTTAACATCGTTGTATAGCCACGTAACAGCGTTAATGAGGACCGCAAATCATGACTGACAGTAGCAACAAATACGGATTTCAGGGCATCTAATTCTTTGAATTGAGTGATATCATGAAAGTAACATAACCTCCCAATAGATGCCTCATCAACCAGGATGGAAGAAGCTGTTGCCAAGTAAGTTTTTCCATCTGGAAAAACGATTTCTTTCGAATCCTCTTGCGAGTCAGTTGTCTGAATGAAATTGATCAAATCTGGCTCTTTAAAGATTTCCTTAATGGTTTCCCCCAGATTTACTTCAGGATCAATCCCGAAAACCTTTTGGGCGATTGAGTTCGCCATCAAAAGTTGGTCCTCGTGGTCAGCGACTACAATAGGATCCGGGATTGATTCCAAAATAGCAATAAGTCGTTGGCGGTCAAATTCGGTGGACCAAAACGAACGGTTGCTTAAAACTGCAAGAGTAGCTTGTTCAGCAAGTGTGGAAATAAATCGGACTTCTTCACGATTGAAAATATGTTCCTGACTATAAGCGATCCAAAATACCCCAAAATATTGGTTTTCGTGCCGAAGAACAACAGCCATTAAGGAACCCGGAAAGACAGTCCCTTTTTTTATATTCATTAAGGTCGTTCGACTCGCATTTGGAAGGACCATTCGATCCTGATGTGACATTAACTCTAAAATTTGGTCATCCAAATCTTGATAGATATGTGTTAATCTACCCAGCCCAAATCGAGAGTGTACCTTGGATTCAGATGTGGTATCAAGTTCCGCGATTGGTGACATTAATATTCTCGCCGAACTGGCACCCATTGATATTCCCATTTCAAGGATAGGTCTCAAGGCATCTTCCAAAGTCGTGCTGGTAACAATACCCTGGCTGATTGTTAATAGTCGTCTGAATTCATCAAAACGCGCCTTCAAACCAACCCGCATTTGTTCAAGTGAAGTAGACAGTTGCCCGACTTCATCAACTCCAGCAGAAGGCATGTTATGGCCTAAGTTTCCATCAGCAATCCGGTCTGTCTCTATAGCCAGGGTTTTTATCGATGATGTGATATTCCGCAGACTCAATAACAACAATAACAAGGTAATCGCTGAGGAGAGAATAACGATTCCGATAAACGGTAATATCTGAATCAATGCCATTTTTCGGGACTCGCTAACGGGTGTTGTCATCACCACTGACCAAGAACGACCTTCTATAGGTTGGGAAAATATCATTTGGCGGGTGCCGCCTGGGTCAGAGACCTCAAGAAAACCACGCCTATTCGCCAATTCGATTGGATAATTCTCCAATAAACGATCATGGTTCGGGTGATAAATGATACGATTAGTTTCATCCAGCAGAAAACCAGTTCCACCCACATCTTCTATACTCGATAGGTTGTTTAGAATCACTTGGGCAAACGGATTGGTCTGTAGCTTGGTCCTCCCGACGAGTACGCCATTAACGATTCCTAATTCGTTTTTTATGGCTGCAATAAATGAGAGTTGAACTGATTCCTCTTCATCAATTGGGGGAAGTAAATATAACTGATTTTGGAAGCCATTAAATGCCAGATCAATTCCTATCAACTCATCTAAAAGGATACTCTTAGAATCAAATTTCTCATCTGGAAAACCCCCTTTCGGATTACCCTGGTTATCAATCACAAATAATTGAGAAAAGTAAGGGACTGTTTGAATTTGTTCTTCCAATACTGCTTTCATTTCACTTGGTGATGCAGAGGTAACAGAAATTGTATCGGCAATTTCCAAGATCAGGCTTTGTCCTGTATCCAGGAAGTGAGGGATGCTCTCCGCTGTAATGGATGCCACGTTAGACATGCGATTGACCAGTAACTTTTCCGATTCTTTTTGGGCAATTTTCCACCCAAAAACGACAAATAGGCAGAGTATAGCAGTGATGACAGGGACGATATTCCTTGCAGAGCGGAGCAGTATGCTTCCTTCTGAAGGGCTGGGCTTCCATGGAGCTCGTCCACCCCATGCGGTCGGAAAAGCATAATTTACAAGTTGTGCCACCAGTCCAGCAATCCATAAAGGTAATCCGACTGCAATCGAGAAGGGAATAACATTCGTGGAGGCAAAATCAAGCCGTATATAAAAATCACCACCGGTGAGGTAAATGCTGTTGACCAAGAAAATCAGGGGATAGATTAAACTAGCCAGTAATGCGGCAATGAAGGGTTGGCGTAATGCAGCGTGGAATACCTGGCGATATCTTTGTAGAGAAAAAATGGACACGATGACCGCCTGGGAGGCGATCTCAAAAATGGTGAATGGGGAATGGGTATTCCAAAAAGCTAAAATAATTCCGGAACCGATAGCCAGAATGGTCGCTGGTAATGGTCCAAGCAAACCTGCGGCTAAAACCCAGGGGATTGCTGAAAAGAGCATAATAAACAAACTTTGTGGCTCAAGCAACCCACCTGGTAAAGGTTGGCTGTTCCAGTCAGACAACTGGACTCCAAGAAAAAGACTGGTAATCGGAACTGCAATTACTAAACTGATAAAAAGGATCGATGAAACTTTGTTCCAGGGTTTTTGTAAATTTCGATATCGATAAAGAACGAAAACAAGAGCTGCAGACAAAACAAATAAGCCAGACCAGCCGAGTAACTCTGAAGGCATTATGAGAAAAGGCAGTTCTCGAAACAAGCTAATGATAATGGACATCTTTGTTCCTGACTGCGAAAATTATTAATCTCTTTCTGGGTTATCTACGATGGATGCTAACAAGTAGAACCTATGCCAAGCTATGGTTCTTTAAGGTTACGAAAACTTTACACCCTGGTTATAGGTCTCCTGGTGAAAAAATTAAACAGACAATTCCCGTATAGCCGATTAAATTTCCTCACTCATATCATAAGGTGAAACCAGCTTATAAATCAGAATATAAATGGATTATAGCATTAATCAAAGCCATTGAATGGTCTCTTGGGTTGCCTTGGACAGATCTGAATACACCCCCCGGCGTTCTTCTGGGAGTATGGATGCAAGGATATACATGGATTCATCCATCATCAACCGCAGTGTTTTTTTCCTTGCATGAGAAAACTCAGGTCTAAATCGAAATGGCCTGCCGTAGCGGATGTGCACTCCCGGCTCCCTCCACCGTTTAGAAGTTCGGAATGCTGGGAAACCTGGAGTCCCTTCAACAGCGACTGGAATGATTGGCGCACCCGTTCGACTAGAAATATAGGCAGCTCCTACTTTGCCTTGTTGTAATTCGGGATGGCGAGTACCTTCTGGGGCGATCAACACCATTTCTCCAGCTTTCAAGATTGCAAATACCTCCCTGATTGCTTTGCGATCCATCTCGTAACGTTGAATGGGAACAACGCCCCATATCTTCGGAAAAATCCCTACCACAGGATAATCATATACCTCGCTCTTTGCCAAAGGGATGATATTTCTAGGTAGCGTGTGGAGCACAATAATGGGATCGATGAAAGCAATATGATTGATTAATAAAATACCCGGACCTTCTTCAGGCACATTCTCCAATCCTTCTACTTTATCTAGCTTAGCAAGAAAATTTACTCCCAAAACCCTTATAAGGAAGCGGAGGATCTTTCGGCGCAACTCCCAGGCTTGATGATTGTAATGAATCTGTTGTTTATGGTCTATCATTTCTGAACTCCAGGGTCCTATAGCTCACAGGTCAAAGATTAATTATTCGAATAATATCCCCGGTAGTTTTGTGGTAGCAACTGGGCAATATGAGCCATGACCAAATCTGCATTTTCCTGTCGCATTATTCTACGAAAGGCTCCGGTTCCCTCAATTTGAGGTAGAAACAGTGGTTTGCCAATATTCATCCCAATTTTTTGTCGTTTTCCACGCAATCCGTTGCGGAAAAAATCCTCCGTGCTGCCAAAAACTCCAACAGGAACGACTGGGACCTTCGCTTTGTCAGCCAGATAAGCCACGCCAGGATTGGCTCTCCTCAATCCAGGTTCGTGAGATCGTCCTCCTTCAGGGGCAATTAATAGGGGATAACCTGCATTCAGTAGGGATATTGTCTTATCGATCAAGTTGCGGTCATATCGACTGCGGTGAACTTTGACTCCACCATAGTATTTCACTAAAAGGGACTGCCCTTTCCGATCCCAAATATCAGAGGCACCAGCAAATTCAAGATCTTTCGGCCAAAAGGCCAAGACGAAAGGACCATCAAAGATTGAGATATGATTTGGTGTAACCAGGTAAGCGCCACAAGAAGGAATATTTTCTAATCCGTTGAGTTCTACTTTGCCTAAAATACGGAAGAGCCCCCTGAAGAAAGGTCGTAATATCTTTCGAGCAAATCGATTCCCGAAAGGTACCTGGTAATGGTTTGTTGTCAATCGCTACCCTTCCACTTTTCAATGATCAGCTTGACTTTTACAAAGACTTCATCAATAGATAATTGATCGGAATCGATTATCACAGCATCATCCGCAGCACATAATGGAGCAACATCTCGAGTTGAGTCAATCTTATCTCTCTTCTTCATCATTTTTAGGACTCGTCTATAACTCACTTGTTCTCCACGGTTAGAGATCTCTAGATATCGTCTTCGTGCCCGTTCTTCAACTGAGGCGTCCAGAAAGATTTTTAAGTCTGCATCTGGCAACACAATCGTCCCGATATCCCTCCCAACCATCACAACCTTACCACGTTGACCGATTTTTCTCTGCTGAGAAGTCAATGCCTTTCTCACACCAGGATAAGCAGAAATAACTGAAACATTCGCATCAACTTCTGGTTTTCGGATTTCCCAGGTAATATCATTTCCATTAATCATCACATCCGAATCTCGTCCATCAGCTAGAGAAGGAGGAAGAACATCAATATTGGCAACCTCGGCTAGAGAGACGACAAGATCACCATCATTAGGATCAATACCTTTGCTTATTACTACCCAAGTAATTGCCCGGTACATAACACCTGTATCAAAATAGAGATATCCTAATTCATCCGCCAGGTGTTTCGCCAGGGTTGATTTGCCGGAAGCAGCTGGACCATCGATTGCGATGATGCTTGGTTTCAATATTCACACTCCAATATCGACTTATTCAGAATTCCCATCTTCCATTTGAATTTCACTCGATAATGATTCCAAATCGTTCTCGTCATCCGTTTTTTCTTGTTCAGCAGGAAAGAGATCAGACCTCACCCACATCACGATAGACTCCGAATCTACCGGTGTAATCCTGGCAGTTACCCAAGACCATAGGGGCTTAGGGAACGGACCAGACCAACCAGGATCCTTATACCATATGAAATCCTGGCCACGATAGGACATCGTTTGCGACAGGTCTGTTCCATCTCCAGGAGAAATAATTATCGCAGGAAGCGTACCAGGTTCCAGTGATGAAGCATAAGTCACACCATGAACATCTCTTAACACCCATTTTAATGAAGTCGACTCGATTAAGGATACAGTCTGGATCCAATCCTCTCGTCCACTTTCCCTAAGAGCGAGTTCTCCTAATGTCTCTCGAAACAAATCTGACTGTGCAATGCCTGGTGTTGGATACCAGAACTCTGCTGGGGTATTCTGCCTCTGCTGGGTAGCACCAAAAGTGGCAGAGAATGTATATATGCCTAAAATCAGAAATATACCCCAGCCTGCACCGGTCCTTGCAGAGTCCCAAGACCATCCCAAACCAATGAATACAGTAGTTAATATTGCCAGTAACGGAATAACCAACAATATCAACCAGGTCGATTCGCCCAAACCAGGGTTGATGCTGACCAACCAGAAGATCACTCCTAATACAAACAAGAGCCCAGCCTGACAAAAAGATGCTATTGGTAGCTCTGGTATTCTAATAAATCGGCTAAACTCAATAGAAGCTAATGCCCAGAGTGGTAACAAGACCCAAATTGAATCAAACACATATCGCTGTGAATACAAAACAGTCAAAGTGAAGGCAGTCAAGAGCCATATACTGAGCCAACGTTCTTTTTTCTTTCCCTTCATCCAGCCTCTACCAATAGCAATCAGCGCAAAAAGGGTGGCTAATGGTTGGTAGAAAACCACAGCCAGGGAAGGCTGCAAAACTGGAACCATGGGTGTTTGAACCCAACCCATAAAGAATGTCGCCAGGGATCTTCCCCACCCCCCCAATCCACCAGGGAAAAGAGTGAAAAGCGGACCTACCAGGGTTACAGGCACAAATGCAGAGATCAAACCTTCCCTAATCCTAGTCGAATTTTTTGGAGGGGATTTTATCAACTCGCTTTCTTCATGAGTATCTTCCCACTCAGGGAGAATACCAAGTTTTAGGGAAATCCAATAGGCGACCAGGAATCCCGTTAACCCAAGGTAGACAAAAGACCCAGAAATTAAACCCATTCCCCCAAGAAATCCAGCCCAAATTGGCTTTCGCAGATAGATAAACATTAAGAAGAGCACAGCAAAACCAAGTGCCAACATCGGTCCACCGGCTATTCTCGATACTGCCACCAATCCTGGATCTAGTGCCAGCCCCAAACCCATGATTATTGAAACTTCCCGACCAAGAAAGCGGCGAAATCCGAAAGGAGCCCAGATAACAAGGCTGCCAATAAGAGCTGGCCAAAAACGAGCCAGGAAATTGCTACTACCCAACAAGTAGAACAAAGAGGTAGTTAGAGCGAAATAAGCGGGGTTTGACCCAACTTGACCCTCATCCTGATAAATAGCATTCCAACTTTGTAGAGCCCAACCAGCTTCGTAGTCAGAGAGCGGGGTTTTGCCCAAATTAAGCAGGCGAACAAAGAGCGCCAGGCTGAACAACAGGACAAAAATACCAACTTCAAAAGTAATATATCTTCGTTTCATGACCAATTGTATTTCTTTCAATATTTCTGAGAAATGAACCACCAAAAAGGATCAGTGAGTGTCTAGCTCCTCTGGTACAAGGTAAATGGAAACGCCACCTTGTTGAAAAGCCAGTGTCAAATTACGAATTAATTTGAGTTCATTAAACCCTTGGGGACAAGTCGTACTTCCCTCCCCATAAGCAGAATATTCCACAGCACCAACCACAATGTAGCTTATATTATACTGTTGAATGATCACCTCTGCCTCTTCCCAGTGTCTCGTACAGTATAAACGTTCAATATCTGCCCGGCGAGAGCCAGATTCTTCTGTACCTCCTCGCCATTGTAATTCATGAAAATCCCAACCCAATACTGTTGGCTGACCACTGTTAGATGCCATTCGAGCGAATTGGGTATAACTACCTCCCACAGCTTCTGCTACCACTCCAAGAGGTGCTTCTTTCAACCACTGCATCGCTGCGTATTCATCCGGACTATCCCTTTGTAAATAGGCTGTTCCATCCAGAGTAAAACCCTGGTCAGGATTGAAGCCGCCGGTCCGTGACCATAAACCCATAACGGGATAAGTTAGAGATAGACCCAATATTATAAGCATTAAAAGCCGGAAAATTGTTTGAATACTACCTTTTAAATTTTGCCACAAATGAATAACACCGTATGCAGCAACAATCCCCCACAATAGCCAAACCTGGAAATAGAACTTAAAAATCGTGTTAATGCGGTAGCCAAATAAGTCCCGAAGGAAAACGAATTCGGGTGCGAGGACAAGTAAAGCTCCCATCAGAACAAGGAGTAAAGTAAAAATATGTGCAGGAATGAGGGACAGTGATCTTGGCGGATGTTTTTTCACCTCATTGTGGTCTCGCGGCCAGAGTAGAGCAATTGTGAGACTGAGAACTGTGAAAATCGTCAGCAGTGTGCCTGGAACTGTAAAGCGGCGTTTAAACCCTTCCAATATCAATGGAATCCATCCAGGCGCAGCCATCGACCCAAGAAAAGTTCCCGCAGCAATTGCAGCTTGAGAATTTATTTTTTCGAATAAGCCAATATTTGCGATGAGCAAGGTTAGAAGCAGTGTAACCAGCAATAAAATCCCAACCAGCACGAGGATAATTTTTGCTCCATTCCTTAAACTTTCCCAATCACGGTCCGTATTCCACAAGTAGAGAAGGTATCCAAGAATAGGTATCAACAGAGGCATGAAATGAAGCCATAGATACACACCTCGGGTAATATAAATCAGGTTAGGTAATGGACCCCCTGCCTGGGATTGAAAACCTAAATAAAAAGGCAGGTAGAGAACTGCACCACTCAAGCCTATAGCAAATCCAAGCCAGATGAATTCTCCCAGGATTTTCCCCCATAATGGCTTTTTACGATACAACTCATCATCATCCTGGTGGAATATTTCCCTAAGGACATATGCACCAGCGAATAATGCCACATAAAATGGGAAATCCCAAGTATTGAAAAATGCCAATGACCCCAATACCAGGGCAGATAGTAAAAACCCAGGAATATTTATTTTAAAATGTAAATAAAACCAGCGGAGTTGTCCTTTGAAACCCCCAAGAAAAAGGTTGAGAGCCACCGAGATCGCCAGGAAAGCAAATGGCATTGCCAGAACATGTGAATGGAGATCAGCTAAAAGGTAAGAGAAAAAAGGAAATTCATCGATAATATCGCCCTTATTGACCCAATTAAAATCGAAATCTTGAACAAGGCGCGAAGCTTGCCACCACCACCAATGGGGGAAGGCTTCTGCTGGTGGTGGTGATGCATAACGTCCCATATCTAACCAGTGCCATAGAATAGAAACCCATTGACCATTTTCATCCTTCTTCCAGAATACACCAATTAGACGAAGAATATGAAGAAAACCTCCCATGTTGCTAACGATGAGTATAAAGAAGGGACTCAGGAGTGCCTGATATCTGGAATTGTTAAGGCGCCTGGATTTTTGACGAAGAGCGATATCTGAAGATCTATTATGCAAAAGATTGTAGAGAATGCTGTAAGACCCTGAGGCACTCAAGGCAAATATTAGTGAAACCCCCAGGTTGAAAGCTACACTACCAGGCGTTCCAGTAAACTCTGCTACCATTGAAACCAGTACATAACCAAAATAATAATAAGAGATTGCATATCCTGAGAGCCAGGGGTCGTTGGGTGGGAATGTTGGTGAACGCAAAATCGCATTGATAAAGGCTAACTCCATCGGCTTTTCTGTACCGACAATATCTGGATTCGCAGAACGGATAAATGCCCAGAGTAAAAAGGTTGTAAAGAATAAAATTTCTACGACGGCGATCATTCGCCATTGATTTCGCAGCCAGTCCAAAATTTGTTGCCATCCAGTATGTTTCAAGGCCCATCCGGCGATCAAGACCATCACCAGAAATGCGATCAACAAGCCCCCGAGGTCATTCCTCAAAAAACCTAAACACCCAAACAGCCAGAAAATGTAGCCCCAGAACAGCAAGCCAAGGATCCTGCTAAGTGCGTATCCTCGGTCTGCTAGCCCGGGCAGGAGATGATATGCGATAGGGAAAGCTGCTAAGCCAAGAAAGGTAGTGAGTAAATACCAGAGTAAGAATTGGAGCATTGGAAAAATAATAGTTTAAAAGGATTTATTCATTAGATGCTGGAGTGGATTATTTATCACATGAAATCCTGGATTAATTTCACCTAAGCACCTCATAGATTATTGTATCTCGATCTCGAAAAACTTCCCGCCATAGAACGTCTTCCATCGCTTCAAATTTCAAAAGTCCAGGACCTTGATATTTTGCCTGTTCGAGTTGTCCAAACACAACATAGCGAACATCATATTTATGCAGGAAATCCTCCGTCCATTGAAGGTCTTCTGTTTGGTAAAACTCGTGAACATCGTCGACTCGTTCGATGACCCAATCATGAGGGTTTATAGTTCGCTGCTGGCGTTGATGCCAATTCCACCCAATCACACCAGGTAAGCCAGTATAGATGGTGTACCTTGTTCCCCAGTGATATTCTACCGAATTCGCCTCTACGATTACCGGAGATCCCTGGATATTATCCTGCATCCAACGGATTGCATTATAATCCTGGCTCAAATCCATGGCGACCCCTTCATCGTGGTAGGTCGCATACTGCATATAAGTCATGCCATCCAGCGTGTGAGGAGTAGTAGGTTCCATGCGGTCGGAGACCTTGGCAATTGTTCCTAACAAGGGATACAAGGCTGTTGAAAATATAAAGGCACCGAGAAGAAGTTGGAACAGGGTTCGCCATTTAAGACTCCACTTGGACATCCCTTTTATCAACCAACCAAGGGCAGCACCACAGCTGACAGAAAAGAGAGTCCAGGCTTGTAAATAAAATTTAAATACGGTATTCATTCGACCGATATCACCACTGACAACGACAATCTCTACCATCAGGGTAAGCATCAATCCAGTACCAATAAAAAACAAAACCAACCGTTTCCCATCTGAAAAACCCGGACGGAGTAGGAGCACACCAGCCCAGCAAGCAAGAGGAATGACTAACCAGGCGATGTGAACCCCCAAGCCGATCGGCAGGTCACCCTCCGATAGTCCTCCTGGATGCAGGCTTACACCTAAAACTAGAATCAGAACGACCATGAAACTGAAACCAGTCCAGATCAGGTTGCGATATGGGGCTAGTTTCCTAAGGGCAGATACCGGTGTTGTCGCCATCCAGTCAATACTTTCATAGAACATCCAGGAGACAATCACAAAAAGCAAAGCACCCCAGTGGGTCAGGTATTGGACCAGTGGAGTGTGAGTACCCGTCCATAACTGAATTTTTGAATATCCCTGTCCATACCAGTAAGAATAGGGTTTATAAATTAGCTGACTAAGCGCATAAAGAGCAACCATGCCAAGGATTATCCAAAGCAATCGCCTGGATGACATCTTTTTCCTAATGGATATCGAGGCCTTGTCCTTATCATCAAGATAACGCCAGGTTGCATATCCAAAAGCCAGGAGGCTGAGTGGTAAATAAGTGTAGATATCTGAAAGGTTGATTGGATACAAAGCACCAACCGCCAGTCCACCTAAAAGGAAACCAGAGACGATTTGGGGCCATGATCGCCCACCCGGTTTCTGCCAAACCTTTCCTTTCACGACTGCCACCACCCAAGCGATCGCTAGCAATGCAACTGGCAATGCGATCAGATGAGCGTGTAAATCCCCATATAAAAAAGTAAAGAAGGGAAATTCCGTAATAGGATTTCCATGTTCATAGCTGATGACCCGGCTGGGATTCCAATACCATTCGTCCATCCTTATGGGTATAGTTGAACCACTTATCGTTTTAATAAAACCAGATACCGTCCAGCAGATTTTGGAAATTATCCCTGCCGAATCAATTTCTTCCACTGAGACAACATTCATCTGTAAACCGCGAAAGAACATTTGCAAAATGCCCAGGTTGCCAAGAACCCCCATGGCGAGAGCGCCGGCTAAACTGACTATGAAACGGTGGGGATTTGATAGTTTTTCTTTGAGTTGCTCCCTTCCAGTTGCTTTTCGTGATAAGGAAGCAGGATGGGTATTACCCTCCAGGTTTTCTTGACTTAATGGGATAGCTTCATCATCAGCTTTCTTAAAATCTCCTCCTATATTACTGACCAGATTCCAGACAACCGAAAACGCGCCCAAAACAATCATGCTAAATAAGGTAGCCAGGATCAGGTTATAGGCAATCGAAGGCAAGATACCCAAGTACTTAACCAGCACTCCTACCAATACGAAGCCATAATAATAATAATTGATATACCCACCAGCATACCAGGGATCATAGGGTGGAAAGGAGGTGCTTTTCAATACCGCGTTGAAATAGGAGAAATCCATGGGTTTCTCACCCCCCTTCCAGGGATGCCATAGATCGGGATTTCCAAACTTGATCAGCAAACCGATAACAAAGAAAAGTAGGAATAATCCTTCGATCTTAAGGAAATATTTCCACCGTGAATTGACTTCCTGGCTCAGAGCTTTACGTTGATGGAATGCCAGGACCGCGTTTAGACTCAGAATGCCCAGCAAGACAAAACTGATCGTCGTGCGGTTGAAAGGTATTCGTGCTGATCCTGCTAACCAGACCAGGCCTGATAGCAGCAAGAACCCCGCTACTCGTGTCAGGGGATATCCGTGATCAGCTAAACCTGGCAGTGAGAACCATACCAGTGGGTATACCAGCAAACCTAAAAGCCCTACACACCCATACCAGTATAAAATCGCAATGATCTGTACCCGATTTTGTAGGCCATCAAAATTTAAGTATCGCGACCAGGTCCCGCCAAGACGTTGTTCTTCCAATCTTTCCTGGGGAAGTTGTAAATCTCCAGGATGGGAATCAGCCTGCTTGGGAGTTACCCGAATGACTTTAGTTAGGTCGACTGCCCCCAAGATATCGCGAACTTTCCTTGGGTCATATTCACCAGTTTTCTGGAAAACGAAGACTTTAGGGTGATCATAGACTGTAAAAGCTTCTTCGGAGAATTGATCGTTGATATCGAATCCAGCAATGGATGGGTTCGATTGGAATACCTGGACCAACTCAAACCCGAGGTCTCCTTGAAATGTTCCGGGTTGGGCAACGTTGTAACACCACTCGATGGTTTGATCCGGAGGACAACCTACCAGGCTATGGTAGTACTCCGTCGTTAATGGATATCGTTCAGGCACACGGGTGGTAGTCCCCCACTGCCGACTAGAAGTGATTAAAATGATATCCGCATGGTCAAGAATATTTACAAACCGGTCGTATTTTTCTTGATTATCATCCCAATACATCTCAAAATTAAGACCGCCCTGATAGAGACCACCATAAGGGTCATACCCGTCCATACGAAGTGGCAATCCATCATCCCAAGAAGATTCATTAGCCATGCTTGTACCAGAAAAAGAAATATTGCCGTTTCCTGAAATCAAAGAGAAAATCAAGGTATAACTGTCTTCTTTTTCTATCTGAACCATTTCAGGAAATAAAAAACGATAAGCATCGCCACGTGGATCCATCAAGGGAAGAAACTCCGATGTAATGGCACCGGTCCCCAACGTTCTTCCCGTAGAATCTTGTATTTCCACAGACAATGTTTTATCCTCAATCCCTTCCTCTTGTGGTTCGAACTGGACCTGCATAGTAACTTGTTGCAGGATGCTGTCCTCTTCAACTTCAATGATAAAGGGGGAAGGTAAATCTTTATCAAAAAGACAAGTTGGTTGAACAGGTAATTCGATCTGGGTTTGACCCAGGGTAGTCTGAAGATCTAGAATAAGAGGATCACAAATCGCGAAGTCATTATTTGGATTTTCAACATAAAATTCAAGTGTATAGGGTTCACCTTCCCTTATTATGGCAGGTTCAATAAAACGATATGAAAAGGCATCTCCATTGCCAGCGAGAATCTCTCCTTCTGAAATCGTCTCATCTAAAAGGATCTTTCCTTCAACGACAGATGCAAGAACCACATTAAGCGCAAAATCATTGATTGTCGCTCTATCAAGGATATGAGGCAAATAGATTTCAGAGAGAATCCCTGCTTCTTTTGCTGTAAAACGTACTTCTTGTGAAAACCCGGGATCGACGGTTGCACCCGAGGCAAAAGCAATAGGTTGGTTATAAAAATTGTCACCTAACTGAATGGATAAATTAATTGGTCCTGGGACATTCTGGAAAAGCCAGCGAGTAGCTTCTACCCTGGTATGGGGTTTGGTGTAGATACGAGAGAAAGCAAAAGCCCACAAGAAAGTTGAGACCAGGATGCTGCTCCCTAGGATGAATATAGTGGAACGTTTGATTATGACTTCGAAATTTTTTCTCGATTTTACATTATCCCAAAATTGAACGATAATCCAGGCTGCAAAAATAGCCAAAAGCGGGTAAATTGGAAGCTGGTAACGCATGGTACTGTTCCACTGCAGCGATTGCCATCCAAAGTAGAGCCCTGTCCACGCCCAAAGTAAACCATGCTCCATCCACTTCCCCCTAAAAATTTTCCAACCCATCCAAAAATAGCCAATCCAGGAGAGGATTCCCAACGGCAGACCCAGCCCCCACACCACCAGGTTTTGAAAAGAAAACCATATCGGTCTTCGCGCCCACTGAAGTGCAGGAGGAAAATCAACATCGCCACCAGTCTGAGCACGTAAGGAGCGTAAATCATCCAGCCAGGCTTTATTCGGAGTGATGTCAAAAAAACTGGGTCCGCGAAAAGCATAAGGCTGAAAAATCCGAAAAGCAACCACACTGACAAGGGCTGCCAATACCAGGCAAGAAAAAACCTGCCAAATCTGCCGGCCCCTATCGGATTGGGGTATCCGGTAAAGATAAATAAAGGCTGCTCCTGGTAAGGTTACCGCCAGAACAGCTGCGTTGATTTTTGAAGACACAGCCATCCCAAGAGTTGCACCAAACCATATACTCGGCCAAAAAAGAGGATGGTTAATAAATCTTCGGATAATCTCTCGTAAAGATCGATATCCCAAGCGCAGGTTTGACCCATCACTTCTTTCAGGTTGTTGAATTCTTATGGTCGCCTCTTCACTTCTCGGATTATGCTGTTGTTTGTGCTTCTCTTTGTCTAAGCCTGTAAATGCAATCCTGACCGCAAAATATAAAGCACTCATGATGAAGAGGTTGGTGAAGGTATCAACGGTAAAAAAGTGGGATTGTTGGATCAGTAATACCGAAAATGCTGAAAATGCCGTTGCCATTAGGGCGATCCTGCGGCCATACACCATCTTTGCAACTGCAAAAACCAAAAGCGCCGCAAGGAGATCTGAGAATGCAGAAAGTACTCTGCCCACCAGGTAAACTTCTCCGTAACCCATCTTCCCCAGGAATTCAGCTGCATAGCGAACAATAAAAATTGGCAAGGTTCCATAAACATAGAAATCATAGCCACGATTGTTGGGATTAAGAGGAGAACAGGCTGTATTAAAATATCCCCCCCATTCTTCGCAATCAGGAAGGGAATCAACATATGGTTCCCGCCAGGGCTGGTTGCTTACCGAGGGTGGAGGACCCAAAAAATCCTTTCCCTGACCGATGGGTTCAATGGTTGCCTCCACCATTGTCAGAAAACGTTCGTCAGGATGGAGGTGCTGCTCCTCATCCCAATCGATTCCAACCAGGCGCAGGTATGCACCGGCTATCAGGATCAGGATCAGGAGGATAGCAGTTACCCAAGTTTGCCAAGGGTGATATTGATGGTTTGATCCAGACTCATCGGATATTTCGGTCATAATTTTGGCATTATTCTACGGGAGGTACTGAAAAAATATAAAAATCTCTTCCTTCTACCTTTGAATTATACAATCGTAAAACTCCAGTAGGATATAACGACCGTAAAAGGTCAATTGTTTCTGTATCTTCAGGCTTAACCAGGTATAACTTTGGGCGAGGGTCATCGACTGTATCAGGAATGTTTTCCCGCCAAAGTGCATAATCTTTTTCTGGGTAACCAGCGCGAATCCCTACAAGTCGGGTGTCCACCCAGTGAGGATAGGGTACAACCCAAGCGCTATCATATGCTCCAACCGAATCCACGAATTGTTCGATGATCGCACCTAATTCAGAGGTATTCCAGGCATTGTTCTGGAATTGTATTGAATATTGGTTAAAGACAAGATCGTAATTTTGGCTCGCTGACCAACTTATCAGAAATGCACTCACTATCCAGGATAGCCACACCCCGCCAGGTGCAAGCCGTTTTGATTGAAGCGTCCTCAACATCGCATCGAATGCCAACCCCACAATTAAGAAGACCACGATGATTGCGCCTCCAGTCCGGTTCAAAGAGGGGTTTTCGTCAGGAAACGCCAGGGACAGAGCCGAAGGCGTCATTAATAATGGAATCGAGATCAACCAGAATAAATCAAGCCAGTCTCGTCTCTTCATATAACGGATGATAAGTAACAGAACACCAAACACAAAAAACGTAGCAGTCACAACTCCTAATCCTGGTCGATTTGGAATCGAATGCACCCAAATTTGACCATTGTCCCATACTGGCATGATGAGCGACTTCCACAGGTTCTCAAAGAGAATTAGCAACGGAGGACCCGAAAAAGGTCTTTCTACCTGTCCCATACGTGTCATCATGCGGTAGCTGAAAATATCTGGATTCGAAATCGCATACCTCAATAATGGGATGAAGATGATCAATGAGGTCAGGGCTAATAATACCAATCCCAAAAAGGCTTCTTTGCGAGTCTCCTTTGATTGGGGATGAAGGATATAAATTATTACGGTAACTACCACAAGGATGGGTACAAAACGATAAGGGCTATAACCATGCAATCCAAGTCCAAGAAAAAGTCCCGAAAGGATAAAATCATTCCGGTTTCGACGACGCAGCCCACGAACCAGAAAGTACAACATCGGTGCAGTGAATGCTGGATAGAGCGTGAACCGCAATGCGACCCGGGAGATTACATTCGGCCAATAAGCAATCCCGGCGAAGAACATTGACAACAAGCCTACGCGGCGATTGGCAATTTCTTTCCCTAACAAGTAAATGAAAGGTAGAGTAAAGAGTCCACAAAAGGCAGTTCCTAACTTCAAGCTCATAAAAGAGAGCCCGGTATTGAAAATTTGGGACATAGCTGCTGTAAGATATATCTGGAATGCTTCTCGTCCAGTATTGCGAGGGAAATACACCCAGGTTTGACCAGCTAATACATCGCCAACATCCAATAACTTTTCTGCATGATCACTGAACATTTCTGCAGGGATCTGATCAAGCTGGTAGAAACGATAAAAAGCCGAGACAGCAAATACACCTAAAACCAATAAGGTCCAGGGAGAAAATCGGATGCCCTGAGAAGTAAATTCCGACCACTTTTTCCTGGCGTGTTCCCACAGACTCGGCTTATGAATATCAGGCAACCAAAACGCATAAAGAAAAGCGATCAAACTAAAAACCCAAAGTGTTATATTTGCCCTGGTAAATTGGAAATTGCCAAATGCTAGAAAAGTCAGGGTAATCAATGGAATAAAGAGCCAAAATCCAAGGGATTTATAGGTCAATGGATCCGTTTTTTGATCAGCACTTATTGGTTTTGCTAAGGACCACTCCCTGTTTAATACTGCCCAAATCAGTAGGACACAGGAAACGAGGTAGAAAATCAAGCCTGTAAGTACTGAACGACCGGGGGGTTCTAGTGCTCGTTGCGCTACCAAGCCCAAAGCAACCACGAATAATGTTCTGCTCAGGATACCTGCAACCTTTGGTGGGAAAAGGCGTAGCCCAGTGGATTGATCTTCTGATGAAGTCCCAACTTTCTTATCAACTTGAAAGTCTTTTAATGGGACCTGTTCTTCATCCGAAACGAGAACAGTAAACGTGTCGCTCTCCAATGGGACCTGAATCTTCTCTTTCCGCCAGAAAAATAGGCGGGATTTTACATAGTCAAGAACGCTGGGTTCTTTCATAACAGTCCCCAATGATAACCTAACTTAGTTGTGTAAGCAAATAAGATATTATGGCAGATGATCCATGAGCAACTACTTGGATTTATAACTTCGCACGTCATTATCACCCACTATCCTCGATGGAAAATCTTGATTCCTTCATAAACGAGTTGCGATGAAGAATGAATACACCCCCTCTTCTTTCGACAGCGGCTCATCATAATACGGTTTCGCCATGGAGTAAATCAACGCCAGGTTCCATCGTGAAGGACAAATGATCCATCGCCCAATCACCACCTTCGAAACCAAAGAGGGCAGTCCGAAATAGTGTCCCCATTCCAACATCCTCAAAGCAGCTGGTGAAAAATAATGCCACCATTTTTCCAAACGAAAGCCCGCGACTTCTAACCTGGACTTCCAGACCTCAGGTGGATCACAATGGAAGTGGCGTGAAATCCGATTGAAGAAAGCCCGGTAGCCGTTGCCAAAAGTATTGAATCCAAGCCTATCCAACCATCTGCCCACCGACAACGTGCTTAGAAAGCGATGGTTGGGTACACAGAATGTAAAGGGAGCTCCTGGTTGCATCACCCGGGCAACTTCAACAAGGACAGGTTCCACATTTGGGATGTGCTCCAACACTGAGTTACTTACTGAACTAGCAAAATAACCATCCGGGAAGGGCAATCTAGAACCATCCGATTGAGCCAAACCCTGATAGACAGATCGTGCATGTGCTTCCTTCAACGGCCCCCACCAGGGGTCTATCCCAGCATCCAATGGGTGGTCAAATGCAATACTTGCAAAATGCCCATCACCACAACCCAGGTCAAGGGTCGGAGAAGGAAGATAGATCTCCTGGTAGAAGCGCGCTTCCACCGCACGCAGCAGTGCCCGGAAATAAGGTATTTCCCTCAGGTTAAGCCAGAGGTAATCTTTCAAATGTCGATTAGGATCGCTAGATAAAGAAGAGGTCATATGAAATAATGATATCACTTTTGAATAAGTGATTTAACTCAGGAATGTAGCGATGATCCACACTCTAATTCAATTGACAGAAGAACAATAAAAATTCCTGGGTGAGAAAGCTGCTGAATACAATGTGTCCATGGCTTCTCTCATTCGTAAAGGTGTTGACCTGCTGGAAAAACAACAAGATAAACCATGTAAAGAAGAAATAATAAGTCGCGCTTAAATATCCAGGCATTTGAGGATATTAATGGTGCTCCAGATGTATCCATCAACCACGAAAAACAACTTTCGGAAATTTAGGCTCGGATTGGCGATGGTGATGAAGATCTTGAAGGATACATCAGCTTTTAATGCTATCCTACCGTTGAATGATATTAACGCTAGAATTGCTGCTCTTACCTGGGATCAGTTGATTCAAATTAGCAGCCAAATTTTCTCGAACAATTATTGGATTTTTGAGTTTATTTCCTTGCTGCAAAACAAGCTGGGAATGAAAACCGTTCATGAATTTCAATCCAAGATAAATCCTTTATCAACTGTCGATTGGATCAATACCGACCCACATCAAGGAATAACAGATAATCTTCTCCTTGCCAACCGTCGTCATCTACGTCTGGTACAGGCCAGTTTCTATCCTATGCGCTGGTTGGGTATTGAAAGGGCTTTTACCTTCGACCCTCATTATGCTTAACAGGGATTTATTGTTGTCCCAGGGTGGACAAAGTTTGGGATATCTAATTTTCTAATGCTGATTTCAGATCGTAGTAGATCTTTTCGTATGCCGCTGCATTGGCTTGTGGTTTGAACTGATTTGCGATTGCCTTAGGATCACCGTAATAGGCTTCAGGGTGGTCGAAAATTTTCAAAATGGCTTCAGCCAAAGCTGGTGCATCTCCAATGGGGATAATTTCGCCCATTCCTGTCATGGAAATTGGCTGCCGAACTCCAGGTAAATCCGAGGCAACACAGGGCACTCCATTGATCATAGCCTCAATCTGAACCAGGCCAAACGTCTCTGTTGAATTCAGGCTTGGGACGACAAGTACATCCAGGTTAGGATAGAATGCAGCAACCGCTTCGGGTGATAAATTACCCAGGAACTTCCATTTCCCTGCTTCCTGGTACTTTCTTATGATCGGCAGCAGCCTCTCCAGGTAAGCCTCTTCCCTCCAAACGCCAAGGTATTGTCCAGCATAAAGCACCATAGCCTCTGGATAGCGGTCAAGGACCTTAGGAAGCGAGTCCAGCAGAACATCGACGCCTTTCTCGGCCGCAAAACGAGTCGCCATACCAATTACGGGCTTCTTTCCTTCAGGATTATTCGCTTCCCTGAAGGCCTCAATCCCTTCAGGATTCGGCGCGGGAAGTTCAACCGGGGGAAGAATGACATCAACTTTTTTAGAATACCGACTTAAAAAGGGCGAATGATCAGCGAAGTCCTGTGTGTAAGCCCCGATGCGATGGGCAAAGATTGCGGAAAGGTTATTCATCAGATAAACCACCTGATTGACAAAGCGGTTTAGGAGTCCTTGAGGCAAAACCAGGTCACTGTGATAAGAGATCACTGTCGGTTTTTTTAGTAGTCGTCCGCGCAACGCCACACCCGCGGCATCAAATTGGGGTAAGTGGAGGTGAACGACTTCATTTTCCAGAACGAGTTTCCAGGCGAAATACCCGAAAGCAGGCATAATCACACCCTTACTGATTCGAAACCAGACCGGTACCCTTATAATGCGGACGCCTCCCCTGACTTCTTCACGGGGCAGACCTGCTTCGAATTGTGATGTCAGTACAGTAACTTCGTGGCCCCGTTCAACAAGGGCGCGAGATAACCTTTCCACATAGATCGTTAACCCGCTTGTATGAGGTCGGTAGTAAGTTAACACCTGTAGGATTTTCATCGAAAATGAAATAATTCTTTATTTTCCTTAACCCAATTGAATAAAATTGAAATACCCTCTGAAAGTCCTGTTTTGGGCTGCCAACCCAACTCAGCCTTTGCTTTCGAAATGTCTGAAACATAGATACGCTGGTCACCTGGTCGCCAATTACTCCAGGAAACCGGAATCTCATTTCCCATCAACTGTTCCAGCGTAGGACCAAACTCTCTCCAAATCGAGATTGTGTTTTCAGGACCACCCCCAATATTAAAGACCTTTCCTTTGACCAGTTCGATCCTATTTAGGGCAGCGTCATAGGCATCGAGTAAATCATCAACAAAAAGCATGTCCCTAACTTGTTTTCCATTACCGTAAATCGTAATCGGCTTCCCTTTTACCGCGGCAATGATCAGCCATGCCATCCATCCCTGGTCCTCAACCCCGAACTGCCGTGGACCGTAGATCGTGCTTTGTCGAAAGACCACGGTCGGTAGATCATAGATACGGGCATAATCACGAACATATTGATCACCGGTTCCCTTAGAACAACCATAAGGAGAATGGAAATCCAGGGGATAAGATTCTGGGACTCCATTCTTAAACTGTTCATAGTGATAGCGGGTTTCATCTTCCACGATTTGAATATGCTCCATCCCGCCATACACTTTGTTTGTTGAAGCATAAAAAACTACCGGTTTCCGTCCGGAAAGTCGAGCTGCTTCCAGCAGGTTGAAAGTTCCGAGTGCATTTGCTTCGAAATCTTGGCGAGGGTGGTGGACGGATGTAGTAACTGCAACCTGTCCAGCAAAGTGAATGATCACATCAGCATCCCGTGTAGCCGCAGTCAGAAGGGAAGCATCCCTAACATCACCAACGACCAGTTGAAAAGAATTCTTACCATATTTTTGTTCTAACCAAGAAACATTCATTGGAGAACCTGGCCTGGACAGGTTATCGAAAATTTTTACCCGATCTCCCCTTTCAATCAAACGGGATACACAATTTGTGCCAATAAACCCGGCGCCACCGGTTACGAAAAATTGTTTCGCCATTTTCACTCCAAGCTTATTTTAATCGGCGTTTACGTAGTTCATTATAGATTTGCCCAAACGATTCGCCCTCACGGCTCAATGCGTAGGTGCCAAAAACCAAGGATATCAGAATATGTAAGAGATGAACAGTGAGAGCATATGCTAAAGCCGTAGCATATGGTACTCTAAACAATGATAACGCACCAACCCAAGCAGCTTCAACAATTCCGATATAGCTGGGGGAGGAGGGCAGTGCTACCCCTAATGAGGTTGTCCCTAAGCCAAATGCGGCCCATAAGATTTTCGCCCCAGGGAGGAATGCCATCAAGACAATATAATGAAAAAGTACTGTTGCCGACCAGCATAATACCATCCAGCTTAGAACACATAAAAACCTGGTCACCTTAGTTAAAGAAGATAGACCCTGAAAAAATCCCTGCAGCCTTTCCACCCCAAAACGTGATAATAAACGCCACTTGGTACTGAACCACACATATTGAGCAATCGCCCATTCTTGATAACGAGCCAACAGGTGCAAACACACCATGCCAACCAGGACTATACCTGCAACCAAATAAGTTACCTGCATGGATTGATCAGATCCCAGCGCGTAGGGCATGGTTCCCAGTAGCAAACCAACTGCCAGGATCATATCAAAGGCGCGTTCAATTAAAATCGTCGAGAACACGCACCAGAAACCAAGCTTTTTTCTTCCCAGGATAAATGCACGGCCTAATTCCCCAAGCCGTAAAGGCAGGATATTATTGAGAAGATATCCAGCCTGCATGGTCAAGAAAACATCCTTAAATGCGACTTCATCGTTTAACAAAGTAGCCCATGCCAGAGCTCGGAAGATATATCCAAGCAGGTAAACTGGTACCCCAAAAAATAGATATCTGTAGTCTGCCTGGTTCAGTGCAAACAGCACGTCCTGGAAATCAACAATGGAAAATACCAGAACCAGCGCTACCAGACTTACCAAAATCCCCGGCCAGATACGCTTAAGGTCACTGGATTTTTTGCTTGTTAATTGCTCTTCCATTCCCCTACCTTCACCCTAGAAAGATATACAACCCCCAGATTCGGGGAAAAAACTAATTTTATAAATTGCTCTAGTTGCATTTCGGTGAGTAGTATAACCGATTTCCTCCTAATTTTTGATAAGAGGGCAATTTTGACTAAAAAAAACTTTCGTAGATATTATCACCAGGAAAACAGAACTGGAACACCCCGCATTATCAAAGAATCTCCTGAAATACGTTCAGATGATTTCAGTTTATTGGGATCAATTCGACAATCATGGTCTCGAGTGGAACCACAGAGCCTCCTTTTCCCTCCACCTTGATCAACCAGGCTAAAAATTCGATATTCCCCTTAGGTCCCAGCAAAGGAGACCGAGCCAAACCTTGGATATTGTAATCCTTCTCGAGGGCAAATGAAAGCACATCCAACAAAATCCTGCGATGGATTTCTGGATCTCGAACGACTCCTTTCCCGCGGGCAACAGCTCTTCGCCCTGCTTCAAACTGGGGTTTGATCAAAACCAGAACCTCTTGGGTCTCGCGGCATTCTCCCCTGCTTCCATCGGAGGTAATGCTACCGGGGAACCAGTTCCTGACTACTGGCAGAATCACTTTAAGAGAGATAAAAGAGACATCTACTGCAACAAAGGAAACTGGTTCTGGAAGTTCGGGTATATAGCGAGCATTAGTCTCTTCCATCACATAAATCCGGGGGTCATTACGCAATTTCCAATGCAACAATCCTTTCCCGACATCGATCGCATAGACCTTCCTTGCACCATGCTGAAGTAAGCAGTCCGTAAATCCTCCGGTGGATGCACCAACATCCGCACAAACCTTCCCAGAAACATCAAGTTTAAAGGCTTCAAATGCGGCTTCCAATTTATTTCCCCCTCGCGATACAAAACGGGAACCCCAATCTATTGTGATTATTACCTGATGGGAATATTTGCTCGATGACTTGGGAACGACCTGTCCTTCAACACGAACCTGACCGGCCATCACTAATCTTTGTGCCTGACTGCGACTCTCTACCAGCCCTCTTTCCACCAGGAGTTGATCTATGCGTATTTCTTTTCTCATGATGTTATTTTATGGCAAGTTGGGGCAGTGAACAAGGTGGATTGGGTATATAAAGAGAAAAGATTTTCAAAATAGAAAGGGTATTCTCAATAAATACGCTGGATGAAAAAACACGTTTATCAGAATTGAGACCATTAATCACAAGCAGCATGGGATGGTCACTAACAAATTTAACCCCTTAACGCATACTCTATCCTTAACCAGTATTCTGAGTAGCAGGTTTCGAATAACTGGTCACTGATCACTTTTCCTCACCTTGAAAAACCTGATTGACGAAACCCTCATTCCCTACTATCATTTCTATATGCTAAGAGCCATTATCAGAACCATGCGTCCGAAACATTGGGCAAAGAATATTTTCTTGTTTGTTGCCCTTGTTTTTGACCGTAAGCTGACCAATATGGACGCTATCACCCACACGCTCGTTGGTGTGCTCCTATTCAGCCTGGTTGCCAGCCTGGTTTATATCATCAATGACATTGCCGATATCGAAGCTGATCGCCAGCACCCGACCAAGAAAAACCGTCCAATTGCGGCTGGACAGCTATCAATCAGATCAGCGTGGGTGGTGGCAGCGGTGATTATCGTCATTGCCTTCCCTGCTGCCTATATCTTAAGCCCCAGTTTTGCCACCGTTACGCTAATCTACCTCTTGTTAAACCTGACCTACTCAAAATGGCTAAAACACATTGTCCTGTTTGACATCATCATCCTGGCTTCTTTTTATGTCCTGCGAGTAGCTGCCGGTGTAGCTTTGATTGATGTAGCTCGCTTCTCGCCCTGGTTGTATGTGTTCACCACCTTCTTGGCATTATTAATTGGAACTGGAAAACGTCGTGCTGAACTTGCCCTGTTGTCAGAAGGTGCTAATGCCCACCGGCGCGTCCTGGATGGATATAACCTTGAATTCCTCGACCAACTCATCACCCTGGCATCCGGCATGACCATTATCACTTACAGTCTATATTCCTTTTCTGCCCCGAATCTTCCAGAAAACCACGCCATGATGCTGACCATCCCTTTTGTTATTTACAGTATCTTCCGCTACCAATATCTGCTGCAAATTAAAGGAACGGGCAGTGCACCGGAGGATATCGTTTTCTCAGATCGCCCTTTACAGATAACTATCCTGCTCTATGGCATCACCGTCTTGATAATTTTCTATATCTTTTAATTAATGCCCGCGTTTACTGCATCAGCCCCAGGAAAAGTCATCCTATTCGGAGAACATGCCGTGGTATATGGTCAAAATGCCATAGCTGTCCCGGTGACCCAGGTTCGCGCCAGGGCAACGATCTCCCCTAACCTCCTTGGTGAAACCGACCAGGTGTTAATTGATGCCCCAGATATCGAGCTCAAGTCTTATCTTAACGACCTTCAGAAAGATGACCCCATTGCAGTAGCTGTTCAGGGGGTGATGCGTTATTTAAAAGTGGAGCATCTTCCCTCCTGCACTCTGAGAATCACTTCTACTATCCCAGTGGCATCTGGACTCGGCTCAGGTGCTGCAGTTTCGGTGGCCATTATTCGCACTACAGCAGGGTTCCTGGGACAACCTCTTCCGGATGAAATCGTCTCCGAACTTGCTTACGAGGTGGAGGAAATCCACCATGGCACACCCTCAGGGATCGATAACACCGTAGTCACTTATGCAAAACCTGTATTCTTTTGCAAGAGTAAACCAATCGAGATTTTCACGATCAAAACGCCTTTCACCATCGTCATCGGCGATACCGGAATCCCCAGCTCGACCAAAAAGACTGTTGGCGATGTGCGTACGGCTTGGGAATCAGATCGCAACCGCTACGAGCGGTTTTTCTCGATAATAGACAGCATTGCCATAACCGCCAGGCAGGTTATTGAGGGAGGTTCCTCTGAGCAACTTGGTATCTTGATGGACAAAAATCACCTGGTTCTGCAAGAGATGGGGGTTTCCTCTCCTGAACTGGACCGGTTGGTGGAGACAGCCAGGGAGGCTGGTGCACTTGGGGCAAAACTCTCTGGAGGCGGTCGCGGTGGCAATATGATCGCCCTGGTAGATGAGGGAAAAGCAGAGGTGATCAGCGAGGCAATCCGGCGCGTCGGTGCGGTAAATACCATCATAACAACAGTGCAATAGGAGACAGGACTATTTTATAAACCTGGTTTCGACGGTTTTGAGGGAATCATGACCATCACATACAAAACCTCGCTCGAAAATGTCGACTGGAACGAAATGAAAGTCAGAGTCAGAGCGGATGACTTCGATAACGGCCGTTCCCCTGAGCAGTTAAAGCGATCCTTTGAGAACAGCTTTGCCACCTGCATCGCTTATGATGGTGAAGAGATCATAGGGACAGCTAGAGTCCTCTCCGACGAGGTGTGTAATGCATATATCGTCGATGTATGGACCTATAACCCCTACCGCAGACGAGGAATTGCCTCCAAGATAATGAAGACCCTCTTCACCCAACTCCCCGGTCAGCATGTCTACTTGTTCACCGGTAAAAAAAACTCTACCTTTCTACCTAGCCCTTGGAATGAAACCACAAGGGATTGGTTTGAGCAAGGTAATTGGTGAATGGCTGGTGAACAAATAAGAATAAATTATTCATTTTAGGAGAAAACGATGTACAACCCAATTCCATCCCCCTATTTAGTTCCATTTGATGGGACGTTTCGCGTGACAGATGCCCCGACAAAACCACCTTCCGATGCTCCCGCAAAGAAAATATGTAAAAAAGCACTGAAACTCCTTGTTCGTGAACTCTACGAGCTCCAACGAGTGCTCTACGCCGAGGATAAGTATGCTGTCCTGTGCATCTTCCAGGCGATGGACGCAGCAGGCAAGGATGGTACCATTCGTGCTGTGATGACCGGGATCAATCCGGCTGGTTTCCAGGTCTCCTCCTTCAAGGTGCCTTCCAACGAAGAACTGGATCATGATTTCCTATGGCGTACCACTAAACAACTGCCTGAAAGAGGTCGAATCGGGATTTTCAACCGCAGTTATTATGAGGAAGTTCTGGTCGTTCGTGTTCATCTATCCTTTTTAGAGGGGGAGAAGCTTCCCAAAACAGTTGACCTGAATCAGATATGGGAAGATAGATACCAGTCGATCGTTACCCACGAACAGCATCTAGCACACAACGGGATCGTGCTGCTTAAATTCTGGCTTAATGTCTCTAAAGAAGAGCAAAAAGAACGCTTTATAGCCAGGCTGGATGACCCAGAGAAGAATTGGAAATTCTCAACCGGTGATGTCAAGGAGCGAGGTTATTGGAGTCAATATATGACCGCGTATGAGAAAGCTCTCAACGCAACATCCCGACCCTGGGCACCCTGGTATGCCATCCCGGCTGATTCGAAGCCTTATATGCGCCTGCAGGTTGCTCAAATCCTAGCCGAAACTTTAAAAGAATTGAATTTAAAGTACCCGACCGTCGATGAAGAGACCAAAGCTCGGTTTTCAGAAATGCGTGCTATCCTGGATGGAGAAGAAGACCAGGATTGAAAACAGGCATTGAGAGGTTGGGAGATATATGACCGATCGAGGTGATCAGAAACCCATTTTTTTGATTGTTCCTCGATAATAGAATTATCCAACAATTCTTTCGCAGACACAATAAATTTTTGTCAATGACATGATAGATATATAACGAAGGAAAATCCATGTACCGCTTTATAAAAAGGATCGCAGCTCATTGAGTAGTTATTTTCAGTCAATACTCAGGACATCCTTTCGCTTTCCTCCAACCATGCTGTTATCGCACCTAATCGAGTACATATCTTTGCACCCGCCTGGTTGCCAGCAAGGCACGCATCCTGGAATGGTTCATTTCGAGCCAAAGCGGCGATAAACCCAGCAGCAAAAGCATCTCCAGCACCTGTTGTATCCAGGACATTCACTCGCTTTGTAGGAATACTGCCAGAATAGGTTTCACTCAATCCATAACACCCGGATGCACCTCGCTTGATTACAATCTTATCAGCTCCTTTTTCCTTTAAGATTGCAGCTGCTTTTTCATAATTCGGTTCACCCGTCAAACGGGTGGCTTCATGATCATTTGCCATGAAGGTGTCAAGATGGGGTAACGCAGCCCATAAAGCCTGGCGAAGTTTCGGATCATCCATGCGAACATTGAAAACCACGTCCAGCGATGTTTTAATCCCCAAGGCGCGCAATTCGGCTAGCTTGGTTGCTACATCTTCGAAAAGATTTGGCAGCACAAAAAAACCAGCAATATGGAATAATTTTACACCTGAAGAAGCCAGGGCTTGGGGAACGATCGTTTCAGCTGACATCCCCTGGTTTGCCCCAGTGGTATGGATAAATCTTGGTTGGTAGTCGTCATCGATCAAACCAATGCTTGTACCCGTAGTCTTTCCAGGTATGCGGGTCACAAAATCGGTGTTAAGTCCGACCCGCTGCCAATAACGTAAAAGTAAATCGCCGGCATCGTCATCACCAGTTCGCGCCACGATACCAGCAGGTATTCCCAGAGAAGCCAGACCGATTGCCGTGTTAGAGCCGCAACCTCCCGGAGAGACGGTCACTTTTTCAAAAGTGATAGACTCATAACGAGGGACATCATTCACAGGGAAACATATGACATCCAGGGTTACGTTTCCAAAAACAATAGCTTTCATGGTCTATCCTTTCATGGTTATAGTCTTAAACCTCACTCGGCAGGATAGTCAGTTGCTACATAACGACTCAGAGGTTCCGGACCGTCGATCACGTCTCGACTGACATATAAGGTTCCATTTTTCCGGGGTTTAATCCGCCAGCGTATCAAGGCAATCGCACCATTTTTAATTTCAATACAGGTAATCCAACGAGGGTGCACACAACTGCCAATATTGAAATACGGTGGTTCAGAGTTTTTAGGAAATCTCTCCTGGTGAGTGTGACCGCAAATCATAGGGACACCGGTCTGTTCAACCCATTGGTTAAGCTGACGCTCAACTTTATTCCTTATATTTACATTACTTGCTACACTGGTAGGGTCCCGTATACCAAATAACTGCAGCGGTCGCCATATCCCCCGTAGGAGAAAGCGGGTCAGCCAATACAGCTGGTCGTTCATGAGTTCCCCCTGGTGACCATGAACTGTAAAGAATTCTACTCCGGAGTCTTTATATGTGAATACCAAGCCCTCATGAACCTTGAAATCATCAAACAAAATTTCCTCCTTATCCGTAAAAGGGTTAAAAAACTGGTTCAGTCTCTCCGCCAAACTCTCTGGGTTGCGATATTCGATATCGTGATTGCCGAAGATATAGTAAAAGCGCCTCTGATGGTGGAATTTTTGCAAGATCAGGTAAACATCTTCATGAGCTTGACGGATCGCCTCGACATACCTGAACTTAAACAACTCTTCGCCATCTCCTACTTCCACATAGGTAAATCCATTGTTTAGATATTGCTGAATTGCGTAAGTATAGATGATCTGATTGGGGGCAAATTCATCCGCCCAGCTATTGTTCCCCCGGTGAACATCGCTGAAAAATACAATCTTGTCTTGATCGGTCAAAGGAATCCGTGGAGAGGCCTTGTAAACCTGTGTCAGACGTTGACTCTTATTCATGATTTTATAAATTTCTGCCTATCAAAAGGTAAGGAATAATTTTGTCTTGAAAGATTTTATTTCAGTTTATCTCAGTTGTACGATATCATATCACAACCAGAAGAAACACTCCTTTATTGCTTTAATATATTCAGTAACTTGAGATCAAACTGCCGAGATCACCGGCTGGATTTATAACGATGCCATCACTGCAATTGACACCTCTATGATCGTGTACAAAGTAAAACCACAAGTTAAATTTCAATGGGAGAGGGTGGAATCGCTGCCAAATCCGGATCAGGATTTTTATTCCTCCCAAGTATGATTTAATAAATCAACGCGCTTCTAACAATAAATTAACTCAACTCATACACTTATTCCTTATAATTCATAAAGCGTATAGCAGGTATTGAAATATCTATGCCTCTTATTTGAATTCTTTCGGGTTTCACGTAGACGAGGTACATTTACAGAAATACCTGATACTGCAAGACTTGTATTATCATTAGGAGTATCCGATGAACTTAGAGAAATATACCCAAAAATCACAAGAAGCACTTCTCGCTGCACAGCGACTGGCTGAAGAACTCAACCACCAGACTGTTGAACCCGCCCACGTCTTGCTGGCTTTATTGCGCCAGGAAGATGGGGTGGTTCCAGCAATCGTCACTAAGGTGGCTGGATCAGTGCAAGCGCTGCAAGAGGAATTATCCAATGAATTAGAGAGCAAGCCTCGGGTATATGGTGGATCTACCCAGGTAGGATTGTCGCGCCAGGCGAGTGATGTACTCATTTCAGCAGAAAAATTCGCCAAGGGAATGAAGGATGACTACGTCTCCACCGAACACATATTGCTGGGACTCAGTGAATCCTCAGAACGGAAAAGGCTTCAGTCTTATGGACTGACCCGGGATGCTATCCTCAAAGCCCTAACTGAAGTACGAGGTTCCCAACGAGTGACCTCCCCAACACCAGAAGATACTTATGATGCCCTAGGGAAGTATGGACGCGACCTTACCGACATGGCCCGGCGCGGTAAGCTGGATCCGGTAATTGGGCGCGATGAAGAGATCCGCCGCCTGATCCAGATCCTCTCCCGCCGAACCAAGAACAACCCGGCATTAATCGGCGACCCGGGGGTGGGTAAAACAGCTATCGTTGAAGGTTTAGCCCAGCGGATCGTAAATGGTGACGTCCCTGAAGGGTTGAAACGGAAAAGGTTGGTGCAGCTTGACATGGGTGCCTTGATTGCTGGTGCAAAATACCGCGGTGAGTTCGAGGAGCGGTTGAAAGCGGTCCTCAAAGAGATCACCGACTCGGAAGGGGAAATCCTGCTCTTTGTAGACGAGATGCATACTGTAGTCGGCGCAGGCGCGGCTGAGGGCGCTATGGATGCTGGCAACATGCTAAAGCCCATGCTGGCTCGCGGTGAGTTGCACATGATCGGCGCCACCACCCTGGATGAGTACCGCAAATATGTCGAGAAAGACCCTGCCTTAGAACGGCGCTTCCAACCTGTCCTGGTAGAAGAGCCATCGGTGGAAGACACCATTTCCATCCTTCGTGGCTTAAAAGAACGCTACGAAATCCACCACGGGGTGCGTATCACAGACCCTGCAACCATCGCGGCAGCTACGTTGTCCAACCGCTATATTGCTGATCGCCAACTGCCCGACAAAGCCATCGACCTGATCGATGAAGCAGCGGCACGGCTGCGAACCGAGATTGACTCCAAGCCCCAAGCTTTGGACGAGGTCGACCGCCAGATCATGCAGCTGGAAATCGAGCGTGAGGCGTTGAAAAAAGAGAAAGACAAAGCTTCAAAAGAACGCCTGGAGAATATCGTGGCAGAATTGGCGGACCTGCAGGAAGAGTCTAGCCAGCTTCACGCCCGGTGGATGATGGAGAAAGAGGCGATTTCCAATCTACAAGCAGCAAAGGAGCGGATTGAGCAGACCCGGCTGGATATCGAACGGGCTGAACGGCAATCCGACCTGGAGACCGCTGCCCGTCTACGCTACAGTACCCTGAGGGAGTTAGAGAACCAGGTGGTCGAACTGGAAAGCCGCATCAAGCAGATCCAGGCTGGAGATGCCCTGCTCAAGGAAGAAGTCGACGCTGAAGAAATTGCTGAGATCGTGTCGCGCTGGACGGGTATCCCGGTGACCAAGCTGTTAGAAGGCGAGATGGAGAAACTGGTCCACATGGAAGAACGGTTGCACCAACGGGTGGTCGGCCAGGATGAAGCCCTCAAAGCGGTCTCCAACGCGGTACGGCGTTCGCGCGCCGGCTTGCAAGATCCAAACCGCCCGATCGGTTCTTTCATCTTTCTTGGCCCGACTGGGGTAGGAAAGACAGAACTGGCTCGTGCCCTGGCAGAATTCCTATTTGACGACGAACGAGCTATGATCCGAATTGATATGAGCGAATACCAGGAAAAGCACACCGTGTCCCGGCTGGTGGGCGCCCCGCCAGGATACATCGGTTACGATGAAGGTGGGCAGCTCACGGAGGCTGTCCGCCGCAGGCCCTATAGTGTGGTGCTATTTGACGAGATCGAGAAAGCGCATCCTGAGGTCTTTAATGTGCTACTGCAGATGCTTGACGATGGACGCCTGACCGATGGGCATGGACGCACGGTGGACTTCAGGAACACTGTAGTGGTGATGACCAGCAACCTGGGCAACGAGTTGTGGATGGGAAAGGATGGAGAAGCAAAGGTCTCACGTGTCATGATAAACGAGATCTTGCAGGCTCATTTCCGCCCCGAGTTCCTCAATCGGATTGACGAGGTTGTGATTTTTCACCCCCTCAACCGGGAACACCTACGGCAGATCGTCAACATCCAGCTGCAGCGGGTGGAGGCTTTACTGCGAGAGCGTGGCTACAGCCTGGAGGTCACCCCCGAGGCTCGTGATTACTTGGCGGAGGTCGGTTATGACCCGGACTATGGTGCCCGACCATTGAAACGGTCAATCCAGCGGGAGCTACAGGACCCCCTGGCACTGGAGGTGCTCTCTGGCGATTTGGAGCCCGGCGACCTGGTGCTGGTAGACCGTGGTCCCGAGGGACTGACCTTCAGCAAGGTGGTGGTAGGTGAGTTGGTAGAAGAGTAGTTAACAAGCAGTAAGAAGTTCAGAAACCGGGTTTTTCTGAAAAACCCGGTTTCTGCGTTTTCTAGATTTCTTCAACTGCTCAAAGAACAGAGAGTGATTTCCTTATAGTCATGATGTTCTACCACAAATAGTTTGTACTCTAGAATAGGGTTGAAAAGATCAAGAAAAGGTTTTTCAAAGGCAATAACCTACTTCGAAGCTTAATGGAATCAATGTGACTGGAGTAAGTCCGTTGAGATGGTGAGGAAACCAAACCGGCAGAAACTGGATATCGGTGAATGTACCGGGCGAGGTGGTCTTAATAAGCGATGTTGTCTGCCCGTTTTGCTTTAATAGGACTTCGAAACAGCGGACCAACTCGTTTTTGTTTTTCATTAATCGCTTTGTTTTAGGAAACTGAAAAAGGTTTCATCACCTGATGGACAAAGTTTTCGCTTGTGATTAATACGAAAAAAAGATAATGGTTAGGCATTAAACAATAAGCAATGAGCAGCTCAAACTCTGGCAAACAATATTATCAAAATCGAACAATGAAAAACATCCAGTTATCATCGTGAAAGGAGACCCTTCCGAAATTAACACCATTGACAAAGATGTATATTTTTAAAAGCCGATTGGAACCTTCGTTATTATATTTTCACCTGTCTTCTAACGTCAAAACCATAATTTCCTGGCATGAAGAAAATGACACACTCCAAATAGATCGAGAATGGTGAAAGGAGAATGAGTGGAAAATCCTAAAAACCGTTTATAATTATATTGACTCAACTGTTTAAAAGTGAAACGGATAATAGTACCGGAAAAACACATTGCTTCGCTGCTAGGTAAATAAAATTGGCTCACTTTGTGCATTATCAAGTAAAATGATCTTATGCACAAGGTTTTAAAAAGGAGAGAAAATCGTGAAAAAGAGGCCTCAGTTCGAGAAAATTATTGTTGCCATTATTTTTATCGCCGTTCTGGCTGGCACGGCTGTATTTGTCCGTACGGCACTGGCAGATTCAAATAACGTCATCCGCTTATCCCTGGTAAACGACAGTCAATTTGATTTTATCCTATATATTTATGGAAAGAATCACGGTCATGAATATAGCATAACGCTGCCACCATATTCAGACGGGAAGCTGTTTATTCAACCGGATGAATACGATTATTATATGGAAGTCTGCAACTACTCAAAATTTGGTCAGTTAGACCTATGGACCTTCCAAACAATCCACGCCCCAGTTTGCGGTGGGAAAGCAGCAGGTTTCACAAACAAGGCTCACCACATCGACGTTTCTCAACTCGTTAAACCCGTCTGGGTAACGATCCGTAATATGACCGGGGAGGATGTGGAGGTATATTTACGCACTCAGGATGACCACCACTATTTAAACCTGGAAGCAGGGGAGCACCTGAAAGTGCTGCTGAAGAAAGAACCTGGGATCGATTATGTTTACAGCTTCCTGGCGTGTGGAGACCAGCTAATCAGCGGTTACTACACGCCCAGACAAACCCCACCTCTTGACCTGAAGTGTCCATAAAACGAGTTCGTTTTGTGAAAATCTTCTGCCGTTGATCCATCCCCTTTCCTTCTCAGGCAGAGAACATTCATACGAGCGATCTATTAAAGATATGATCGCTCGTGATTTTTTAACTCGCTGCTGAAACCGCTCTGGCAAAAATGTCCAGGGCTTCTCTCAACAAGATTTCATCAACAACCAGGGGTGGAATCCAGCGGATAACCTGATGATAAGTCCCACACTGCATCAGGAGCAGGTTTTGATCGAAGCAATATTTCTTAACCCGGTCACTGGCTTCCGATCCAGGAGTACCGTCGGGATTCGTAAATTCCACACCCACCATCAAGCCCAGGCCGCGCACATCGCCGATGACGGGGTATCGCTCCTGCAAGGATTTCAATTCACCTAATAAAATTCGACCCATCCTGGCAGAATTATCCACAAGCCCCTCGCGAAGGACCTTAATAGTTGCCTTGGCAGCAGCGCAGGCGACGGCATTTCCACCGAAGGTACCGCCGTGGCTACCTGGTATCCAGCGATCCATTAATTCTTTCGAAGCCATAATACCTGAAATTGGGAACCCGGAGGCGATCCCTTTCGCAATCACAATTATGTCGGGTACGACACCAAAATGCTCTGTGGCGAAAAATTTCCCCGTCCGCCCAAAACCGGATTGGACCTCATCGAAGATCAACAGCAGACCAAATTCATCACAAATTTTCCTTAGTCCCTGAAGGAATGAAGCTGGAGGAACGACATACCCCCCCTCCCCAAGCACTGGTTCAATCATAATCGCAGCAGTCTCAAATGGCGCGGTTTGAGTGTTGAGGATATGTTGGATTTCTTTCAGACACCACCTGGAGGTGAATTCCGGTTCCCATCCGTAACGGTAGTAATAAGGGAAGGGTGCGATATATATACCTGAAGCAAGAGGAGCATAACCAGCACGGTAGATTTGGTGACCGGTGGTAGCTGCCATGGTCTGGTTGGTCCGACCGTGAAACGCGCCTTGAAAGGTGATGATATTTGGCCGACTCATGGCATGCCGGGTAAGCTTCATAGCACTCTCCACCGCTTCAGCTCCGGAGTTGGTGAAGAAGAAGCAGTCGAAAGATGGATCAGGTACGACCTCCAACAGGGCATCTGTCAGCTCTACCATAGGCTGGTGGAAATAATTGTTAACCTGGGCGTGGATCAATTTACCAACCTGATCTTTAGCCGCAGCGACAACCTCAGGATGGCAATGGCCTGTATTCACCACACCGATGCCTGAAGTGAAATCAATGTATCGCTTACCTTCTATATCATATACAAAACATCCTTCACCGCGATTAATTGTGAGGGGGAAGACTCGTTTCCAGACGGGAGAAATATGTTCAAAGGCCATGTTAACCTCCATAATGAATGAATTGCCTGGCGTGAAATCGGAAATGAAAAATGATAAGCAAGGTGATTTTACTTTAATCTGATGAATATGGCTGAATTAAACCATTATTATTATTCCATTTCAACCTCTTTTCTTGATTTTGAAACGGAATTAAATTCCCACGCCTAAAGAATATTCGCGATGGTCTCCAAACAAGTTCAAACATTCTTGTTGAAGTCCCTAGGTCTAACATCCTGATCCTACTATTGAACCGCAACTCTTGAGGTAGAAATACGTATAGTATAATGGAAGGACTGGAGTAAACATTTTATGCCTAAAAAAGATAGACAAATCACCCCTACAGATGGCAATTTTTTCCACGATATCGCGATCCAAATAAAGTTGATCTTCCGACTACTGGCTGATCCTCGAGTGCACCCGCTGATTAAACTGCTGCCCATCGGCTCCTTAATTTACCTTGTATTCCCGGATTTTTTCCCATTAAACCCAATCGACGATGCGGTTGTCATCGGCCTGGGTACGTATATGTTTGTCGAGCTCTGCCCCCCGGAAGTCGTCCAGGAACACAAGGATGCGTTAACGAGTGTTGTAGCTGGCACCTGGAGGGATGCGAAAGAAGAAGATGAGGAAACAGATGACTCACCCCAGATCATTGAGGGGGAGTTCCGGGAAAAATAACCAAGCCTCAAGCCGAAATTGGTGCAAAATATGCTTAAGCATAGAATTTCCGCGACTGCGATACAGTGTATCTTGCTTAAGCCGATTAAGTGGATCCCTCTACTTTGGCAGCGGTGACGGCGACTCTGGGGGTGATTAAGTAGGCAACACCTATAATTTACAATCTTATCTGGGGAAGATTCTAAATATCAATGTCGATGATGGCAATCCTGATGTACTCCCAAAGGATACCCCTTATGAAAGTGTCGGTGGGCTTTTCGAGACCTGGGCAATCGGACTCCGAAACCCATTGCGGTACACCTTCGACTAGAATAAATCATTTTGGTTAGAAGGTGCTTAGATAGATCTGATAATGACCTTTGAAAAGAAAAATAATCGATCGTTGATAGAATCAGTGTGAAATAGAATCTCGGGATATTACAATGGAAAAAATCGAATCTGGCACAGAATGTTTTAATCCCGGTTTTAACAGATACTGAGACTTTATCTTGAACCTTGCGCTGTTATGTATTCGCGGTTATAACAATCTACCTCGCTGAATTAATATTCGGGTATTTAATATAATGCACTCTACAAAAATATATGATTCAGGTAAGGTACCAAGAACCCGAGCTTAAGCCCTTTTCTCAACATCATAGTAACTTCGCATCCTAAATTGACAGAAATCTGTCAGCTGATAAAATCCGTAAGAACGCAAAAAACGATCATCAAAGGACACGAAATGGCAAAAAAACAATCCGGAACAATCTCTAAGCGCATGCAAAAAAGGGCGGAGCAACGACGTAAAAAACGCCAAACTCAGATCATCCTCATTATCATCGCTCTTGTGATCGTTGCCGGTGGTGCGTGGGCAATTTTTGGGAATAATACAGCCTCAACGGATACTGAACAATCCAGCCTACCCCTCGTGGTTACTGTGGAAGAGGCCTATGAAAGGTACTTGGCAGGAGATTTCTTGCTGGATGTGCGGACGCAAGAAGAGTGGGATGATTACCATATCCCTGGGACCACGTTGATCCCATTGGAGGAATTGAGCAGTCGTTTGGATGAAGTACCGCGCGATCAGAACATCATCGTGGTTTGCCGCACAGGGGACCGCAGCCAGGTTGGGCGAAATACCCTTCTAGACGCTGGCTTTACAGCAGTCACCAGTATGGAGGGGGGAGTGAGTAACTGGAAGGATGCTGGTTATCCCATAGAATGAGTAAGTCTACACGCAACTGACCTCATAATCCAAGAATCCAGTCAGTTGTATGAATACCTTACCTGTTCATCTCGTTAAAAATCCCGGTTCTTTAAGAATTCCATTTTTCCAAATAAACCAAGTCCACACGGTCTGTCAATTGCTGGGTCTTAAAAATCCGGTAGCCGAGTTTCTGGTAAAGATAAAGATTTCGCTCACTTTTATCGCCAGTGAAAAGTTCATACCGGGCAGTTTGTGGAAATTGCCGCTCGATTTCCCTCATCAAGCTGGTTCCAATGCCCTTGTTCTGGTGTTCGGGATGGACGATTAAGCGACCAACATAACAGGTGCCATCTTCCAGGTACCCTCTAACAGAACCAATGATTTTCCCTCGGATAACCGCTTTTAAGAAAACTTGTTGTTTGAAATCTTCCTCAATCTGCCCTAAGGTTTGGGCCAAGGGTGGAAGGTCATGATCCTGATATATTTCAGCTTCACTGATGTATGCCAGTTTCTGCAAAGATAGAATTACCGGCAAATCCTTTTGATTGGCAGCATCAATCTTCATTGTGAATTATCCTATTTCGCCGGAAATTTTATTCTAATAACGGTCTTCCCATAATCTGGGTCTTCTCTTGCTAATTCTTAAAATAAATGATTCTGTTTTTTAAAAATTCAAGGCCGCCTTTCGGCGGCCTTCTGATTACTTAGATCAAGGTTACTTCGGAGGCCTGGATCCCCTTGGGTCCTTCTTCAATAATAAATTCGACATTCTGGCCTTCATCAAGACGACGGTAGCCTTCCATCTGGATCGCAGAAAAATGGACGAAAACATCATCACCATCTTCTCGACCGATAAAACCATATCCCTTTCGGGCGTTGAACCACTTTACGGTTCCGACAATACGTTCTGTCATGTTTAACTCCATCTATTATATATTTATTTTTGCCCGGTATTTTGTTTTTGGGCAGAACGAGCGCTATCTTAACCCCTGCATTTTAAAATGTCAAGATGATTTTCATCAATTCTAACCTTTAAAAAAATTGATTTCTCATTGCTCCAGATTAGGCTACATTTCAAGGAATTCTGCTTTATAGATAGTAGATTATAAATAAAATTTAGAAATGGCGGCTGCTTATTAAAGATTTAAATTTTGAAACCCAAAAATATCATCTCAGCGATATCGGCTATTTTCACGAAAGAAAGAAATAGAAAACCTGAATTTCTCTTCTTCCCAATATGAAACCTGCTTGACAGATTCGACCCTCCAGAGATAAAACCAAATTCGCTGGAAATAATCACCAGGACAAGCAGAAGTACATTCCTGCGGTATAATCCACAAATGCAACCACAACCTGCAGGAGAAAAGATGAGTGAATCTGAAAGAAAAATTCGCGCCTTAATTGCCAAACCTGGCCTCGATGGTCATGACCGCGGCGCTAAGGTCGTTGCACGCGCCATGCGCGATGCTGGGATGGAGGTTATTTATACGGGCTTGCGCCAGACACCAGAGATGATCGCCGAAGCCGCCCTCCAGGAAGATGTAGATGTTGTTGGACTTTCGATCCTTTCAGGTGCCCATATGGCCTTGGTGCCCCGAGTGATGGAGCTTTTGAAGGAAAACGGACAGGATCAAGTAAAAGTTTTTATTGGCGGTATTATCCCTGATGACGATGTACCAAAACTTCTCATAATGGGTGTCACTGGGATTTATGGCCCGGGAACGATCACAGACGAGATCATTAGAGACATCCAGACGGCTGTGCTGGGAGAAATTTCAGCGTAGACATTGTCTTGATTGTCCCAGCCGAGACATATCACGAACAGCCAAACCATTTGAGACCCGTATTTTTTCCCATGCACCTGATAGAACCCATCCTTTCTGGCGACCGGTTATCACTATCACGCCTGCTCTCTCATATTGAGGCAGACACCCCAACCGGTCGAGAAGCCTTGAACCAACTCTTTCCCCATACAGGGAATGCCCATCTCGTTGGTGTCACTGGCGCATCGGGCACCGGCAAATCCTCCCTGGTCAACCGATTGGCTTTATACTACCGCAATCCACCTGAAGACGTTAAGCCGAAGCGGGTTGCTGTTGTTGCAGTGGATCCTTCAAGCCCATTTACTGGTGGCGCAATTATGGGAGATCGAGTGCGGATGCGAGACTTAGCCGGGGACCCGGGAGTATTTATCCGTTCGATGGCTTCTCGTGGATCGTTGGGCGGCCTGGCAAATGCAACTGCCGCGATGGTCCAAGCCTTCGACGCTGCTGGTTTCGAGGTAATCCTGATCGAAACTGTTGGGGCAGGGCAGGCTGAGGTGGATATAGCCCGGCTGGCACACACAACCCTGGTCGTTGAAGCCCCAGGACTTGGCGATGACATCCAAGCCATAAAAGCAGGGATCCTGGAAATTGCTGATATCCTGGTGATTAATAAGGCTGACCGCCCAGGAGTAGAAATAACCGAACGTGCTTTGAAAGGGATGTTGAATCTGGCGCATCCATCCGAAAGAGTATTTCAACACCACGGTACATTGGAAAAAACTCAATCTTACCAGCGGGAAACAAAAGAAAAAAATGTCTGGATTCCACCCATCCAGAGGACAATCGCCCTAGAAGGAGATGGCATTCCCGAACTGCACGATTTAATAGCCCAACACCGCTCCCATTTAGAAATCAGCGGCATATTACAACGTAAAGAAAGAACCCGCCTGGAAACAGAGCTAGACAACCTGCTCCACGAAACCTTGATCAATCGCTGGCGAAAAAGTATCGACGCTGAAACATACCGTAAACTTGTCGATCAGTTACTAGCTCGGGAGGTTTCCCCATGGCAGGCTGTTGACCGCTTACTTAATGGAGGCAAACCATGATCTATGGTGAACGGATCCGTCTAAGAGCCTTGAATAAAGATGACCTGCCAATTTTTGTAACCTGGTTGAACGATCCTGAGGTTACAAGAGGATTAGTCCATTACCTGCCCTTCTCTATTGAGGATGAAGAAGAATGGTATGAGAATATGCGCAAAATCCCTCGAGAAGAACGACCTTTAATGATTGAAATCCAGACCAAAGATAAGTGGGAACCGATCGGTGATCTAAGTCTCTTCGGGATCGACTGGCGCATCCGCTCGGCTGAATTTGGAATCGTTATCGGTGTTAAAGAATATTGGGACCAAGGTTACGGAACCGAGGCTTTAAAACTTATCCTTAGACACGGATTTCAAACCCTGAACCTTAACAGGGTCTCCCTGATGGTTTATGAAAACAATCCTCGTGCAATCCGGGCTTATGAAAAAGCTGGCTTTGTCCAGGAAGGTAGACTACGACAAAGCTATTACCAGAATGGTGAATTCATCGATGTGATCCTGATGAGCATATTACGCTCAGAATGGGAGCATTTGAGAAAGAATGCGGAAGATGGAGGTATTTATGCCCGTTAGCTCCTATCAAAAGGATTGTAGTCAGTACGGTGATATCAAAATATTTGCGGGCACTGCTTCGCTGGATCTGGCTGCACGCATCTCAAGGTATTTAAATGTACCGGTAAGCGAACATGATGTCCTGCATTTTCCCAATGACAACTTATGGGTCCGTTTAGGATGCAGCGTTCGCGGTCAGGACACCTATGTGATCCAGACAACCTCACGCCCGGTGCATCGTAACTTGATGGAACTATTAATCACTTTACAAACCTTACGCCTGGACTCGGCTGGGCGAGTAACAGCGGTGATCCCTTATCTATGTTATGCCAGATCAGATAAAAAAGACAAGCCGCGCGTACCCATTACTGCCCGTTTGGTAGCTGATATGATCGAGATTGCTGGGGCAGATCGTTATATGACCCTGGACCTACACGCAGGACAGATCCAGGGCTTCTTTTCCATACCGGGAGATGTGCTTAGCGCCTTCCATATCCTCACGGATCACATCCTTGAACTGCGGGACAAAATGAAAAACCCCGTCGTGCTAACCGCTGACCTGGGATTTGCTAAAAAAGGTCGCAACCTGGCAACCGAGATCGATGCATCCATGGCTTTTGTCGAGAAACGCCGCACGGGAAATGATGACCATCCCGAAGCACTGGCGATTATCGGAAATGTCGAAAACCGTGATGTCATCGTTGTCGATGATGAAGTCGACACCGGTGGATCCGTCTCGCAGGCTGTACACCTGGCAAAATCACACGGGGCGCGAAATATTTACCTGATGTTCGTCCATCCCATTTTTTCGGAAGGAGCGGTTGAAAAACTGAAAGCTCTTCCTGTAAAAAAAATCATTACCACCGATACCGTCCCCATTTCTAAAAAAAACCTGGCGACCTTAGGTGATAAACTCAAGATTTACTCCATAGCCCCATTGTTGGGAGAAGTTATCCGCCGCGCCCACGAAGGTAGGAGTGTCGGTGAAATGTTCAATGAGTAAGGGCTTAGGTACCAGTGACGAGGGATCAGGAATAGATCCTTTGCTGCAATTTTAAGCCTTCACACCTGGTCAATCACAACCTGTTACTGGAACCATATAACCAGTCACCTGTCATTTTTACCTTTCAACAATATCTGATCATTATCACGATCCCACACATCATATCCCTGACATGCCTGAACTGCCCGAAGTTGAGACTTTCCGATTGACCTTCCTTCATGGTACGGAGGAGGTCCCATCGCTGGTGGGGAAACGAATTTGTAGGGTATCCCTGCTGTGGGAGAAGACCCTAGAGACCCCCTCTGCGGAAGAATTCGAAACACGAATCAAGGGTCAGTCCATCCTCGATCTCAACCGTCGTGGTAAATACCTGCTTTTTAATTTGACCCAAGATGTGCTGGTGATCCATTTACGGATGAGCGGGGATTTGGTGGTGGAAACCCATGATGACCCAATTGCCAAACACCATCGGTTGCTGATCGAGTTGGATGGGGGTACACGCCTGGCGTTCAACGACACCCGCAAATTCGGTCGGGTTTGGCTTGTCCGTGACAGCGCCCCCTTACTTTCACACCTCGGACCAGAACCGCTTGATGAGGCTTTCACATCAGAAGTGTTCTGTGCAATGCTTCACAACCTGAACCGCCAGATCAAACCGCTGCTGTTGGACCAGCACTTCATCGCTGGAATGGGCAATATCTATACGGATGAAGCCCTCTTCCTGGCTGGTACTCACCCGTTGACGAAGTCGGATAGTCTCAGCTGTGATCAAGCTGAGAAACTCTGGCAGGCAATACACATAGTGCTTACGGAAGGCATCCTCCGTAATGGTTCCAGCATCGATTGGGTTTACCGGGGAGGAGATTTCCAAAATCATTTCCAGGTTTTCAGAAGGACAGGGGAAGCTTGTTATCGCTGTGGTACCCCGATCGAGCGGATCATTGTTGGGAACCGGAGCACCCATATTTGTCCCAAATGTCAGCCAGTACCTGATTGAAACCGTCAAACCAATTATGTTGACCAACGGGGATTTTTAAGTTACATTAACAATGCAACCCGAATTGACCACTTACTGTTCATCTTTATGAATTGTGGAAGGGAACGAGCTTCGGATCTTCCCGAAAAAAATGTCATTACAAGCTTCATCGTGCTGATCTTGATCAAACGGTATACTTGAGGCCACCTGGTGACAGACTTTGGAACGATCCGGGCAACCGCACCCTTCCATGCACTAAGGTGCCAACCATCAAACATATTTGGATCTCTTTAATAATCACATTTGATGACTTTGCTGCAAAAACCGAGTTTTTTAGGATTTGATGGTAAAAGTTTTCCACTTTAAGCTCGAAAATCAACAATTTGAGGGATATCGCCCTCGAAAAACTCGGTTTTTTGAGTTTCTTTTTCCATCTAGAAATCATCCACTACCTTTTTACAGTAGACTCATTTGATCGAAAAGGATCTGTTTTTAGTTGACATTGTATAGAAATAATGAATTATCTGGATATAATCACTCTAATATTGGTTGGTTTTGTGGGCATCATCCTTGGTGGGTTGATTGACCAATTAATCAACAATATAACGGATAAACGCAAATCGTCCCATTCCATTGAAAATCAGGATGCCCTGCTCTCGCTGCAGCGCAAGTCAGATACAGGTCGACTACTTATTTCTGTGGCGGGGAAAGAAATAGACACCAGTGAGAACCTTGACAATAACCAGCAGGAAACGACCAAGCAGCTTGTCCTGGAACTAAATGAGTGGCTGGGATTGACGCAAGACCTCCAAATGGAGAGGGGCAACCTCCCAATAGACAAGGATGAAGATAAAGAAAAGGAGGTAGCCGATGAAGCCTTGCCCCGTCCAAGCTTCAATCCTGTCACTGTCCTCGTCAAAGCCCTGCAAGCTGATGTGAAGAAATCTGAACTGCCAACTAAGAGCATCGTCACCCAGATTAACGATATCCTGCAAGCAGACTTAAAAAATTCTCCCCAGATTAAAGACCCTGTCTGTCTGATGGAGTGGCCAGGCATAGGCATGGTTGTGATGATCGGGTTAGAAAAATATGAAAGTGTCGATGACGTCCCCGATCAAGACATCAGGGACATCATCCATGATGCAGTAAAAAAATGGGAGCAGCAAGGGCTGCAAGAGAAAAAATAGAGGGAAGAAATTTTTCTTCTTATTTTTATTATGACTAACGCCTTCGTCGTCGTCGCTTCTTTTTCTGCGGCTGACTTTCTGCTTTTACTGATGCGGTTTTCGGTTCTGCTGGAGGCGCTACTTCCCGTTCAACCGTCGCCTGTAGGGCGCTTCGGTCTCTGGTCCGGAAGGTGAACATTCTAGAAACCACGCTGAGACGCATATCTCTCAGCAAGTTTTGGAACATCTCAAAAGCCCGGTTCTTATATTGCACCAACGGATCCCGCTGAGCATAAGCCTCCAGACCAATCGAAACCCGCAAGGCTTCCAACTGGGTAAGGTATTCAACCCACAAATTGGAAATCACGCTGAGTAGCAATTGCCGGTACACCTTGGTCATACCTTGCCGACCCAATTCTTGGATGACGGTTTCAGTGTAATCCGGATCCAATTTATTGAAAGGTTTTGATCTAATCACATCGAAGGTCGATTGACCCAAAGCCATTTTCAGGCCCAAACGCACATCTTCTTCAAGATCTGTTAGTCCGACATCCGCAAGCCGTTTGAACTCACTCTGTCCCCACTCATAACGGATGGCTTTTCGAGCCTCCTCTAGGTGGGAAAGAACATCTACAGCAATTTCTTCGGGATCACTGTCTTCGAGTAAATGCGCTGCATTGAAAATATAGGTCATGCGGTTGGTATGAACCCAAATTCGGCGGTGGGTTTTCTTATCGAAAGCCGCTCGTCGACCCTGTGGCAGGCTATAGATCAATCCAACGAGATCCTTGATGCTAACTTTGTCTAGCTTTGAAAGAGCAGAATCCAGGTCTGAGGCAAGCTGTCCAGGGGAGCCATTACCGATAAACCGATCAATCCGGTTGGTATATATCGATTCTATCCCCTCGATCATCTGTTTTGAAAGCTCATCCCAACTTTTTTCTTCTAAATCTTGACCGCTGAAATCTAAAGGTTCCTTGAGAACACGTTCTACCGCCCCGATCAAGCGGACAATGGTCAAGCCCATCAAGAGGCTGCTGATCTGCTCTCGGACGATGTCGGATACTTCATCGGGCTCAGTCCCCAGCAATCGCATCTGTTGGTTGTTAAGCCGCAAAGGTAGACGCACCATATTGTTGAGCTCTGAAGCTAGCTGGCGGGGATCCTTTTTTGCATTCTCTTCATCAAGCCCAAGGCTGTCGAAAAAGATATCAACCATTTCCAAACGTTCATCTAACTGGGTTTCCAGGCGATCCTGGCTTTGTTCCAACAAGTGAGAAACCGTCTGGACGTGATGGTCCTTTTCTGCGTTAAGCGAATCTAAAGCAAGCTCGAGCAAAGCCTCGCGTGCCTCCACAACGGATAAGGTCGAATTGTCTTTATCTGACCATAGCACCTGTCCACCTTTCATGTTTTCAAGGAGAAGTTTCAGGGTATAAGAGGGGAAGATGCCATCACCCATCATGAGGGATGGTTGGATCTGCTCCAACCAGGAGAGTAATTTCCAGGGTCCTCCATCATCCTGGAGTGCTTCGGGCACTCGCTGCAGCACCTCTTCCTGGAGCATCTCAGCGACATCTTCATCCAGGTCTTCCTTAAGGAAGATACGGTCACGTTGGGAATAAATCTTGCTACGTTGAGTATTGAGAACGTCATCGTATTCCAGCAGGTGCTTACGGACATCAAAGTTCGCCCCTTCCACCCGGGTTTGGGAAGATTCAACGATACGGGATACCAGGTTGTTCTCAATCGGTATAGCCTCATCCACGTTCAGGCGGGTCAGCAACCCTTCCATTTGCTGCCCACCAAAGCGGATCATCAATTCATCTTCCAAGGAGAGGTAGAACCGTGATGACCCGGGATCGCCCTGGCGAGCGGAACGCCCACGAAGCTGATTGTCGATCCGTCGAGCTTCGTGTCTTTCAGAACCGATGACGTGGAGACCGCCTAGTTTTTTTACCTTCCCCATATCTTGCATGGAATTCAGGAAATAATTAATTTCTGCACCATAAATTCCATACTCTTCGGGATCCAGATTCAATACCGCGTCCCGTTTCTTTTCCAGGATCATCTCATAAGGGTCTTCATTACCCGTCCTCCGTAGCACCCGGTTAACCTCGGATAGGATTTCTTCTGCTAACTCTCCGCCAAGCTTGATATCCACACCACGACCTGCCATGTTGGTAGCAATGGTAACAGCACCAAAGGCTCCAGCTCCAGCAATAATCTGGCTTTCTTCGGTATGCTTACGGGCGTTTAATACCTGGTGGGAGATACCGCCTTTGAGCATGCTGGCTAAGCGTTCCTCGTGGTCCGGAGATAAATCCAGGATTCCCAGTAAGGTTTCAAGATTCTGTGGCTCCTCCGGATTTAATGAGATCTCCAACTCCATATCGCGAACTAACTGGCGGAGATCACTTGCTCGTAGCTCTTCTAAAGGAGCATTCAATGGGATCAGTTCTGTAATCTGCCTACCGTCTTCGATACGGTCGTATTTGCGCAGCCACAGGTTTCGAATAAGCAAAGTTTGCATCAGGCGGCGGACCGGTTCAGCCCTCAACCGGCGGGATAGACGTTCAGAACCCTCCACCGAGGTGGTACCAACCAGGATAGGCCTACCGATCACCGTATACGTGAGGATTTCCTGCACAATCGCACGCAGCTTGGCTTCTTCAGAGCGGTAGATGACATCGGGATAATCCTTGCGTTTCCAAAACAGGGGTTCGCTTTCAGGTTCATCCACGGGCACATAATAAGTACATTTATAATTATATTTATCGCGTGCTTCTTTAGAGAGCAGGCCCGGTTCCTCACCCATAGTCTGGTATTCCAGGTTGGTAGGAATGGCGATTACATCCAGATTGTAGATCTCCATGAACTCCTCTGCCTCAGTCAGGGCAGTCCCTGTCATCCCGGCGAGTTTTTCATACATGCGGAAATAATTCTGAATGGTGATCGTAGCGTAAGTAACATTTTCGCTTTGAACTTTAACACCCTCTTTCGCTTCAACAGCCTGGTGCAAGCCGTCAGACCAGCGACGCCCGGGCATCAGCCGTCCGGTGAATTCATCGACAATGACCACCCTGCCAGCCTGGACGACATATTCTTTATTTTTATTATAAAGGAATTCTGCTCTTAACGCCTGTTCAAGGTAGCCCAACAAGCGCGCCTGCTCAGGGGTGACATCCTCGGGTCGTTCTGGATCCCGTAAAGCCATACCCAAGATCTGCTCCACATGAGTCTCGCCAATCTCCGTCAGGGTTATGGTTCGATCTTTTTCACTAATTTCATAGTCCTCCGGTCGGAGCTGCTTGACGACCTGTCCCATGCGGACGTAGTTCTCGCTGTCCTCATGAGAAGGTCCGGAGATTATCAAGGGCGTACGGGCTTCATCAATCAGCACGTTGTCGACCTCGTCGATGATAGCATAATGATGGCCTCGCTGCACCCGTTCGGAGAGACTCATCTTCATATTGTCGCGCAGATAATCAAATCCGAACTCGTTGTTGGTCCCGTAGGTAACATCGGCATCATAAGCTAGCTTACGATCCACCATCAGCAGTTGGTGCTGATCTTCGTGTGGGGAGGACTTTTCCAAGTCGACCAGGAAGGCTTTCCGACCATGCTCTGTCCTGGCTGCCATCTGCAATACACCAACGGTTAAACCGAGGTGGGAAAAAATAGGCGCTTTCCAGCGAGCATCACGACGCGCCAGGTAATCATTGACAGTAACCAGGTGGGTACCTAAACCAACTTTCACATCTTCTATCGATTGGAATTGCCATTTCTCGGGATCCTGGCCCCACTTCTGTTTCGCCAAGATCACCCAATTTGGGTTTAATGAAAGGGCATTAAGGTACAACGGCAGGGTTGCGACCAGGGTTTTGCCTTCTCCGGTCCTCATCTCAGCAATCATGCCGCGGTGAAGAGCAATCCCACCGACAAGCTGAATATCATAGTGCCGGAGACCAATGGTCCTTTTGCTTGTTTCACGAACTAAAGCAAAAGCTTCCGGCAATATATTGTCCAGGGTCTCCCCTTTTGCCAATCGAACCCGGAACTCCCTGGTTTTGGCACTAATTGCTTCATTACTAAAAGTCTCAAATGTTGGTTCAAGATTCGTAATGGTATTGGCAACGGCAGCAAGTTCTTCAAGTTGTTTTTTGGATGGGTCTCCACCAATTAAACGGACAAATCTTTTCAGCATAAAAACCTGTCAACCTCCGATTACAAAATTGACAATCATATCTCATAAAGGGTATCAGCAGGGCTAGCAAGCCTGCTTTCTCCCTGCTGGTGGCGATTATAGCACATGGACCTTATAGATTTCTTAATATTAAACCGGCTCTGGTTTAGGATATTGTGGTTATTTTCCCTAAGTATGCAGTAATCCAAAGGAATCTATCTTCCATCCTTCCCTGTTATAATCCACTCCCATGGAAGGAATGCGTAGTGAAAGCTCAAACGCGAACCAACAGATCGCCCGAGCTGCCGGGTTGGTGATGGTCGCCTTTGTCATCAGCCAGCTTGCCGGTTTGGCCTACCAAGTCCTAGCTGCCCAGGCATTCGGCACGGATAAGTCGATGGATGCCTTCAACGCTGCCAACCGGGTAGCGGAAACACTCTTCCGCTTGATCGCAGGCGGTGCACTGGGGTCTGCCTTTATCCCAACCTTTACCTCTTTACTGGTCAAAGAAGAACGGGAACGGGCTTGGAAGCTTGCCGCTGCAGTGGGTAACTTGGTCCTTCTAGTCATGGCTGTTCTGGGAATCCTGGCAGCGGTTTTTGCACCTCAAATCGTGCGAAACTACCTAGCACCAGGATTTAACAATCCAGCCCAGGAACAGCTAACGGTGCAGCTGATGCGCATTATGCTCCCTTCCGTCGCCATCTTCGGAATCAGTGGGTTGGTGATGGGAATCCTAAATTCACACCAGGTCTTTCTGGTGCCGGCACTGACGCCTGCCTTGTATCGGTTAGGGATGATCTTTGGCATCCTGGTCCTTTCTCCCAAGATGGGCATCTACGGCTTAGCGTGGGGTGTGTTGATTGGGGCAATGGCTCACCTCCTACTTCAACTACCAGCACTCCTGCACCAGGGAGCAGTCTATACACCCATCTTGGGATTAGACCATCCAGAGGTAAGAGAAGTTTTCAGACTAATGGGTCCGCGGCTGCTGGGGGTTGCCGTAGTTGAGCTGAACTTCTGGGTTAACACTCGGCTGGCTTCGTTCATGCCAGAGGGGAGCGTCACCGGTATTACTTTCGCCTTTGTGCTGATGTTGATGCCCCAGGCTGCGATCGCACAGTCGATTGCCACCGCGGCGATGCCGACCCTAGCGGCACAATTCGCCCGAGACCAGCTTACTCAGGTGCAGGACTCCCTGGGGGGGATTCTACGCAGCATCCTGCTGCTATCGCTGCCAGCCTCAGTAGGGCTGATACTACTGCGAACGCCAGTGGTTCAGTTGCTCTTTCAACGGGGGGAGTTCACAGCACGATCAACGGAACTGGTCGCCTGGGCACTGCTTTGGTATGCAACCGGACTGGTCGGTCATTCGATGATGGAGGTCCTTGCTCGCGCTTTCTACGCCCTGCACGATACCCGCACCCCGGTCTTCGTTGGCGTGGTGGCGATGAGCCTGAATGTTGGCTTCAGTTTCGCTTTCTCAGCCCTGTTCGAGCGGATGGGGTGGATGCCACATGGCGGGTTGGCACTAGCGAATTCCCTGGCAACGGCACTGGAGATGAGTGCCCTGCTGGTCCTGATACGTCGACGGTTGAAGGGGATCCAGGGTCGGCGCGTGTTGCAGGGATTGGGTGCGGCGGCTCTGGGGACTGGTGTGATGGCGTTGGTGTTATGGGGATGGTTATCCCTTGTTGGGAAGGCTACACCATGGCTGGTGGTTGGTGGGGGATTAGTGATTGGGGGGTTGGTGTATGGGATATTGATGGTGTTGTTGAAGGTGCCGGAGGTTCAGGCATTATTTAGGGCGGCGGCAAAAGTAAAGGGAACCCGAAAAAGGCGTTTAGAGTGAGCGTCGAAGTGTAATCCTTCGTTAAAAGACCAGGTCGCAGGCTTCGGGGGGCATCCAGTGGGCATCCTTGCCCTCCCACTTAACATTACAGCCGATGGGGTTGGTGACAGGAGCATTAATGGGCTTACCCGCCAGGTGCTCTTCCAGGGCGCGATCGAGGTCGTTGACAGTGATCTTCTCAGGCTGGCGAGGGTTGTCGACTCCACGACCGGTGTAAACAAGTATTCGGTCCCGATCAAAGACGTAGAAGTGAGGTGTGCGCAGGGCTCCGTACGCCAGGGCGACTTCCTGTGATTCATCATAAAGGTACAGCCAGGGGAACTGGTGCTGCTCCATCCGGTCGATCATGTGCTCGAAATCGTCCTCCGGGTAGGTATGCTTACTGTTGCTGTTGATCGCTACGAATCTGACTCCTTGGGGGGCGAACTTCTCAGCAGTAGCGCGGGTGATTTCATCGGAGCCGAGGACGTAGGGGCAGTGGTTGCAGGTGAAAAAAACAACCAGCACTTTGGCGTCATTGAAATCTGAAAGTGTGTAAGTGTTCCCGTCCGTAGCGGGGAGTATAAAATCGGGGGCTTTGTCACCGATCTGTAAGGTGAAGGTCATGGTTGGTCTCCTTTGTTAATCGTTTGGAGATATTATTCCTCTTCGAAAGGCAACAGATCTTCACCAGAAATCTGCTGGACTTTCAATTCAGCGTTTTCCAGGAGGGTCATGCAGTGTTTCGCGAGGGCTTGGCCGCGTTCGAACTGGGCTAAGGTTTGCTCCAGGCTGCGTTCTTCCCCTTCCAAGGCGGCGACGATGGCTTCCAGTTCAGCGTAGGCTTGTTCGTAGGTGAGGCCTTCGACTGGTGTGAGGTCTTTAGTCATGGGATTTCCTCATTAAATTTGATTGGTTTTATATCGCCTGCTCCTATCAACAGAGATTACTTCGTCAGGGAGGATCCAAAATGGCATACATCATGAAGCAGGTCTGTCCTGTAAAATTCGACTTCCTGCAAGAATCAGAAGCTGTTTCACCATAAAAAAACTTTCCTGTAATTAACAAATATTTTATCCCGCATTTGGTAGATATTCAATCGTCTTTGATGACCCTGGCTGAAAAGGTGCCATCGCTGACTCGGGCATCGACCCGATCGCCAGGGGCAACCTGGGCTACCTTACGAATGGCCACCCCATCGGAGCCGGAGATCATAGCATAGCCTCTCTTTAATACAGCTTCGGGGTTAAGCGCTTCGATACGTTGCGCCAGGCTTAGGACATGGCTGCGTTCCAACCGCAAACGGTTGAGGAGGGAAGTAGCAGAACGGGAGATCAATTCATCCATGCGTTGGCGGTCACGCTGGATACGCGACTCGGGAGAACGTCTTTCGAGTCGGTTCGTCAGCTCTGCCAGTGCCCAGCGGCGGTCCCTGGTGATTTTCAAGATGGATCCTGCTAACCCCTGCCTTAGTTCTCCAATGCCAACCAGCAGGTCGACCCTATCCGGGACTGCCAATTCAGCAGCAGCGGTCGGGGTGGCGGCGCGCAGGTCCGCTACAAAGTCAGCAATGGTGAAGTCGGTCTGGTGCCCCACTCCGGAGATCACTGGGGCACGAGAAGCATAAATAGCCCTGGCGACGCGTTCGTCGTTGAAAGCCCAGAGGTCCTCAATCGACCCGCCACCGCGAGCGACCAAGATCAGGTCGACCTCTTCCAGGCAGTTTAACACCTCGATTGCAGCTACGATCTGCGGCGGTGCCTCGACACCCTGAACGGCGGTTGGGGCAAGGACCACTTCGGTGAGTGGGAAGCGTCTGCGCAAGGTATTAAGCATATCCCGCAAAGCTGCTCCTGTGGGTGAGGTAACGATGCCGATCCGCCGCGGGCGGGTAGGGATAGGCTGTTTGTGTTCCTGGTCAAATAATCCTTCGGCTTCCAGCTTCGCTTTTAGCTGCAAGAAGGCCTGATAGAGGACACCCTCCCCAATGGGTCGAATCTGGTCGGCATAGAGCTGGTATTGACCGCCGACCTCGTAGATGCTGATGTGCCCGTGGATTTCGGCCGCATCCCCATCCTGGGGCTGGAAACGCAACCTCGCTACTGCACTGCGCCACATGACCACCCTTAAAGCGGCACTGGCATCTTTAAGGGTGAAGTAGAGGTGCCCTGAGGAAGGTCGAGAGGTATTGGAGATCTCCCCCTGCACCCACAGGTCTACCAGGTTATGATTGGATTCGAGTAAGTCTTTGAGGTAGCGGGTGACCTCTGAAACAGACCAGGATTTGGGCTTTAATAGGGAAATTTGCTGGGTCATTGTTGAGACAAGGGTGTTAATGGAGGATGGGAGAGATTCCTCACTTTGTTCCTAAGAAACTACTTCGCCGAGAACCATGTAAATGGGAAGCTGGAAGGTTTCTTTTTACGATGAAATACGTCCTAGCGCGTTGGATCTTTTTGGAATAACGAAAGATATGAATGCTAAAAAACCTTGTTATGAGGTCAGGGGCAGGTATAAAGGAAATCGAACAAGGTTTCGAAGGGAGGCTGACAGTACATGTCCATGGTATCAAAGATGATTGCAGCAGCGACACAGCCAAGGATCAAGATGAGAATGCAGCCTAATCCGGCAAATAACCAGGTCCTGTTCGGTGATTTAGCTGTTTCATAGTCCGTGCCATAGTCGACAGGAGGAACTTCTTGGTATTGATTGGAATATTCAGGAGTACCCGGGATAGGTGGCGGAATTTCAAAATCATCGATCTTATAAGTACCTCCAGGCGCAAAAGATTCATAATCAGCCTGGTCTCCGACGACCATGGTCGCTTCCTGGCTTGAGGAGGCCACAATGGTAGCGTTTGGGTCAGCCGGTCCGACGACTCGGTAATTGAAGGTCACCGCTTCACCCAACATGATCGTCTCGCCATTGTGCATCCGGTGAGGGGTGCTCAGTCGCTGTCCGTTGACAAAGGTTCCATTGGTAGAGCCGAGGTCTTCCAGGAAGTAAACCCCACCCTCCATCCTGAACTGGGCATGCCGGCGTGAGACTTCAGGGATATTAATTACGATGTCCGCATTAAAATCCCGGCCAATCGTTATGTTGGTTCCGCTCAGATTATAAATCTTTCCCTGGTGTGGTCCTTTGCTCATCACAACTTGATAGGTTGCCATCTGATTTCTCCGAAATGGTTCGCGATCATTTTGCTGGTTTTTATCAGTGTACTTTCATTTATCCTTTGTGTCAATTCGCAGCACACCCCATTCGGGATATTAACGATTAAAGGGTAGGGGGTGGTCTGGGGCCATGTGATACAAGAGCTGCTTACAGATAACAAGATCGAACTGTTGTCCTGGGACATCTGCCAAGGTTGTGTGATCAACAGCTTGGATGATCCATTGGTTGAGGGTGCTAAATTGGTTCCCAACGACGGAATCACCCGCCTAACCCCTGTTGGTTATTTGGATCGGGAGCCTTATCAGCGAATTCGCATAACGAACGACATTTTCCCAGTCCCAGACCAAAACCTAAAAGAGGAAGGATAATGAGACAATCTTCCTCAATGGTTGCCCAAGGGTGAACACCATGATTACCTTGCCATCCCTACCCTAAAACAGAACATCTCTCCCGATTCGCTTGACTTATATCGTTTATTTCGGTAAAATCCGAAAAATCCGTAATAAGCGAATTTATGTTTCATGGACAAACTTACACCACCAATGCAAGACTTCATTCTTCACTGGGGTGAGATGGGCTCATCCTGGGGCATCAACCGCACTTCAGCCCAAATTTATGCCCTGCTTTACCTATCTTCTACACCCATTACTGCTGAGGAAATCTGCGAAGCTCTGTCTCTGGCTCGCTCGACGGTGAGCACTGGATTGCACGAACTCCAATCCTGGGGCATCGTGCGGGTCGTCCATGTGCTTGGAGACCGACGGGATCATTTCGAGACTATGAACGATATATGGGAGATGTTCCGGGTAATCCTGGATGAGCGGAAGAAGCGGGAATTTGATCCTACCCTGGTGATCTTGCGCAAGACCATTGCCGAACTTGAACAGGAAAAATATAATGACCCCTTCGCCATGGAACGAGTATCTGAGATGTTGGAACTATTTGAAACCATCACGACTGCTTATAACCAGGTGGAGAAAATGCCTACCGAAACAATCAAGAAAATGGCCGAGTTAGGAGATGGACTGGCAAAGATCATAGGAATGGTTGTCAA